>CANEVO010000011.1 GCA_947442255.1 Opitutia bacterium
AGCATCAAGACTCTCTCCTCGCTCGAGCACATCCGGTTGCGACCGGGGATGTACATCGGGCGACTGGGCAACGGAACCCACGCCGAGGACGGCATCTACGTTCTCCTCAAGGAGACGATCGACAACTCGATCGACGAATTCACGATGGGCTTCGGCCGCAAGATTGAGATCGAACTCAACGAACGGATGCTCCGGGTGCGCGACTACGGCCGCGGGATTCCTTTGGGCAAGCTGATCGACTGCGTCTCGATCATCAACACGGGCGCGAAGTACGACAGCGAAACCTTTCAGAAATCGGTCGGCCTGAACGGCGTCGGCCAGAAAGCCGTCAACGCCCTCGCCCTCGAGTACCGCGCCCAGGCATTCCGCGATGGCCAGACAAAGCTGGTCGAATTCGAGAAGGGGCGGCTGCGGAAGGAGCACAAGGTTGCCAAAAGCGAGGAGCGCAACGGGACGCTGATCGAGTTCGTCCCCGACGAGTCGCTCTTCGGGAAGGACTTCCGGTTTCGGGCCGAGTTCATCGAGGACATGCTCTGGAACTACGCCTTTCTCAACCGCGGCCTCACGCTCACGTTCAACGACAAGGCGTTCAAGTCCGAGCACGGCTTGCGCGACCTGCTGCAGAAGAACCTCAGCGGCGAGCCGTTGTATCCGATTGTCCACCTCGAGGGCGAGGACATCGAGGTCGCGTTCACCCATGGGGCGCACTACAGCGAGGAGTACTATTCCTTCGTCAACGGCCAGCACACCACGATGGGCGGCACGCACCTGACGGCCTTTCGCGAGGCGCTCGTCGACACGATCCGCAATTTCTTCAAGAAGGACTACGACGCGGCCGACGTGCGGCAGTCGATCGATGCGGCGATTTCCGTCCGCGTGATGGAGCCGGTGTTCGAGTCCCAGACGAAGACGAAGCTCGGCTCCGCGAATGTCGGGCCCGACGGTCCGAGCCTGAAGGAGTTTGTCGGCAAGTTCATGCAGCAGTCGCTCGACCCGTACCTGCACAAGAACAAGGCGACGACCGAGGTCCTGAAGAACAAGATCGAGGAGAACGAGCGCGAGCGGAAGGAGCTCGCCGGCATTCGCAGCCTCGCGCGCGAGCGGGCCAAGAAGGCGTCGTTGCACAATCGAAAGCTGCGCGACTGCCGCGTCCACCTCGGCGACCGATCGGAGCGCAACGAGGAAAGCACGATCTTTATCGTCGAGGGCGACTCCGCTGCGGGTTCGCTGACCGCGACGCGCGACGTGCAGACACAGGCGGTCTTCGCCTTGAAGGGCAAACCGCTCAACACCTACGGACTTTCGAAGAAAGTCATCTACGAGAACGAGGAATTTCACCTCCTGCAGTCCGCGCTGAATGTCGAGGAGGGGCTCGACGGCCTGCGCTACAACAAGGTCGTGATCGCGACCGATGCGGACGTCGACGGCATGCACATCCGGCTGCTGCTCATTTCGTTCTTCCTGCAGTTCTTTCCCGATCTGATTCGCAACGGGCATCTCTTCATTCTCGATACGCCGCTCTTCCGGGTGCGGAACAAGAAGCGCACGATCTACTGTTACTCGGAGACCGAGAAGCAGGCCGCCATTGCCCAACTCGGGGCGAGCCATGAAATCACGCGCTTCAAAGGCCTCGGGGAAATCTCCGCTGGCGAGTTCAAGGACTTCATCGGCGAGAACATCCGGCTCGAGCCCGTCAGCCTGGCGCACCTCTTCAGCAGCGACGACCTGCTCAGTTTCTTCATGGGCAAGAACACCCCCGAGCGGCAGGACTTCATCATCGCCAACCTGAAAGTGGAAAAGGATCTGGTCGAGGTGTGAACGGGGCCCGCGCCGCGACCGTCCAAGATTTGAAATCTTTCCCGGCGCGGACGTGAGTACGGTCATGGGATTGGCTATTCGTCGGGTTGCCACCGGACTGCTGGCGCTGCTGCTGCTGGCCGGAGCCGGGTGCACGACGCTGCCTCGAACCCGGGTTTCCCTCGCGGATGTCCCGGTCGCCCAGGCGCCACAGGCGGCCGGGAACCTGCGCATCTTTCACGCCGTCTGGGATCTCGTGAATCGCAAGCACTATGATCCCAGGTTCCAAGGCGTGAATTGGGAGGAGACCGCCGAAACCTTCGGACTGCGGGTGGCCGCCGCGCGTGACGAGAAGGAACTCTACCTCGTCCTCAACGAAATGCTTGGGCTGCTGCACGACAGTCACACCCACGTGTTGACGCCCCGCCAGGCCCGCGAACGGCGTACGCAGGTCCGTGTGCGCATCGGCTTCAGTCTCGCGTTCATCGAGAATTGCTGGGTCGTCACGGAAGTGTTGCCCGAGAGCCCGGCGGAACGCGTGGGAGTGAAGGCCGGCTGGATCGTCGTGGCCCGGAACGGTCAACCCCTCGGCGCGCGAATCGACTTTCGGCCGCAGGAAGGGGAGGAGGCCCGCTGGGATTTTATCGATGACGGTGATCGGCCTATCTCGCTCTCGCCCAGGGCGACGCGGCTCTCGACCGCGTCGCGGCAGGTGGTGCGCCCGCTCGAGGACGGTTTCATCTACCTCCGCTTCGATGCCTTCGACGGCGTCGACCGCCGCTGGCTAGGCCGGCAGCTCCAGGAGCATGCGAATGTTCCGGGCGTGGTGATCGATTTGCGGCGCAATCCGGGCGGAGAGACCTTCTCCCTCGGGGTCACGATCGGCGAGTTCTTCGACCGGCGCGTCGACTGCGGCACCTTCACCCCCCGGGGCGGAGGGCGCTCGATCAAGAACTCCTGGCAAATCGGCTCGGCGAGCTATCGAGGCAAAGTCGTCGTCCTCGTCGAAGGCGCCACCGGCAGCGCCGCGGAAATATTCTCCGCGGTCTTGCAAGACCACAAGCGCGCCACAGTGATCGGCCGGCGCACGGCGGGAGCGGTACTCGCCAGCTGGTTCCATCGCCTCCCGGGCGGCGGCGAACTGCAGCTCAGCCGCGAGGACTACGTGGCCCCGGGCGGACGAAGGATCGAGGGGAACGGGGTCGAACCCGACGTGATCGTCACGCGAACACTGGCAGATATTCGGATCGGTCGGGATCCCGATCTGGCCGCGGCCCTCGAGGTTCTGCGTGGGAAAGATTGAGTCGGAGCGGGGCGCATCGCGGTTTCTTGCAGCTGCCGACCGGCACTTGCTGGTAGTCCCGCCTTCAGGCGGAATCCGAGTGGCTCAATGCTTCCGCCTGAAGGCGGAACTACCAACCACGGTTGACGGCAGAATCCTGAGATGTGCCCATTGGCCACTGGATTGCCGCCGGCCCTTGACGCGCCGCCTGCGCGTGCCAGCGTCCGGAATTCACCGTTCACCCGCGCGCAATGCCGAAGAAGAAAGTAGCTAAAACCTCCGAACAGTCCGAATTGCCACTCGATGCCGCCGCCCCGCTGGTCGGTGGGAACGGAGCGCCGGCCGCGGGTAACGTTCCGATGGAGCCCGCGGCGGCGGCCGTCGAACCAACGGTGCTGACGCCCGCGGAAAGTGAAGTCGCGCTGCCGCCCCCGCCGCGCCGGGGCGGGAAAAAAGTCCAGGATGAGGATTCCCCGCTCGCGACGAGTTACCGAAGCTGGTTCCTCGAATACGCGAGCTACGTCATTCTCGATCGGGCGGTCCCGCACATCGACGACGGCCTCAAGCCGGTGCAGCGGCGAATTCTCCACACCCTGTGGGAAATGGACGATGGACGCTTCCACAAGGTGGCGAATGTCGTCGGAGCTACGATGAGGTTTCACCCGCACGGCGATGCCTCCATTGGCGCCGCGCTGGTCGGCATGGGACAGCGCGGTTACCTGATCGAGCCGCAGGGCAACTTCGGTAACACGCTCACCGGCGACGAGGCGGCAGCGCCGCGTTACATTGAGGCGCGCCTGACGAATTTCGCGAAGGACGTGCTCTTCAATCCCAAGACGACCACCTGGCAGATGAGCTATGACGGCCGCGCCCGTGAGCCGGTCACGCTGCCGGCCAAGTTCCCGCTCGTCCTGCTCGACGGTGCGGAGGGTATCGCGGTCGGCCTCTCGACCCGCATCCTGCCTCACAACTTCAACGATCTTTGCCGTGCGGCGATCAATCACCTTCAAGGAAAGACGTTTCGCATCCTCCCGGACTTTGCGACCGGTGGCACCGCAGACTTTTCGGAGTACAACGACGGCGATCGCGGCGGACGCGTCAAAGTCCGGGCAAAGATCGAGCAGCGCTCGAAATACCTGCTCGCGATCACCGAGCTTCCGTTCGGCGCCACGACGGAGTCGTTGATCGAGTCGATCCTCGCGGCCAACGCCAAGGGCAAGATCAAGATCCGGCACGTGGACGACAACACTGCCGACACCGTGGAGATTCTCGTGCACCTGCCGCAGGGCAGCGATCCGGATCAGGTCACCCAGCAGCTCTACGTCTTCACCGGGTGCCAGCAGAACCTCGCGCCTGCCGCGTGCGTGATCGAGAACGACAAGCCGCAGTTCCTCGGAGTCCGCGAGATCCTCAAGCGCTCCGTCGATCGGACGAAGGAGCTCCTCAAGCAGGAGCTGGAGATCAAGCTCGAGGAGCTCGAGCAGCAATGGCACTGGGATTCGATCGAGCGCATTTTCATCGAGGAGCGAATCTATCGGCGGATCGAGAAGTCGAAGACCTGGGAAAGCGTCCTCGAGGAGATCCGCGACGGCCTGAAGCCCTTCGTTCAACAACTGCGTCGTCTTGTCACCGACGAGGACATCACCCGGCTCACGGAAATCCGGATTAAACGCATCTCCGCCTACAACCGCTTCCAGGCCGACGAGGCCCTGAAGAAAATCGAAGAAGGCATCAAGGCGACGAAGACGAACCTGAAGAACCTCACGGCTTACGCGATCGCCTGGTTCGAGATGCTGCAGGAAAAGTACGGCAAGGGGATCAAGCGCCGGACGCAGTACGACGAGATCGAGCAGATCAACGCGTCCGAGGTCGTCTCCGCGAATCAGCGGCTCTACGTCAACCGCGAGGACGGCTTCATCGGCCTCAACTGGCGGCAGCACGAGTTCGTGCAGGACTGCACCATTCTCGACAGCGTGCTCTGCATCATGCGCGACGTCTCGCTCAAGGTGTCCAAGGTCGCGGACAAGGTGTTCATGGGCCGCGAGATCCTGCACTGCACCGTGTTTCCGAAGGACGGCGACCCGAACTTCTACACGATGGTATACCAGGACAAGGAGTCCGGGAAGGCCTTCGCGAAGCGCTTCCAGATCGGCGGCCTGTCCCGGGACAAGCTTTACCCGCTGGCCAAGTCCGAGGGTTCGAAGATGATCTATCTTGATGTCGCCAAGACGGAGAAGGAGATGCCCAAGAAACTGCAGATCTTCATCGATGGCCGCAGCGGTGCGCGGGTTCGCGAATTGGAATTTGACCTGGCTCCGGTCCCGCTAAGCAGCCGCAGCGCCAAGGGCCTCACGGTCACCAAATGGCCGGTGAAGGAAGTGAAGCGCTTCGACCTCGCGTTGCGGTGATTTCGGCACTCTGGGGCTGCGCGGGAGAGCGAGTGGCGTCCCGACAGACGGAGAGGTGTTCCCCTGCGCGGCGTCTTGCTCAGATCCGCGTTTACCTAGCCGCCGCTGCGTCAAGGTGCACGCCCTTGAGCGAATGGTGGTCGAGGAGGTTGCCGTACCAACCTTTCACCTCGGGACGCCGCAGGTTGTTGCGGGCATAAAAATAAACGGGGGCCAACGGACACTCCTCGACGAGGATTTGCTCGCAGCGCTGATAAAGTTCGTAGCGCTTCGCGGTGTCGGATGTTTCCCGCGCCTCGGCGATCAGGCGGTCGTATTCTGCGTTCTTCCAGCCGGTCTGGTTGTTGCCGTTGTCCGACGTCATGATGTCGAGGAACGTGCTCGGGTCGAGATAGTCGCCCACCCAGGCGAACCGTGCGATCTGGTAGTTGAGCGTTCGCATCGAATCGTTCCAGACCTTGGCCTCCTGATTGTAGAGTCCGATGTCGAGCCCGAGGTTCGTGCGCCACATCTGCTGGACGGCCTCGGCGATCTGGCGATGGCCCTCGTTGGTGTTGAAGAGCAGCTCGAGCTTCGGAAACCCGCGCCCTTGCGGAAATCCGGCCGCGGCGAGCAGGGCCTTGGCCGCGGCGAGGTCGGTCTTGAGGTGGGCCGTCGCCGTGAAGCCGGCGACATTGGGCGGACAGAAATTACCCGCTGGAAGCTGGCCGCCGCGGACGACATCGCGGGCAATGGCCTCGCGATCGATCGCCATCGCCAGGGCGCGGCGCACGCGGGCGTCGTTGAGCGGCGGGACGTTGACGTTGAATCGGAAAACGTAGGTCGCGAGCAGGACGGTCGGGTCGAGGAAGGGGCTCTGCTCCGCCTTGTAGACGGCGACCTTCGAGGTCGGAATCGTGCTCGTGACGTGCAACTGGCCGGACCGAAAGCTCCGCTCCTCGGCGTCTGCGCTCTCGATGGGGTAGAAGTAGACCTCGTTCAGCTTCACGTGGTCGCGATCCCAGTAGGTCTGGCTCTTCGTGCCGCGAATAAATTGGTTGGGCTTCCACTCGGTGAGGGTGAAGTAGCCGTTGCCAACCAAGTTGCCCGCCCGGGTCCACGGACTGCCGCGCTGATCGATGCGGCCAAATGTTTCGACCGTCGCACGATGCAGCGGGTACCAGGCGGAGTGGCAGATCATCGTCGGGAGGTAGGGGACGGGATGTTCCAGCGTGAGGACCAGGGTATAATCGTCCGCGGCCCGAACTCCGATGGCGTTGGGATCGGTAATCTTGCCGGTGTGGAACGCTTTCCCGTTTTTCAGCGCGTGCAGCATGCTGGCATACTCCGCGCCCAGGGCCGGCATCAGCATCCGCTGGTAGGCGAAGACGAAATCATGGGCCTGCACGGGGTCGCCGTTCGACCACTTGGCCGTGGATCGCAGGTGAAACGTCCACGTCAGATTATCCGCCGCCACTTCCCACCGCTCGGCCACGGCCGGAATCGGTTCGCTGGTCTTCGGATCGTATTGGAGCAGGCCCTCGAAGAAGGCCATGACGATATGAAAGTCCTGCTGGCTCGAGATGATGTGCGGATCGAGATCGGTCGGCTCCGACAGATTGCCGAGGTGAAGGATCTGTTCGCGATTGCCAGTCTCGACGGCTGTACCGCGCTTGGTGCAGCCGGGGCCGCATACCCCGGTCAGGGCGACAACCGCCAGCAGCAGGGGTTGAAAAAGGGAACAGGTCGCCATGCGGAAAGGGGGAAAACAAAAGCCACGCGGTATGATCGCGTGGCTGAAGAACTGGGGATTCGGAAGCTGCGGGCGTTACTTCGTCGGTTCCGCGGCGGGGCGCTGAGGCGAGGAGAGTTGCGGCCCGGGCTTGGCTGACGGCGCCTGCGCCTGGATCTCCGTGAGCCGGCGCTCGATGTCGGTCATCTTGCCCACGAGTTGCTCCTCGAGCCGTTTGCGGTCGCTGCTCGTGACAATGCTGAGGCTTGCGGCGTCCTTTACGATATTCGCCGGCAGGGTGAGAAGCCGGGTGATTAGACCCTGGTCCTTCACAGAGCTGAGATAAAGGGCGGTGATCTCATGCGAGATTTTCAACGCGTCCTGCGCAACCGCCTGGGTCTGCTGGAGATTGTTGTTGAGCTGCTGGTTCTTCGCGAGCTCGGCGGTCAGGACGTTGCCCACCTGATCCGAAATCCGCTGGCTGTAACGCTCGATCGAGTCCCGGGTGAGATTCTGATCCTTCGCCATTTCGCTGAGGATCGGCTGAATTCGCTCGGTCATCCGGCCCGACACCTTGTCGACCTGCTCGTTCTGCATCCTGTCCGCTTCCTCCGGCGACTTGGGCATCTGGTTGAACGGTTGCATCTTCTTCGCGATCGCGTCGGCCAGCGCGTCCATCCGCTCGACGTTGAGCTTCTGTAGCTCTTCATCGGTGCGGAACATGTCCGCCTCGCGCTTGGCGACCGCCTCGCGCAGGAGCTTGTTCGTGGCCTCGATCTGCCGGCGATTGTCGTCGGTGGCCGCCTTCAAGGCGTCGTTCTGCTCCCGCAGGGGGGCGAGTTCGGTTTGCTGCCTCGCGCTCAGCTCCTTGACGGTCTGCTGATGGACCCAGAAGGCGCCACCAATGACGAGCAAGGCAGTGAGAATCACCGCAGGAATTTGTTCAGAGAATTTTTGCCACATATGCGTAAGCTGAAGTTAAACTGAATAAGACACTAGCCAGGTTGGGAAGCAACGCCGGCGTAAGCACCCGGTTTGCAGTTGTTTTTCGACTTTCGCTTCGCAGGGTTTCAGCCATGAGCCTGAATCGATGCGAGCAGCGGGTCTTCGATTACCTGCAGCGCCACCCAGATGAGAGACACCATTGGCAGGGAAAGTTTCAGGCCGCCGCCAAAGCCGCTGACAGTGTGCACGTTACAGCAGACAGGCTGGCCCAGGAATTATGGCGTTACTACGAGGAGCGGAGCGCGGTGGTGCAGCCCTTCAAGGATGCCGTGCTCCATGAAGGGTTGAAGCGCACCAGCATGAAGAATCTGGCTGAGCTGCTCCTCCGCCTTTGGACCGAATCGAAACAAAAGCCGTTGCAAAAAATGGCGCCGTCGTACCGCGGGCCGAGTCAGACTGGGATGATCTCGCTGACGGGTATCAAGGTAGGCCTTTGAGGTCTTCGGCCAAAAAAGCATTCCCTTAATTGGAACTATGACCGGTCGATACTTACCTACTGCGAGCTTTAATTTCTCCTCCGCTTAGTGGTGGAGAATTGGGGTAAGTACGAAAGCAATGGGCGGGTCGCTTTAGGGGTAAGGCGGCCCGCCCTCTTTTTCGTCCGGATTCAGGGATGTGTCCCGCAATCGGTCTTAACGCCGATCGAGATTCTCCATCACCGCGGAAAACAACACTTCGATGGCATAGGGATGCGTCCCGATTAATTCGGTGAAGTGACACCGAAGCGGGGCAGCGGCCTTCGCTTCGGAGGCGATCGCAATCTGCGCGAGGTCGCCCTCCGCTCCGGCATGACGGCCGGGCGAAAGAAACAACGGGGCGATGACGACGTCGCCGGTGTTGAATCCAGGATGAGCAAGCTGTTCGGCCAGCAGCGGGCGATTGTGCGGATGCTCTGCACCCTCCATCGAAGCGGCCGCCAGGGGTCCGATTTCCGTCCCCAGCTCCACCCGGATCCGATCCGCCAGATCATTTCGCAGCGCCGCGGACGCCGGAGAAGGGCCGCCGTGATCGACCACAATGACGGACGGCGTTCGGAGGCCCTGGGCGCGGATGCATTCGCGAACCCGCGTGGTCACGATCGGCACGATCGCATCCCGGGCCGCGAGCCCTTCGGTGAACGAAAAATCGAAGGCGCCAAACTGGCGCTTCAGCGCTTCCAGCTCGGTCAACAACGACGATCCGATCGCGCCCTGCGCACTGACGAAAAACGGCACGAACAGAAAAGTGCGTTCACCCCCGGCGAGGGCCGATCGCAGCCACGGACGAAGGGTCTGCGCCTCGTGCCCTCCGAGCAGCGCTGCCGGGATGCGATCGCTGTGCCGCCACGACACGGCCACCACCGGCTGGGCCACGCGCGAACCAAGGGCGGCCGCCACGACGCGGAGATTCAGGTGCGCGGCCGCCTCGATCGAGCCGTTGTCGATTAACGCGATGATCACGACGACAGACTGGCCGCCTTCGCGGTCTCGAACCACGCGAGTTTATCCGCGAGGGCCGCCACCGCGCCAATGATCACAATCGCCGGCGCGCCGAAACCTTCCCTCTCCGCCCGCAGCGCCACGTCTCCGACGGTCGCGAGCATCTGGCGGTGACCGTTCGTCGTCGCGGCCTGGACGACCGCCACCGGCGTTTCCGGAGGCATGCCCCCGTCCTGCAGCCGTCGCGCGATGCTCTCCATGTTTTTCATTCCCATGTAAACGCAGAGGGTGGCCTGCAGCCGGCCATAATCTTCCCAGCGGATCGCGGAGCCCGGCTTGTTCGGATCCTCGTGGCCGGTCAGGAACACGACGGCGGAACTCAGGGCGCGATGGGTGAGGGGCACGCCGGCATAGGCGCCCGCCGCCAGCGCCGAGGTCACGCCGGGCACGATCTCGAACGTGATGCCCGCCGCCAGCAGCGCTTCCGCTTCCTCGCCGCCGCGACCGAAGACCAGGGGATCGCCGCCCTTGAGTCGCACCACGGACTTTCCGGCGCGGGCCAGACGAATCAACGTTTCCTCGATGCTCGACTGCGGGCAGCAGAAACCGCCGCCTTTTTTTCCCACGAAGATTCTTTCCGCCTCCGGCCGGGCCAGGGCGAGAATCTCGTCCGGCACCAGATAGTCGTGCACGATCGCGTCCGCCTGCTGCAGCAGGCGCTGCGCCTTCAGCGTGATCAACTCGGGATCCCCCGGCCCGGCTCCGACCAGATAAACGGTCCCGTTCATACGGCGTTGTTCCCAGCGGCGGGAGGAGCGAAGCACAGGCCGAGTGCCAAAGCGGTGAGCTTGTTCATGGATTCTTCCACCGTTTCTCGATCGGTGTGGAGTTCAAGCGTCGGCGCCAGCGGCTCTTCATAGGGTGAGTCGATTCCGGTGAAGTACTTGATCTGGCCGGCGCGCGCACGCTGATACAGCTTCTTCGGATCCCGCAGCTCGCACACGGCCAGAGGCGCGTTGATGAACACTTCGGCAAACGAAATTCCCCGCGCGCGCGCCCGCTCGGCCGCCGCCGCCCGGTCAGCGCGAAAAGGGGAGATCAACGCGACGATTACGACCGCCCCAACCGCCGCCAGATGCAGGGCCAGCTCGGAGGCGCGACGGATGTTTTCCTGCCGATCCTCGGAGGTGTAGCCGAGGTTGCTGCTCAATCCGGTACGGAGGATATCGCCATCGACGACGGTGGCGAGCACGCCGCGGTTCACCAGTCGCTCTTCGAGCCCGCTCGCGAGGGTGGATTTGCCCGCCCCGGAGAGGCCCGTGAGAAAAAGAATCGCCGGCCGGTGGACTGGCCGGATTGCGCCCTGAACCCCGGGGAGCATCACGCCGGGGACAAATTCACTCGAATGCCCGGCGCGAATTGCCGATGCGACCGCGGCGGGTCCACGGCGGACCGCATCGGTCTCCAGCAAATACACGGCGGTCTGACCCGGACGAAGCTGGGCCAGAACGCCGGCCGAGGGGAAGGCAGCCCCCGTCCGCTCGATCCCCATTCGCCCGGCGGCAGGATTCGCCACGGCCAGGATCGCCGGACTCACACCGGTGTCGTAAGCGACGATATCCGCGATCGAGATCAGGCGGTGGGCCTTGACGGAAAGCAGATCAGGATCACCAGCCCCGACATCGATGTAAGACAACATCCCGGACACCTTATTAACTCGCTCCGAAGCATCTTCGACTGAACTAAGTGTTTGTGGTGTATTATTTTTTAAATCAAACATGACATCTTTACTCGATATGACTTCTTTTAAACTTTACGCGCTAACGGCAAACTTCAATCCTGGAACATGACCTGGCGCCGAATCGAGCAAAGCAGTTGATCAAGACTAGGGTTCCCCATCGCGGCGAATCCTTTCTGCGGTTTTGCCGCCGCTCACGGCAATGCCTAGAACCCTCCTTTTCCCATCGAAATGACACCTGCCGACGTGACCCATTGGAATGCCCAACTGCGCACTCAGTCTCCCCTGGAGATTGTGCGCTGGGCCGTGGCTGAAGCCAAGGGGCGAGCCCTGGTTTCGACCAATTTCAGGCCCTTTGAAGCGGCCATCCTCCATCTCGCCGTGCAGGCGCAGCCGGACATCCCTGTTCTCTGGGTCGACCACGGTTACAACCGACCCGCGACCTATAAGCACGCCGAGGAACTCCGCGTGCGGCTCAAGCTGAACCTGAAGCCCTTTCTGCCGAAGATGACGGCTGCGCATCGCGATGCGATTCACGGTCCGATCCCGACGACCGAGGACGAGGAGGGCCTGAAGAAGTTCAGCGCCGTCATGAAACTGGAGCCGTTCCAACGTGGCATGAAGGAACTCGCGCCGTCGGTCTGGATCACGGCGCTTCGCAAGGTTCAGAATCCGAACCGGGCCGGTCTCGACATCGTTTCGCCGGATGAAAACTTCGGCGCGCTCAAGGTGAGTCCGTTCTTCCATTGGAGCGATGCGGAACTCGAGGTCTACCTCGCCGAGCACAAGCTCCCCAACGAATGGGATTACTTTGATCCGGCGAAGGCCGACGAGAAGCGTGAGTGCGGACTCCACGCGGCTTGGGGCAAGAAAGCGGTCAGCTCGTAACCGGTCCCATCGCGTCATGACCAGCTACCATCTCGATCATCTTCAACATCTCGAAACCGAGGCCATTCACATCATGCGCGAGGTCGCGGGTGAGTTTGAGCGTCCCGCCCTGCTGTTCTCTGGCGGCAAGGATTCGATCTGTCTCCTGCGCCTCGCCGAAAAGGCGTTTCGCCCGTCAGATCTCCCAATGCCGCTGCTCAACGTCGACACCGGCCACCACTTCCCGGAGTTGAACGAATTCCGCGACCGTCGCGCAAAGCAGCTCGGAGCCCGGCTCATCGTCCGCACGGTGGAAGAGGCAATTGCCAAGGGCATCGCGACCGTCGCCGCGGGCGAGATCAGCCGGAATCGTCTCCAGATCCCAACGCTCCTCGCGGCGATCGAGGAGTTTCGTTTCGACTGCTGCATCGGCGGCGCCCGCCGCGACGAAGAGAAGGCCCGCGCCAAGGAACGCTTCTTCAGTTTCCGCGACGCCTTCGGCCAATGGGATCCGAAGAACCAGCGGCCCGAGATTTGGAATCTCTACAACGGCCGGCTCAACCCCGGGGAGAACATGCGCGTGTTCCCGTTGAGCAACTGGACTGAGATGGACGTCTGGGAGTACATCCAGCGCGAGAAACTCGAGGTCCCGAGCATCTATTTTACTCATCGCCGCCAGTGCGTCCGCCGCGGCGGCCAGTGGCTGCCGGTGAACAACCTCGTTCCGCCCAAGCCCAGCGAGGAGGTCCGCGACCTTGTCGTTCGCGTGCGCACCATCGGCGACATCATCAGCACCGGCTGCGTCGAATCGCCCGCCGCCACGGTCAGCGACATCATCGCGGAAATTGCCGCCGCCCGAGTGACGGAGCGCGGTTCTCGCGCTGACGACAAGTCCTCCGAAGCCGCGATGGAAGACCGCAAGAAGGCGGGTTATTTCTAATGTTTTCCGAAGCCTCCATGCCTCCTCCCCCTCCGGTGACCGTCCCGATCGACATCCTCCGCTTCAATACCTGTGGCAGCGTCGACGACGGCAAGTCCACGCTCATTGGCCGGCTCCTCTACGACTCGAAATCCCTGATGGAAGATCAGATCGAGGCGCTGGAGCGCTCGGCCGACATCACCGGTGGCGGACAGATCAACCTCGCCAACCTCACCGACGGCCTGCGCGCCGAGCGGGAGCAGGGGATCACGATCGACGTCGCCTACCGCTATTTCGCGACCCCGCGGCGGAAGTTCATCATCGCCGATACTCCGGGCCACGTCCAATATACGCGCAACATGGTCACGGGGGCGTCCAACGCCAACCTGTCGATCGTCCTCGTCGATGCGCGCCTCGGCGTCATCGAGCAAAGCCGCCGCCACACCGCGATCGCGTCGCTGCTGCGGATTCCGCACCTCGTGGTCGCGGTCAACAAGATGGACCTCGTCGGCTGGAGCGAGCAGCGCTTCTTCGAGATTCGCGCCCAGTTCGAGGAGTTTCTGCCGCGGCTCGACATCAAGGATGTTAAATTCATCCCGCTGAGCGCGCTGAATGGCGACAACGTCGTCGATGCGTCCCCTCACACCCCGTGGTACGTCGGGCCGACCCTGCTCGGACACCTCGAGACGGTCCACATCGCCAGCGACTGGAATCTCCAGGGTTTCCGCTTGCCGGTGCAATGGGTCAACCGGCCGAACAATCCGACGGATGCCTCGCTCCACGATTTCCGCGGCTTCAGCGGCCAGATTGCGGGCGGGATCGTTCGCGTGGGACAGAAGGTCCTGACTCTGCCAGCCGGCGTCGTCACGACGGTGAAGGAAATCTGGACGTACGACGGCAAGGTGAAGGAAGCCTTCTGTCCGCAGTCCGTCACGTTGGTGCTCGCCGACGACATCGACATCAGCCGTGGCAGCATGATCATCGGGGCGGATTACCTGCCCGGGTGCACCACCGAACTGCACGCGGAGATTTGCTGGATGCATCCGCGCCCGCTCCAGGCGGGAAAGAAGTACTTTCTCAAGCACACGACCCACACCGTCCAGGTGATCGTGACGGAGCTGGTCAACCAGCTCAACGTCGCGACCTTGGAGACCGAGGACCAGCCCGAGGCGCTGGCGATGAATGCGATTGGGGAAATTCGCCTGCGGACGGCGAAGCCGATCGTGTTCGACGGTTACGGCACGAATCGGCTGACCGGCTCCTTCATCCTCATCGAGCAGGGCACCAATGCGACGGTCGCCGCCGGGATGCTGCTGCCGCCGCGCGAGACTGTTAAATCCGAAAACGGCGATTACGTCATCTAGTCCGGCCGTGAAGATCTCCGTCAAAGTCGACTACGCCTGCCGCGTGATGGCGGAACTCGCCCGCCTCCACGGCTCGGGCGTGCTGGCCCAGATCGAACATCTGGCCCGGACGGAGTCGGTGCCGGCCAACTTCCTCGCGCAGATTCTCCTGCGGCTCCGCGACCACGGCCTCATCACCAGTCGCCGAGGCAACCACGGAGGCTATGCGCTCGCCCAGTCGCCGGAGGATATTTCGCTATACGACATCCTCGTGGCGGTGGAAGGCCACTGCCTGCACCTGAGCGGAAACTTCGAAGGCCGCAGCGGCCGCCGGCTCAAGCAAGTCTGGGACGATGTGGGCCAGGCCCTGATCGCCAAGACCAAGAGCTACACGCTCGATCAACTCTCATCGAAGAATCCGACGGAGATGTATTATATTTGAGCGGGCGTCGAACGGCGCCCGCGAGTGCAGCGACCCGCCATCAACTCGCTGGCGCTCGTTGCCACCCCAAGGGTGTCGCAGACGGTTGGTGGAGGGCTGCCGCTCGGCGGCAGGCCCGACCAATATCCCCCTCAATGGGAGGCGATCGGAAACTGGAGCCGACCCTCACCCTGCCTTGCGATGGTCGCGAGCGTCGGACGAGGCGAGCGCCTGGCTCGGGCGGGAAGTTTGCAGGCTAAACCGGTGAAGATCTTCCCGGAAAAGGCGGCCGGGCAGCCCGGCGTCGTTGACCGCCGCGGCCGGAATCAGGCCGGCGGCGCCGAAGGCACGTTGCAGCACCAGGGCCTTAGCCACGGCCGGAACGTTGGCGTCACCGCGGTGGAAGATGACAAACGGCGCGTCGTCGACTCGCCCCTGGCCGCAGTTGAAGTGACCGAGCAGGCCCGGCGTGAGCGCGGCCTCCGGAACATTCAGATATTCGGGGCGCCCCAGCAGCCCGGCCAGCGATTCGCGGTTCGACGGTTCGTCGCACCAGACGCAGGCTTCGGCGAGCGCCGCAACGATGGCGGCATGCTCGGAGGATCGGGCCTCGGCGTAGCGGCGGGTGACGATCAACACCTTCTCGACGTGCCCCGGATGCTGAACCGCGCTGGTGACCGGGCACCAGCCGGTCCCCGCTTGAACCGCCACCGAGTTCCAGGGCTCGCTGGCATAATAGCCATTGATCGTGCCCCCCGCGAGGTGCCGGAACATCTGGGCTGGCGGCACCATCACGATGCGCACGTCGCGATCCGGATCGATGCCGGCCGCGCGCGGCCATTCCCGCAGGTGGAGATGGTCAGAGGAAAACGGAAATACCACCCTCAGCGCTGGTGGTCGAGCCGCCGACTCCGGTGCTGGCGGAGTTCACCTTCGTGCCGCTGTTCCAGGACGAACTGCGCTTCCTCGTCGCGCCGCTGCATCCGTGGGCGAAGGCCGGCCGCGCCCCGCGCGAGAGCATCGAGGGCGAAACCCGCGTGCTGTATAACAAATCCAGTTACACGTTCCGGCTGGTGAACGACTATTTCCGCGAGGAAAAGCTCACCCTGGCCAATGTGATCGAGCTCGGCAGCATGGAGGCGATCAAGGAACTGGTGAAGATCGGCATCGGCGCCGGCGTGCTCGCCCCGTGGATCGCACGACCGGAACTCGAGAGCGGGATGCTCGTCTCGGTCCCGCTCGGACCGCGCAAGCTGCGCCGGCACTGGGGTGTCGCGCATCTCAAGGGCCGCCGGCTCGCCCTCGCGGGGGAAACGTTTGTCGGACTGTGCGTCGCCGTCTCCCAGCAGTTGGGCCTGCAAGGTCCGGGGGGCGCCGCCTGACCGGCGCGCTCAAATCTCCCACTCGTGCTCGTGCGCGGGCGCGGCGGCGTTCTCGACCAGACCGTCCTTCTTGTGGCGGGACCGGACGATAAGGTTGTCGGCTTTGAAGTACGCCACCGACTCCGCGGGGATGGAGCGCATCAGCCAGACGTTGGAGCCGATGATCGAATGCTCCCCGACGCGGGTCTCTCCGCCGAGAATCGTGGCGTGGGCGTAAATCGTCACATGGTCGCCGATGTCCGGGTGCCGCTTGACGCCCTTGATCGGCTGCCCGTGGTCATCGACCTCGAAGGATTTCGCTCCCAGGGTGACGCCCTGATACAACTTCACATGCCGGCCGACGGTTGCGGTCTCGCCGATGACGACGCCGGTGCAGTGATCGATGAAGAAGTGCGTCCCGAGCCGCGCGCCCGGATGAATGTCGCAGCCCGTGCGCTCGTGGCCGTATTCCGTGAGCATGCGCGGCAGCAGCGGCACGCCGAGGTGATAGAGGACGTGCGCGAGCCGCTGCAGCGAGATGACCAGCACGCAGGGGTAGGCGAGGATGATCTCCTCCACGCTCCGCGCGGCGGGGTCGCCCTGATAGGCCGCCTCCACATCGGTGCGGATGAGTTTCCGCAACTCGGGAAACTGCACCAGCATGGCGGTGGTGTGTTCGCGCGCCTTCGGGCCGGCGTCGGCCACGCCCGCAAACCGAAGGCACTTTTCCAACTCCGCGGCGAGCCGGCGATCGATGCGGATCAGCGTGCGCTCGACGTGGGCGGGCAATTCGCCAACCGACAGGCCTGACTCCTCGAAGTAGCCGGGAAAGAGCAGGTGCATGCAGTCCTCGGCCAGCTGGTTGACCGACGCCTGCGACGGCAGGTTGCTGCCATCGAGGTGATTGATCCCGCCGTCGCTGCGGTAGGATTCGAGCAGGGCCTGCTTGATTTGTTCGAGGTTCATCGCAACACCGACGAGCGGTGAACAGCATTCACCGTCCTCACGCGAGCCTGAAACCGCGGCGCCCGGTGGCCGTCAAACGTGTGACGCCGAAAATAATTTCGTCACGCAATCGTCACCGGGAATGAGAATTCGCGCCGCGCCCGAGTCTGGCATCGACATTGCCGGAAAGCCGTTGCTCATTCCACGCAAATCTTCCCATCGATGGAAAACCTGCGCGGGGCGACTGCCCCCATTTCGAGGATCAGGGTATCGGCTAAAGTGAAGACCTTCGTGCTCGACACGAACGTCCTGCTTCACGACCCCCAGTCCATTTTCAAGTTCCAGGACAACAACCTCGCCATCCCGGTCGAAGTGCTCGAGGAACTCGACGGCATCAAGGGCGAGCAATCCACCGAGCGCGGGCGCAATGCCCGGCGGGTGCACCGTATCCTCCAGGAACTCCTGCCCGACGCGCGCGCGATGCACGAGGGCGTCGATCTCGATACCGGCGGGACGCTTTCGATCATCATCAATCCGTACCTTGCGGATCCGGAAAAGCGCTCGCCCGCGATGGATCGCCTGCGGGCGATCCTTCCCGATCTCACGAAGAAGGATAATCGCATCATCGCCGCGGCATTGTTCGTCCAGGAGCGTTATCCGCCGCCGACGATTCTCGTCACCAAGGACGTCAACGTGCAGCTCAAGGCCCGCGCGGTCGGGCTGGAGTCCGAGGACTACCTGAACGACAAGGTCCCCGAGACCGACGACGAGGCCAGCTACTGCGAGCTGGCGGTCGACATCTATGATCTGCAGCGGTTCTGCTCGGAGGGCGCCTTTGAACTCAAGGCCGCCGCAGCCCAGCCGCTCTACCAGAACGAATACGTCCTCCTCCGTTCCAGCGAGGGCAAGACGATGCCGGCGCGTTATTACGGCGATGGCATCGTGCGCCGCCTCAAGCTGCCGGATTACGTCAAGGCCCCCGGCGGCATCCCCATTCGCGCCCGCAATCTCGAGCAGCAGTTCTTCATGGATGCGTTGCTGGATGACAGCATCCACCTGCTCACGTGCTACGGGAAGGCGGGCACGGGCAAGACGCTGCTCTCGACGGTCTGCGCCCTGCACCAGACGCACGAGGAAAACTCCCACTACGACGGCGTCTCCATTTCCCGCCCGGTGATCGCACTCGGCAAGGACATCGGGTTTCTCCCGGGCTCGCTCGAGGAGAAGATGAAGCCGTGGCTTCAGCCTTATCACGATGCGCTAGAGGTGTTGATTCCCTCGAAACCTCAGAAGGAACCGCAGTTCGCCGCCAAGAAGGTCTCGAAAAAGAGGCACAATCACGGGAGCCATGCGGTTGCGGCGCACGCGCAGGCGCACCCGCATGCTCATTCCCACGCGCACTCGGTCGTCAAACCCTACGAGCGCCTGCTTAAGAGCGGCCTCGTCGAAATCGAGGCCCTGGCCTTTATCCGCGGTCGTTCGATCGCGCGGCGTTTCTTCATCCTCGACGAGGCCCAGCAGCTTACGCCGCACGAGGTGAAGACGGTCATCACCCGCATTTCCGAAGGTTCCAAGATCGTCCTGATCGGCGACCCGACCCAGATCGACAATCCCTATGTCGATGCCCGCAGCAACGGGCTCGTCTATTGCTACAACCGGATGAAAGGCCAGGCGATCGCCGCGCACGTCAAGCTCACCAAGGGCGAGCGTTCCAAGCTGGCGGAACTCGCGGCCGACCTGCTCTAGGCTTCCAGCCGGCGGTTGAGGAGGCTCATCCGGCCGGCGCGCTGGGCGCCACGTTCCATCGCGAACGCAAAGATGCCCGTGAAGAGGAGATCGCTGACGAAGGTGTTTCGGAAAAAGAAGAGGGTTGGCAGGTATTCCGGATGCCCAATCGTCATCGCCTGCCACCAGCCCGCCGCGGATTTCACATACAACGGATCGCGAACCCAGGCATCGGTGTTGGTCACGAGATAGAACAGGATGGAAGCGGCCAAGCTGCCGCTGAACAGGTTCACCCAGGACTTTTGTTTGGCGACCGACAACCCCAGCGGCAGCGCGAGGGCAAAGCACAGGGCGCGAACCACGACGCTCTGCCACATCCAGCCCTCGTGGTAATTCACCGCGTGGTAGTGATCGAGATAGAGGTCGGAGAGCAGCAGCGCCGCAAACGGCACCAGCCAGAGCCGGCGATCGCGGAAATAGACGGCGCCGCAAAACGTCAGGGCCATCAACGGGGCAAAATTGGAAAGCTCCGGCACGTGTACGGCAACGATCCGCCAGCCGGCAGCCAGGACGATAAGGACGAGGGCAAGGACCATGGGCGACGTTGGGCCGAAAGCACCGGGTTAACAAGCGTGCCGTGTTGCGGCCTTCGCGGTTTTCCCTACCTCTTTCCTGCTCACGCGGGGGGAACGGATTCCGCGTCACGCGCCAGCAACCAGAGGACGTCCGAGACGCGGTTGATGAACTGGGTCACCACCGGACGAAGAGAACGCCCCTGCGCGGACAATCCCGACAAGCGGCGCTCGGCCCGGCGCGCCGTCGTCCGGGCGAAATCGAAGGCGGCCGCCAGCGGCGTCGCCCCCGGCGTCGCCCAGCCGTCAAACCGGAGTCCCTTCGCTTCGAGCATCGCCAGCGCCTCATCCAGGCACGCGAGATCGGCGGGGGTGATCCGCTCGAACTTCGAGGCTGCGTACCGCTCCGCATCGGATTCGGCGCACGCGACCTCACCCATCAGCGCCACCAGGCTCCGCTGCATCCGCAAAATCAATCCGCGGACGGCGGTTTCACCAGCCCCGGACGGAAGCAGCGACTTCGCCATCCCCAAGGCGACGTTCAGTTCATCACATGCCCCTAACGCCTCGATCTGCGGATGATCCTTCGGCACCCGCTGGCCGTAGAGCAGGCTCGTCGTTCCGTCGTCGCCCTTGCGCGTGGCAATGGATGGCATGAGCGGGGTGGGTCGTTCGGTAGTAATCCGGCGAACGCGAACTCAGGCAATCTTGCGCGCTGCGAGCTGGGCCCGCAGGCACAACTCCGCCGACTTGAAGATGTGCGCCTGGGTCATGGCGGTTTCGGTCCGGTTCAGGCAGTCGAGAATCAGCCGGCCGAAAAAGGGAAACCCGACCTTGCCGCTGACGTTCACATGCCGTTCGCCGCGGTCGTCGACGATGTAGACGTTGTCGCCGGTCCGATCGCGGGCCACGTCCAGATACTTGCGCAACTCGATGTAACCCTTCGTGCCCAGGATCACCGTCCGCCCGTCGCCCCAGGTGCTCAGGCCATCCGGCGTAAACCAATCGACCCGGATGTAGTTCGAGGTTCCGTTGTCACCCAGCAGGGAGGCCTCGCCGAAATCCTCGAACTCCGGCTTGTCCGGATTGGCGAAATTTCCCACCGCGGCCTGGGTCACGGTCGCGTCCGTGGCACCGGTGTAGGTCAGGAACTGTTCGAACTGGTGGCTGCCGATGTCGCAGAGAATTCCGCCATACTTCGCGCGTTCGAAGAACCAGGCCGGCCGACTCGCCTTGCTCAGGCGATGCGGCCCGAGCCCAATCACCTGGATCACACGGCCGATGGCGCCGCCGGCGACGAGGTCCGTGGCATGCATGGCCGCTTCCACATGGAGACGCTCCGAAAAATAGACTGCGTACTTGCGGCCTGTCCGGGCGACTGCGGACTTGGCGTCATCCAACTGGGCGAGGGAGGTAAATGGCGTCTTGTCGGTGAAATAATCCTTCCCGGCGGCCATGACGCGAAGTCCGATCGGACCCCGCTCGGAGGGAACCGCGGCGGCCGCGACCAGTTTCACGGCGCCGTCGCCAAGGATCTCGTCGAACGAAGCGGCGACTCTAACGTGAGGGAACCTGGCGCGGAAGGCCTCCACCTTGCGGGCGTCGGGATCATAGACCCATTTCAACTCGGCGCCCGCCTCGATCAATCCGTTGCACTGCCCGTAGATGTGGCCGTGTTCGAGGAACGCGGCGGCGAACGCAAATTCGCCGGGCTGCACCACGGGGCTGGGTTTGCCCTGCGGGGCGTAGTTCATGCCATCGAATTTTTGCGTCATGGATTGGGTGAAGGTGTGGGGGGCGGGTAGGAATGGGCCAACGCGGGCGGACGGTTTACTTTTTTCGGGCGGCGAGCGTTTCCCGGGCGAGGATTTTGATCACTGGGTCAATTGCGGCGCGCGTCCTGGCGTCCATCCGCTCGATGAAAAGCACACCGTTGAGGTGATCCACCTCGTGCTGGAGGCACCGGGCAAAAAGCCCGTCGCAACGCAGGAGGTGAGGCACCCCGTGCTCGTCACGAAACTTCACCGTAATGTTTTCCTGCCGAGCGACATCGCCGCGGATTTCGGGAAAGGACAGGCAGCCTTCCTCGTAAAGCGAGACCGGCGTTCCGGGCGCAACGGCAACCTCGGGATTCGCCAGCACGAGCGGCATGAACACGCCCAGCGGAGGGCGTGCGCCGTCGAGTTCCCAGATGAAGTCTGCGTCTGATTCCCGCAGGTCCACGACGCAGAGTTGCAGGGCCCTTCCGATTTGCTGGGCGGCCAGGCCAATCCCGGAGGCCTCGTGCATGGTTTCCACCATCTCAGCCGCCAACTGTATCAGGGCGGCGTCGAACTGGGTGACCTTCGCGCCCTTGGTGCGCAATACCGGCTCGTTATAGTGAACTATTTTCAGGGGCATCGGTCGGTGAGGTGGCAAGCGTTGGTTTGGGCATTCCTGCCGGCAAATAAATACTTCGCGGTTCGATGAGCGCAACGACTCCGTCTCCGTCTTTGTTCGGATCCCGGGCGGCGGGGCAGTACGCTGGTGCTGGCGTTCTTCATTTGCGAAAGCTTCCGAGCCGCCCTGCGGAAGTACCTCCTCAACTCCGGCTCCCTGGGTGTCCGGTTCATCCTCAAGTGGCGCGACCTGTCCCGGACCGGGCGCTTCGTGCGTGCGGTCGTAATTCCAGAATTCCGCGTGCAAAGCTCAGGTCATGATCGGGTGGGGTGACATAGACATCGGCGAAGGGCGGTAGCCGCAGATCGTCGCGTCCATTCGCGCGCTTCACGATTTCCTGCTGCATCGTTTCCGACTGGGGGAGACTGATGTGCGGCAGGATTTTTCTGGGGTTAGTAAAAAACAGTCCGATCCAGACTCCGATACTGAATGGCTTCGAGCAGGTGGGATTGCTGGATGCGCTCCGAGCCGGCGAGATCGGCGATGGTGCGCGACACTTTAAGGATCCGATCATACGCCCGGGCGGAAAGCGAAAGCTGTTCCATGGCGTGCTGGAGCAGGTCACCGAGAGTGGAATCGATTCCACAATGACGCCGGATTTGCGCATGCGTCATCCGCGCGTTTGAGGTGATCCGCGTTCCGGCAAAGCGCTGCAGCTGCCATGTGCGGGCGGCCTGAATGCGGTGCCGCAGGGGAGCCGAGGCCTCGCCCGGCGTCGTCGAGCGCAGATCCGTCATCGTCAGCGCCGGCGCCTCAATATGGAGATCGATCCGGTCGAGCAGGGGGCCGCTGATGCGCGCCCGGTAGCGTTGGATCTGCGTCGGCGAGCAGCGGCACTCATGGCGGGCATCGCCCAGATAGCCGCAGGGGCAGGGGTTCATTGCCGCCACGAGCATGAACGCACACGGGAGGGTGATCTTTCCCGCGCTTCGCGAGATCGTCACGTGGCCGTCCTCCAATGGCTGCCGCAGGACTTCGAGTGCCGATCGCTTGAACTCCGGAAGCTCGTCGAGAAACAGGATACCATGATGCGCCAGCGAGATTTCCCCCGGCCCGGGGATGCTCCCACCGCCCAACAGCGCGACGTCGGAAACGGTATGATGCGGGGCCCGGAAAGGCCGCGTGTCGCCGTTCATTTCCCCGCTGATCGTTCGGCCGGCGGCGGAGTGAATGCTCAGGATTTCCAGCGTCTCCTCCGGCGTCGCGGCCGGCATGATCGAGGCGATCCGCTTTGCCACCATCGATTTTCCCGAGCCCGGTGGGCCAATCATCAGGAGGTTGTGATTTCCTCCCACTGCGACCTCCACGGCGCGTCGGAGCGCGTGCTGGCCCTTGATTTCGGCGAAATCGACGCCGTCGCTGTTGGAGGGCCCGGCGACGCGGCGCGACAAGGGCAGGGGAGGGAGATCAATTTCCCCGGAAAGAAAACGCTTTGCCACATCCAGCGAATCGACGCGGTGCACCGCGATCCCTTCCACCATTGCGGCTTCCTCGGCCGAGATCCCGGGCAGAAGCAGGCCCCGTTTGCCCAATGTCCGGGCCAGCCGCGCCATGGCCAGGGCGCCGCGCACCGGCCGCGTGGCACCGGACAGGCTCAATTCGCCGGCGATGAGCCAATCGTTGAGATCATCCGCGATGAGCTGGCGGGTGGCCGCGAGGATACCGAGCGCGATGGGGAGATCGTAGATCGGGCCTTCCTTCCGCAGATTCCCCGGGGCCAGGTTGATGGTCGTACGGGTTCGCGGGGCCTTGAACCCGCTGTTGCTGAGCGCCGAAAAGACCCGGTCATCCGACTCCTTGACCGCCGCGTCCGGCAGTCCGACGAGGATGAGCTTGGGCTCGCCGGCTTCACCCGCATTGACCTCGACATGAACCAACTCGGCGTCGATTCCCTGCAGGGCGGCGGAAGTAATTGTTGCGAGCATGGTCTTCGGAACTCGCCGAAGACCCGCCGTCCAGCCGCTCAGGCGGGGCGGCGAAGGCTCGCGGCGCGGTTCCTAATAATGAGCATGTTCTGCTCGACCGCCTCGAGGTAAGGATTGGGACCGTGAGGATAGGGTCGGGCTAGAAAACGGTACACAGCCTGAAAATCGCACTCGAGCTTCCGCAGCACAAATTTCTGCCAAAACGCGGGTGTCCGCTCGATCAACTCCTGCGCCGATTTGAAGACCCGGCGCGAGGCCGGTAGGTGGATAAAGTTGTCCGATTCGTGAAACTCTTGAAACATGATTTCCAATTCGTCGGGATAGTCGGCTGCCGCCATCTGCCCGAGATAATCGGCGGTCGTCAGCGCACAGCCGATCACCCGTTCGACGGGATCGCGGAAATGGAGCTGGCTGATTTCCTTGGCCGGTCCCGTGCCATTGATGGCGCCGAGCACAGCCTCCACTTCATTCGCCCCCAGGACGGGCAAATAGGAAGCGGTGAAGGCGCAGCTCCGCAAAACGCTGCAGAAGGTATATCTCGCGCCGGTTCCGACATTATCGGACCTAAGTTTCAGGTAGCCCGAGTCGTGTATCAGGGCCGCGGAGACGGCCAGTTCGAACTGGCGGGGATCCACTCTCGGCTCCACGCCGGCGGCGTGCCGGCCTTCCAGCAGCAACACGAGGCAAACCGTCGCCTGCAGCGTGTGCTCCAAATCGTGATAGCGCAGATCGACGGCCGCGTAATCGGGATGGCGCCCCGCGAAGAGAGTCTCGATGTCCTCGAATATCCGCCGCAGCCACGTCAGGCTCGCGCCCGGTTACATCACCGCAAACTTCGCCTCCACAAACGACGCCACCGCAGGGGCATTTTTGGTATAAACGGGGGAAACATGGCCAGCGCTGGATTGGACAACGAGCGCAGCTGCGGTTGCATTCGGCAGTTAGCGAAGCACTCGCTCGATTAAGATTTTGAGGAATTCGGTCGCAAGCCCAAAGGTCGGTGGACACTACGGAAACATGATTGCGGGGATTACGGGCGGGCTGGGTTGCGGAAAGTCGACGGTGACCCGACTGCTGGAACAGCGGGGATTTCGACGGCTCGATTCCGACGGCATTGTGCGCGACCAAGTGATGACTGATCCCACCGTCATCGCCGCCCTGACGGCTCGATTCGGTCCTGCCGTGCTTGGTCGTGACGGCACCATTGATCGGTCGGCCGTCGCGGCTCGGGTGTTTTCCAACGATGGCGACCGCGAATGGCTCGAGGCCCTGGTCCACCCCAGGGTGTTTGCGGCCTGGCGCGCGGCCTTCGACGCGGACCCGCAGGCGAATTGGGCGGTCGAAGTTCCCTTGTTGTTCGAGAAGGGTTTGGAAAATTGGTTTGATTTCACGGTATGCGTGGCCTGTGCTCCGGGACAGCAGCTCGCCCGACTGGAGCAACGCGGCCTTCCGCGCGGGCTCGCCGGGCAGCGAATCTCCAAGCAATTGCCGTTGGCGCGAAAGATCGAGCGTTCCGACTTCGTCCTTTGGAATGAGGGTTCACCCGAGTTCCTCCACGCCGAAGTCAATCGCTTGGCCGACGCCCTCACGGCTGCTGGAAACCGTCTCCCTTCGCGCGCCTGATTCCCTAGCCGCATCTTTTCCGAACAATTCGACATGGCACCCACTCCTGACTCCGACGACGCCAACACCGGCGACGCCAAGAAACTCCGTCGCCCACGCGCCACCAAGCCCAAGGCCGAGAAGGCCGAAAAGCCGCGGAAGGAGAAGGCGGAGAAGCGAGAAGCCCGAGAGTCGGCTCCCAGCGAGGTCAGAGAAGCCCCGGCGCCCGTCTGTTCTTCTGCACCGCCTCCCGCACCCGCGCCTGCTCCGGTCCGCGAAAGCGAGCCTCGTCCAGAACCGCGGATGGATTCGGCCCCGACGAAGCGCGACTTGTTCGAGCCATCCCCGGCGCCCCAATCTGAACCCCGGTCCGAGTCGGAGTCGAGCGAGGCATCGCCTCAAGGTGGCGGTGGCCAGCCGGCCAAGGGTTTCCAACCGGGATATCGGGGTGATCGTCCGTCTCATCAAGGATCGCAAGGCCACCCCGGACAGCAGGGGCAGCAAGGGCAGCAAGGGCAGCAAGATCGCGGCTTCTGGAAACACGGCAAACGCAAGCGCGGCCGGTTCGGTGGTGGTGGCGGTGGCGGTGGCCATTGGCAACCCGGTGGTGGGGGACAAAGCGGCGGCGGGCCGCGCGAACAGCATCCCCCTCAGCCACCCCCGCCGAGCAACACCCCGGTTTTTGGCGATCTGCCGAATCCTTCCCGTTTCAACGACCTCGCCGCACTTGAGGCGCTCGCCCGGGATCTTTCATCTGGCGATGAGCCGGCCCTGTGGCTGCATGAAATTTACGCGATGCCGCTGGGTGAGCTCACCCAGTTCGCGCGTACCGCGGGCGTTCCGTTCGAGGGTGCGCCCAACCGCCGCCAGTTGCTGGTGGAAATCTTCAAGCTGCTGACGGCCCGCAAGCGCCCACTTCGGGATCGCGGCTACATCGATGTCACCGATCGCGGCGCCTTCGTCGTCCACGAACACGTCAACTATCGCCTGTATCCCGAGGATCCCTACCTGCCGGAAAGCTTGATGAAGCACTTCGGCCTCAAGCGCGGC
This sequence comes from Opitutia bacterium, assembly GCA_947442255.1. The sequence goes on from CANEVO010000011.1 coordinate 26,529, forward strand.
CATCGCGTGGAGGTTGTCATCCAGGCGCCCCAGGAGGGCGAACGCTGTCCCTCCGTGGTGCGCATCGACACCGTCATGGGCGGCGCGCCGGAGGAGATTTCCAAGGTCACACCCTTCGAGGAACTGATTCCCTATTATCCGCTGAAGCGCATCCTCCTTGAGGCGCCCGAGATTCACCCGAAGGACGTCTCGATGCGGGCGGTCGACATCCTCACGCCCATCGGCTTCGGCCAGCGCGGCCTGATTGTGGCGCCGCCCCGCACCGGCAAGACTATCCTGCTCCAGAATATCGCCAACTCGATTTCGGAGAACAGCCCGGAGGTGAAGCTCATCCTCCTGCTCATCGACGAGCGGCCCGAGGAAGTGACGGATTTTCGCCGGCACACCAAGGGCGAGGTGGTCTCCTCGACCTTCGACGAAACCCCGGAGAGTCACGTGCACTGCGCCGAGATGGTGATCGAGAACGCCCGGCGGCGCATCGAACAGGGCGAGCACGTTGTGATTCTGCTCGATTCGATCACCCGGCTCGCCCGTGCGTACAACGCGCTCGCTGGCAACCAGGGCAAGACGATGTCCGGCGGCCTCGAGTCCAACGCGCTGCAGAAGCCCAAGCGCTTCTTCGGTTCGGCCCGCAACATCGAGGGCGGCGGCAGCCTCACGATCATCGCCAGCGCCTTGATCGACACGGGCAGCCGGATGGACGAAATCATCTTCGAGGAATTCAAGGGCACCGGCAACAGCGAGCTCCACCTCGATCGCGGCCTCGTCGAGCGGCGGATTTTCCCGGCGATCAACATCGATCGCTCGGGCACCCGCAAAGAGGAACTCATCTACCATCCGGAGGAGCTACAGCGCATCTACGGCCTGCGCCGGGCGATGCAGGGTCTCGGCCCGATCGAGTCGATGGAGATGCTCATCACGCGACTCAAGAAGACGAAGTCCAACGCCGAGTTCCTCCTCAGTCTCGCGCCCAAGTAAGCGCTACCGCCCGGGCGGTCAGCGGTCGCCAGCCCCACAAATCTGGGTGACTGCGGTGGAGCCATCGTTCCCCGCAGCCGGCAACGTGATGCCATGGCAACGCCTCGCGCTTCGCTTGCTTCCGCCCCCGCTTCGGATCCTTCGCGGTCCGATTTCGGCGGGACGCCCGGCGAGGTGGCGCCGCGAGACTTCCTCCGTCGCCATCGTCTCCTGCCGCTCCGGCGCACGACCGATGGCGGCTACGCGGTTGCCGTGGTAGACGAGGAAGGGGAGGGGATCGGCGATCTGGCGTTTCGCCTCGGCGTACCGGTGCATCCCATCCTCGCCTCGCGGGAGGTAATCGCCGCGGCGCTCGAAGTCACCGCCGACTCCATGGCCCAACCGCCGCCTCAACTGGACGCGACCGCACCAGGGTCTGACGATACCCGCATCGTCGCCGACGTTCACCAGCTCATTCTCGAGGGCATCCAACGTCGCGCCTCCGACATCCATCTCGAGCCGCAGGCTCGCCGACTCCGACTTCGTTACCGGATAGATGGTGCCTTGATCGAAGGACCTCCGCCGCCCAAGGCCCGCCAACTGCCGATCGTGTCCCGGTTGAAAATCCTGGCCAACCTCAGCATCGCCGAGAAACGGATCCCGCAGGATGGACGCATCCAGCTGACCGTGGACCGGCGTCGTTTCGATCTGCGGGTCTCGTCCCTGCCGACGCTTCACGGCGAGAGCATTGTGATGCGCGTGCTCGATCAACAGCAGGTGCTCCCGGGTTTCGCCGCCTTGGGTCTTGCGGACGACGATCACACGACGCTTCGGTCTCTCATCGGACGACCGGACGGAATCGTGTTGGTGACCGGTCCAACCGGCTCGGGCAAGACGACGACGCTCTACACCTGCCTGCAAGCGGTGAACCAGCGCGAGCGGAAGATCATCACGGTCGAAGACCCCGTGGAATATCTGTTGCGCGGGATTAACCAGGTGCCGGTCCGCCCCGAGGCAGGGGTGACGTTCGCCGCGGCATTGCGCGCGATCCTTCGGCAGTCGCCCAATATCATTATGGTGGGCGAAATTCGCGATCGGGAAACGGCCGACATCGCCGTCCACGCCGCGCTCACCGGACACCTGGTTCTCTCGACGCTTCACACCAACGACGCCGCCGGCGCCGTGACCCGCTTGATCGATCTCGGCGTGAAGCCGTATCTCGTGGCCGCGGCACTCCGGGGCTGCCTGGCCCAGCGACTAGTTCGCCGCCTTTGTCCTTCGTGCCGGCGGGTCTCCCAGCCCGCGAAAGGCCCTGGTTGTCCGGAGTGCCAGCAGACGGGCTATCGCGGACGGGTTGGGTTGTTCGAATTTCTCGTCATGGACGAGGCGTTACAGCGTCTCGTCCATTCCCAGGCCAGCCATGCGATGCTTCGCCGGTACTGCCACGAACGAGGCCGCCGGACCTTGCGGGAAGACGGACTTGACAAGGTCACGCGCGGTTTCACGACGCTGGAGGAGGTCGTTTCCATCACTGCCGACGCCCGCTGAATTCCGCTTTCCCCCCGGGCCGTGCCCCCCCTCTCCTTTATAATCATGAGCTACGAAATGAACGACCTGCTCGACCTGATGGTCGATCAAGATGCCTCCGATCTTCACCTGCAGGTGGGGCAGCCACCGACGCTGCGCTTGAGCGGCAGCATGACACCGATCGACGGCCCGCCCCTGACGCCGGGCGATACCGAGAAGCTGATGCTGTCGATTACCCCGGACGGACACATCAGCAATGTGAAGCTGAACGCCGCCGCCGACTTCGGCTTCGCGTTTGGAGACAAGGTCCGTTTCCGCGTCTCGGTGATGAAGGCCAAGACGAACTACGGTATGGTGCTGCGGCAGATCCCCTACAAGATGTTCCCCCCGCGAGACATTGGACTCCCGGACAAGATTCGCGAACTGCTCTTTCGTCCGCGCGGCCTGATTCTTGTGATCGGCCCGACCGGCTCGGGAAAATCGACGACGCTGGCTTCGATGGTGAACTACATCAACGAAGCGCGGGACGGCCACATCATCACGATCGAGGACCCGATTGAGTATTACCACAGTCACAAGCGCTGCGTCGTCACCCAGCGCGAGGTGCACGTCGACGTTCCGAGCTTCTCGGAGACCATCCGGCGCGCCGTGCGGCAGGATCCCGATGTCATTTTCGTTGGTGAAACGCGCGATCTCGAGACGATCGAGGCTGCCATCAGTGCCGCCGAGACGGGGCACTTGCTGTTCGGGACGCTCCACACCAACAGTGCAGCGACGACCGTCGACCGCATCGCCGATGCCTTCCCGGCCATCATGACGGACATAATCCGCACCCCGCTCGCCGCGTCGCTCGTCGCGGTAATTTCCCAGGTCGTGTGCAAGAAGATCGGGGGCGGCCGCATCGCGTGTTACGAAATCATGGTGAACACCACCTCGATCGAATCCCTGATCCGCGAGAACAAGACCTTCCGCATCTCGTCCGATATTCAGACCGGCGCTAACCTCGGCATGATCACGATGGATACCCATCTAATGAGCCTGGTGAACAAGGAACTCGTCTCTCCGGACGAAGCATTGGAGAAGGCGCAGGATTCGTATCTCATGCGGGAAAAATTCCTGCAGATGGGCCTGACTCTGCGCGAAGTTTAACCCGAAGCCAGTCGTGCCGTTCACCCGGCGCGGCGGCACGTGCCATCATGTCCGTCACGTCGCCGTCCACCGGATTGGAGCCAGACCCGGCGGTGGGCCGGGGCGAAGTTCCTGTGTCGACGCTGGAACAGCCGGTGGATTTCAGCGCGATGTGGTCTGGGTTACCGATCGAGTTGGCCCGCCGCTCCGACGTGATTCCAAGCCAGGTTCGCGCGACCGGGATAGATCTGCTCACGGCGTCGAACCCTCGCGAGGATCTCGAGACCGACTTGATCTTCGCCCTCGATCGGCCCGTGCGGCTGCAATCCGTCGATTCGCAAACACTGCGGAACGCCCAGACGCACGCGATTCCTGGATCCACTACCTCCCGCCCCGAGGCCGGGGCGCTGTCGGTCGAGTCATCCCTAGGCGAAATTTTCACCCTCGCGGAGCAGCCCTCGGTCGTTGCCTTCCTCGAGGCGGTCATCGTCCAAGGGGTGCGCGATCGGGCCAGTGATCTCCACTTCGAGCCCTTCGAGGATCAGTTCGTCATTCGCCGCCGCATCGACGGCGTGCTTCACGATCTCCCACCCCCGCCTCCCGATCTGGCCCTGCCGATCGCCTCCCGCATCAAGGTGCTGGCCAATCTCGATATCGCCAATCGCCGGACCGCCCAGGATGGACGCATTCACACCGTGGTCGACGGACGGACGATTGATCTCCGCGTGTCCACGCTGCCGACCCAGTTCGGCGAGAGCATCGTCTTGCGCGTCCTGGATCCCGGAGCCGTGCAACGGGATCTCGGACGGCTGGGCATGCCGGCCGACGTTCTCGCCAGCGTGACGGACGTCATCGCGCGTCGGAGCGGGATCTGCATCGTCACGGGACCGACCGGATCCGGTAAGACCACCACGCTCTATGCGTGTCTTCGTGCGCTGAACACAGGCGACGTGAAGATTCTCACCGCCGAGGATCCGGTCGAATACGAAATCGAGGGTGTCATCCAAGTGCCCGTCAATCCGGCGGCAGGATTGACGTTCGCCGCCGCCCTGCGGTCGTTCCTCCGTCAGGATCCCGACGTGATCATGGTGGGAGAGATTCGTGACCGCGAAACGGCCCAGATTGCAATCCAAGCAGCCCTGACAGGGCACCTCGTGATCGCGACCCTGCATACCAACGATGCGGTTGGGGCCGTCACCCGGCTCATCGACATGGGCGTGGAGCCATTTCTCATCGCCTCGACGCTCGAAGGCGTCCTGGCCCAGCGATTGGTGCGCCGCTCTTGTGTCGAAGGCCATGCCTCCGGGGCGACGGGCGAGGGTTGCACCCAATGCGCCAACACCGGATTTGTCGGGCGGATCGGGCTGTATGAGTTCCTCCGCCTGGACGACGAACTCCGCGAACTCATCACGCGGGGCGAGTCCACTGAGACGATCCGCCAGCACGCGCTTGCGCGGGGCCTGCGCAGTTTGCGCGAGGACGCCGATCGCGCGGTCGACGCCGGCCTGACCACGCTCGAAGAGGTTCTGCGGCACATCTAACCCCGAATTTGGGGCCAATTCTTCAGCGCCGGCAAAAGTGCAGACCTTAGATTCATTCCATGGGTCTTGTCGCACTGTTCGCATCGCCTCCGGCACGATCAATCGGAGGACTCGATCGATCCCGGCGCAGCCGCGAGCGGCGGGCGTCATTCTCGCGTCTTGTCAACGCCACTTTGACCGCCGGCCGCCGGGTCGACCGTGTGTCACTGCTGAACTTCACCCGCGAGCTGTCGATTCTCGTCCATGCTGGTCTTCCCCTGGTGCGGAGCTTGGAGATCGTGGGACGTCAGACGCCGATCCCAGCTTGGCGGTTGATCATTACGGACGTGGCCGCCCGAATCTGCACGGGAGCTAGCTTCTCCGAAGGACTGGGCGCTTACCCGGCCGTCTTCGACCGGCTCTATGTTAACATGATCAAGGCCGGCGAGGCCGCCGGCGCGCTCGATGTCGTTCTGGGCCGGCTCGCCTCATTCATGGAGAAGACCCACCGCATCAGGGCGCGGCTGCAGGCCGCCATGACGTATCCCGCCATCGTCACTCTCGTCGCCACCGGCATCGTCTGGCTGCTGCTGGTCTTTGTGGTCCCAAAGTTCGAGGACATCTTCGCCAGCCTGCTGAGGGGCCAGCCTCTTCCGGCGATCACGCAGTCGCTGCTGACGGCGAGCCTCTTGATCAAGAACCATGCCCTGGCCGGCTGCGGCAGCATTGTGGTCTTCGCCGTCGCCGTGAACCGGGTGGGCCGGAGCAATCAAGGTCAGCGCATCGGTCATCGGTTCGTCATCCGATTTCCGGTCGTCGGAAGGGTGGCGGGGAGGGCGGCGGTCGCCCGTTTTTGCCGGACGCTGGGAACGCTGCTCACCGCCGGAGTCCCGCTGCTGACGGCGCTCAAGGTCACGCAACAGGCCACGGTAAATCTCCATCTGGCCGAGGCCGTGGACCGTCTGCATGACCATGTGAAGGCCGGGGGCACCATCGCTTTGGGTCTGGAACAAATCCCGGTCTTTCCCCCCATGGCCGTCAGCATGGTGGAAGTCGGGGAGGAGACCGGAGCGCTCGCGGACATGCTCACCCGCATTGCCGATATCTACGACGAGGAGGTTGATCGCGACCTGGGTAATCTCACCACCCTGGTCGAACCGATCATGATCGTGCTGATGGCGGCTGTGGTCGGTACCATCGTGATCGCGCTGTTCCTGCCCCTGGCCAGCATTCTCCAGCACCTTTGAGCGGTCCCCGTTCGCCCCGGGCGCGTCACGGCCGAACCCCGGCCTGGATCAAGAGGGCAATTTTCTCGTCAGGAGCGGCGAACTGAGACCAGGCAGTCGTTCGGAAAACTCGTCGTCCTCGGCCGCCTGGCGGAGGGCGCGTTGAACCATCCCCATCTTCGCGTCGAGATTGTCGATCATGGAAACGAAGACGGCCTCGGGCGTGGCGGCGTACACCGCCGCACCCCATTCCGGTTCGCCCTGATGGGAGAGCACGATGTGCTCGAGCCGCTCGATCCGATCCGAATCCAGCCGCGCCTTGATGGCGGCCTTCCGGGTGAGTTGATATCCCAGCACGACGTGGCCCTGCAGGATTCCGCGGCGACTCTTCCGCGTCGCCAGCGTGCCCTCGTATTCAATCACCTTGCCGACATCGTGGAGGAGAATGCCTGCCATCGCCAAATCGGGATCCACCTCGCGATAGTGGGGCAGGAGCGCCTGGCACGCCCGGGCCATGTGGGTGGTATGCTCGAGCAAGCCGTGACGATAGGCATGGTGCATCGCGACCGCGGCGGGCGACCAGCGAAACGCGTCCCCGATCTCGTCGAATACCACGCGCACGGTGGCGCGCAGTTCCGGATGCGCGATGGCGTCGATGAAGGCATTGAACTCCGTCCACAGCGCTTCGTGATTCTCCGGCGCCGTCTCGACGAGATTCTCGATTACGCCGGGGGCGCCGAGTTCCGCCTCCGCCAGCGGGGTGGCCTTCGCCAATCGCGGTGACAGGCGACCCTGATAATACTCGATCTTACCTTCGACCCGAACGACCGCGCCTTCGCCGGCCGCCTTCAGGGTTTCAAAAATGGGGCTGTCGCCGAACACGGTGCACGTGAACGAGCCCGTGCGATCGCCCAGCTCGAGCGTGAAGAACGTGTTCCCGTTCGACGCCGTCTTGGCCAAAAGTCGCTTCACCACCAGCACGCTCGCAAACGGCCCCCCTGACGCCCCGGGATCGAGCGCCTTCAGTTCCCGGACAGTCTGCAGTGAAGTTTCGTCGGACATGATGCGTGGCGAAGTGGTGACGGTGCCGTCTCAACTTGGCCCGCCACCGCGGTCGGCACAAGCCCGCCCCGGCTCACCCATGCGTTTTCACGAGCTGGGTGTAGGCCCGGAAAAAAGCGTGACTCACGTCGTGCAACAACGAGTAAAATACTGTCTCCGAAGGCAGCACGTGGGCCCCCGCGCGCGCCAGCGCCGCGAGGCAGGCATCCGCATCGGAAGGGCGCCGCGCACCCACCGCGTCGCACAGAATGCTGACCTGCAATCCCTCGGCCAGCCCGGCGATCGCCGTCTGGTAAACGCAGACCGGCGTCTCGATTCCGCAAAGGAGCAGATGCTCGACGTCGCGCTGCCCCAGCAGGGCGTCGCGAATGCCGTCATCGCCCAGGGCCGAGAAGGAATTCTTGCTCCACACCGGCGCCTGCGGGGCCAGTTCCAGGAGGGCGGCTTCGGTCGTGCCCAGCTTCTGCGGTACCTGCTCGGTGAACGCGAGCGGGATGCCGAGCCCCACCGCGGCCGACACCGCGAACGCGCAGCGGCGCTGGATCCGATCGCCCTCGTTCATCGCGCGGATGAACACCGGCTGCATGTCGACGCAGAGCAGGAACATGTCCGCGGGAATACGATGCGGGGAGGGTGGCATGAAAATCAGAGGGAGTGCAGTTCCGGAGGAAACCCAAGCAAAATTCGGGAGTAACGGCCCGTCGCGCGGCGGGCTTTCACCGCGCCCGCGGGAAAAGTGCTAGCGTCCGTGGTTCGCGGGGGTAACAAGAAAGGTCATGGAAATGCAGCTACAGCCAACTGCCACCCACTGCTTCGTCTCCGGCGAGCCGTTTGTCGCCGGCGCCCGGGTGGCAAGTTTCCTTATCCGCAGCTCGACGCTGCAGATTGTCCGCTACGATTTGTTCGAGGCGAATGCCGCCGCCTGCGTGCCCGAGGGTTTCGTGGCGTGTCGCTGGGTGCATGTCTTCAAGCCGCGCCTCGCAGGCGAGAATCCCGACCGTGAGATGCGGATGACCGCCGAGAACCTTTTCGCCACGCTGGCGGATCCCGCCACGGAACCGACGGTGGAGAGCACGCGCTTGGTGCAGTTTCTGGCCCTGATGTTGGAGCGGAAGAAACTCCTGCGGCCCCGGGGCCGTTCGGCCGACGGACTGCGCAACATCTACGAGCACGCGAAGACCAAGCAGAGCTTCGAAGTCCCCGTCGGCGATCTCACGCCCGAGTTTTTCGTCGCCGTGCAGGAGCAACTCAGCGTGCTGATTCCGTCGAAGCCGCCGGCGGATCCCGCCGTGATTCAACCGGCCGCGAGTTGAGTCCGGCGGTTACCGCCGGACTGATCCGTCAACTCGGGCTCAGCGGAAACTTTGTCGTTGGAGGTCGTTTCAACGTCGAGCGCGTCGAAACCGATTTGTGTAGGGCGGCCGCGCGTCGTTGGGCCCCATTCACGAGGTAAAGCTGGCCCGACTACGAGCGACGGCCCTTCAGTCAACTGCCTGATCCCGGTTCAGGCGGCCCGGCGCACCGGAATTCCCCGCGTGGCCAGGTGCTGCTTCACCTGGGGAATCGTGAGGGTACCGAAGTGGAACAGGCTCGCTGCCAGCACCGCGCTGGCGCGTCCGGTCTCGATCACCTCGGCAAAGTGGTCGAGGGTTCCGGCGCCGCCACTGGCAATCACGGGCACGGATACCGCATCGCTCACCGCCGCGGTCAGTCCGCAATCATAGCCGGCCTGGGTGCCGTCCGCGTCCATGCTGGTGAGGAGAATTTCCCCCGCGCCGAGTTCCACCGCCCGGCGGGCCCAGGTGACCGCATCGAGATTCGTCGGATTGCGTCCGCCATGGGTGTAGACCCGCCACGACTTGCGGTCCGGCTCCCGCTTCGCGTCGATCGCCAGGACGATGCATTGGGCCCCGAAGCGATCCGAGGCAGCGCGAATCAACTCCGGGGAGTGGATTGCCGCCGTGTTGAGCGAAACCTTGTCCGCCCCAGCCCGGAGCATGGCCTCGATGTCGGCGACCGTGCGCAAGCCGCCGCCCACGGTCAAAGGCATGAAGCACTGCTCGGCCGTCGCGGCCACGACGTCATACATGATGCCGCGATTGTCGCTCGACGCGGTGATGTCGAGAAACACGAGCTCATCCGCGCCCTGGGCGTCATAGGCCTTGGCGGACTGCACCGGATCGCCGGCATCGCGCAGCTGCTGGAACTTGATGCCCTTGACCACGCGGCCGGCGTTGACGTCGAGGCAGGGGATGATGCGGCGGCTTAGCACGAGGGTTTGGATTGGAAGTTTGGAGTTTGGAGTTCGGGATATGAACTTCAAGGAGTCGCAAGCTTAAATTTCGAACCTGTTTTCTCCGATCTCCGGAGATAGCCCATCAATCTTCCGAACAAGCCCGTCGTGCCCTCGGCGATGGCATACATGGTATTGAAATCGGACTGCGCTAGGTATCCCTCCTCAAGTGCGGTGTAGAGTTCGTCCTTCAATTCACCGTCGGGCAACCCTTGGCGATGGAAAGAAACTGCACAAATGCGCGGTTTCCCTCGCGTTCGAAGCCCTCGGCGAGGTTGGCCGGAACGGACTGCGCCGCTCGACTCACTTGATCGACGCGCGACGCGTAGGCCGCGAACTTCACGGCGCGCGTTTGCCGGTAGGCGAGCCGACGAAGTTTCCGGCCTACCTTTCAGCAGTCCAAGTCCTCGAAACGCGTCACGGTTGCAATACTTGGAGAACGTAACTCCAAACCTCAAACTCCGAACTCCAAACAGCTCCGAATCTCGGGGTCGTGGCCTAGTCCACGTGCGTCACGTCCGGCTCGAAGTTTACCGCCAGGCGGTAGACGTGGCCGGGGCGCATGATCAGCGGATGATCGCGGACGAGGTTCTGCAGGTAGTGAATCTTGCCGTAGTTCGTGCGATAAATCGGATCGTCGCTCACAACTTCCGTTTCCTGCCAGGTTGCCTGGAAATCATCCTTCGCCACACTGCAGCGATGGCCCTGAGCCCCGAGGGCGGGGGCGCCGTTGACGTGGTACTTGGAATGAGGCGCCGCGATCGCGAGGCAGTAGCGGAATTTGTCGAGCGTCACCTGCTGCTTCACGGTGTAGGCGAACTCCACGCCAATCTTGTTGCCGGAGAAAGTCCATTGGACCTTCACGGTGCCGAGGCCCTTGACGAACTCCTCCTTGATATTGATGAGCTCGGGCTGCTCGTAGCGGAAGTAGAAGCTGTTGCGCAGGCCCAGGCCGGTCACGCAGTTCTTGCCGTAGAACGAAGGCAGCGTGACTTCGGAGCCGAACGTGAGCTCGGGCAGCATGATCGGCACGTAGACATTGTTCGGCCAGTCGAAGATCCCCGGGGAGTGGGGGAAGGCGAGGGAGTCGCTCGTGAGCTTGCTGCCCGAGCTGATCAACGGGATCTGCAGGTGCAGCCCGCTCTCGCCATCGCGATAGAGGAAGAGGCCCTGTTCCTTGCGGTTCGACTTGTCGAAAATGACAAAACGGCCGGAGGTCCGGGGCGGGTCGATCTTCGGCGCGCCGGCCGGCATCTGGACGGTCTTCGCGAGGCGCGACCACTGGCACAGGTAGCGCGCCGCATCGAAGTTGGCCATCCGCGTGGTGTGATGGGAATAGGCGGTGCGCTCCTCGTCGCGCAGATCCAGGAAGCCGTGTTCCTGATCGAGGTACGTCTCGTAGAAAAACATGAACAACCGGCGAAGGATGTCGTAATATTTAACCTTCTGGTCGTCGGCGATCCAGCCATCGCGCAGGCCCTGGAGGATCAGGCTGATGGAATGCATCTGGCCATAAGCCCCCGCGGCGCGGCCGAACGCCCAGCCGAGGCCGTCGTGACGGACCAGATCGGGCATCATCTTGATGTACTTCTCGCCGTAGGTCCGGAGCGTCGGCAGCTTCCGATCACGGACGCCGCTGTTGGCGTGTAACTGTAGCGCCGATCGGACGAACACGAACGTCATCAGCCCATAGAGATTGAAATTACCGCCGAGGCCTTTGGTCGAGTCGTCAAAGAATCCCGCCGAGCTCGTCTGATTGATACGATCGCACATCCGCTCGATCAGGCGCGAAGTCTCGTCCTTCTTCGACAGCCCGAGGCTGAAGCGGGCGACGGCTTTGGCGACATTGAAGGCCTGCCAGTGATTGTCGTAGTCGCTGCGGTGGAGCAGCGCCTTGTCGATCCGGATCTGCGTTTCCTCCACGAGGCGCTCCCAGACCGGGTTGCGCTCTTTGGAGGGACCAAAGGCGAGGAGGCCGAGTGCCGCGTAGGCCAGGCCGTTCTCGGCGGCGGGTTCGGTGAACGTCTGCGCCGTGATGCAGCGGGCCGCGAGATCGATCAGGTCGTGATTCTTGAGCGTGGTCTCACCGGTGGCGCGGTAAAATTCCCCGAGCGCGAAAGCCGCGTGGCCGGGTTCATCCGGGCGGGACTGCTCGTCATTGACGGGAAGGATGGTGCCATCGGGCTGAATCGAGTCGAGATTGTGGCCCAACATCGAGCGGGCCATGTCGAGACATTGCTCGGAAAAACTATGCATGCGGTGGAGTACGGCGGACGAAAAAATCGCGCTACGAGCGCGAATGGAAGTAAGTGAATCTCAGGAGATTTAGAGACGGGGCAAGAGGGAAGTTAGCCGAATGGAAATGATCTGTCCGCATTACGGACGGCGCGGGAGCCAGCCGGTGGGAAAGTTCGCGGGCGGGGCGGCCCAGCCGGACCGCGGCGCGAGGTGCTCAGCGGGCAATCAATTTCAGGAACTCGGCGTTGGTCTTCGTCTTAGAGAGGCGCGAAATCATCGTGTCGGTTGCCTCCTCGATCTTCTGCTGCACCAGAGCGCGGCGGAAGAAATGGATGCCCTCGAGGGTCTTGGCATCGATGAGCAGTTCTTCCTTCCGGGTGCCGCTGGCGGCCACGTTGATTGCCGGCCACAGGCGCATTTCGGCGCACTTCCGATCGAGGACGAGCTCCATGTTGCCGGTGCCCTTGAACTCCTGGAAGATGACGTCGTCCATCCGGCTGCCGGTCTCAACGAGCACGGAGGCAATGATGGTGAGCGAGCCGGCCTCCTCGGTCTTGCGGGCCGAGGCGAAGATCTGGCGCGGCTTTTCCAGGGCGCGGACATCGAGTCCGCCGGAGCCGGTGCGGCCGGAGTTCCGGGCCGTGTTGTGCGCACGGGAGAGCCGGGTGATGGAGTCCACGAACAGGACCACGTCCTTGCCGAGCTCGACCAGCCGCTTGGCGCGCTCGATGCAGAGATCCGCGATCCGGATGTGGTTCTCGATCTGCTCGTCGTTGGACGAGGCCCAGATCTCGGCTTTGACCACGCTCCGCTTGAAGTCGGTGACCTCCTCGGGACGTTCGTCCACCAGCAGGATCATGACGTGGCACTCGGGATTGTTCTCCAGCACCCCCAGCGCCATGTCGCGGAGGAGGGTGGTCTTGCCCGTGCGTGGCGGCGCTACAATCAAGCCGCGGGTGCCCTTGCCGATCGGGCAGAAGAGATCCACGGCGCGGGTCGTCAGCCGGCCATCCTTCAGCTCCATCTTGAGGAACTGGTTGGGCGAGACTGTCGTCAGCGCGGTGAACTCGAATCGGGCGCGGCGATCCTCAAGGGCGACCCCGTCGACCGTCTCGATGAACCGCATCTTCGGGTTCGGGAAGCGGCCGTCCGGCGGGAACGCGGTGCCGCCAATCATCGCGCCACCCTTCAGCTTGAAGCGGCGAATCAGCTCCTTGGGGATAAACGGATCCGTCGGCCGGCGCTTGCATCCGCGACTGACGTCGAGGAGCTGGCCGTTGCCTCCGCGTTGGATGTCGATGTCGAGGACGCCCTCGACATGAATCGTGTTCTCGACGGCCGCCGCCACGGGGGCGTTGCCATCTGGAGAAGCGGGAGCAGGAGCCGGGGCGCTGGGCGCTTCCGGAGCAGGGGACGTCGCCGAAGCAGACGCATTTTTCTTTTCCATACGAAGTAAGGCACGTCCCGCTTGACGCTTGAAACTCAGGACAGGATAAGGAGCGCGACTCGCGTCCCCCTAAACCCTCCAAATCCGACACGCACGTGCCAGATCAAACGATTACCTCAGTATCCCGGGAGCACCGGAAATTCAGGCCTTCGGCCGAGTTCAAAGCCCAAGCCAATCTTGGGAGTGATACGGCTTACAAAAAGCTCTATGCGGAGTCTGTCAACTCCCCAGAAAAATTCTGGAAGCGCCAGGCCACGGAGCAATTGGTCTGGCGCAAGCCCTTCAAGAAGGTACTGAACTGGAAGCCGCCGCACGCGAAATGGTTCGAGGGAGGGAAGATCAACGTGGCTGAAAATTGCGTTGATCGGCATCTCGGGACGCATCGCGAAAACAAGGCCGCCCTGATTTTCGAAGGCGAGCCTGGCGATGTCAGAACCATCACCTACAAGCAGTTGCATTTCCATGTGTGCCGGCTGGCCCACATTTTCGAAAACATGGGAATCGTCGCCGGCGACCGAGTGGCGATCTACCTGCCAATGATCCCCGAGGCCGTGTTCGCCATGCTGGCCTGCGCGCGGATCGGGGCGGTCCACACGGTGGTCTTCGGCGGCTTCAGCCCCGAATCCCTCAAGGATCGTATCAACGATTGCAAAGCGAAGCTCGTCATCACCGCGGACGGCGGCTGGCGGCGCGGCAAGGTCATCGAACTCAAGGCCAACGTCGACAAGGCGGTCGAAGGCACGCCCACCGTGCAGACGGTCATGGTCGTCAAGCGCTGCGGCAATCCCGTCGAGATGCGCGAGGGCCGCGATGTCTGGTGGAAGGATGCCTGGGTCGGTGCGCCGAACACGCACAAGGCAAAGGCCTTCGACTCCGAACACCCGCTCTTCATTCTCTACACGAGCGGTTCGACCGGAAAGCCGAAGGGGGTCCTGCACACGAGCGCGGGCTACCTCCTCGGCTGCAAGCTGAGTTCGCACTACGTCTTCGATCTCAAGGAAAACGATCGTTACTTCTGCTCGGCGGACATCGGCTGGATCACCGGCCACAGTTATGTGGTGTACGGTCTCATGGCGAACGGCGCGACGGTCTTCATCTACGAAGGCGCCCCGAATCATCCGGAACCCGATCGGTTCTGGCAAATGATCGACCGCCACGGCCTGACGATTCTCTACACCGCACCGACCGCAATTCGGGCGTTCATGCGGTGGGGCGACAACTACGTGCTCCGCCACCGCCTCGATTCTCTCCGCCTCCTGGGTTCGGTGGGCGAGCCAATCAACCCTGAGGCCTGGATGTGGTATCACAAGGTCATCGGCAAGAAGCGCTGCCCGATCGTCGATACGTGGTGGCAGACCGAAACAGGCTCGATCATGATCACGCCGCTTCCGGGGGTGACACTGACCAAGCCGGGCTCCGGCACGCGGCCTTTCTTTGGCGTCGTGCCGAAGGTAGTTGACGACAAGGGTCGCGAAGTACCTCGCAACTGCGGTGGCAAGCTGGTGCTCACCCAGCCGGTGCCCTCGATGCTACGCACGCTCTGGGGCGATGACGACCGCTTCAAGACGACCTATTACAGCGAATTCCCCGACCATCCCGGATACTACTTCACGGGCGACGGCGCGCGGCAGGACAAAGACGGATACTTCTGGATCGTGGGCCGGATCGATGACGTGCTCAACGTCTCCGGTCACCGCATCGGCACCGCCGAGGTGGAAAGCGCGCTCGTGTCGCACCCATCCGTGGCCGAGGCGGCGGCGGTGGGCCGCCCCGACGCGCTGAAGGGCCAGGCCCTCGTGGTGTTTGTCACCGTCAAGTCCGGCATCGCGCCGACCGACGAACTCAAGGAGCAGTTGCGCAACCATGTCGGCAAGGAAATCGGTTCGCTAGCCAAGCCGGATGCGATTCGTTTCGCCGCCGGACTGCCCAAGACCCGCAGCGGAAAAATCATGCGACGCATTCTCAAGGAAATCGCCGCCGGCGGCGACGTGAAGGGCGATACCTCGACGCTCGAGGACTTCAGCGTGGTGGCCGCGCTGCAGTCGGAAGGCTGAGGTCGAGCCCTGCGCTCACGCGCTGGGCTACTTGGCCGGGGCAGCCCGCTGCGTGAGCAGCGGGAGGTTTGCCGCCAAAAATCTGCCGGCCATTGAGCGTTCCGCAGTGGAACGAAGGCCCACGAAAGTGGGCCTTTTTGCTTTTGTCGCGCCCGGACCTCCGCGGTGGGGTGAGTCCGTCGCATGAAGATGACTCGTAACATCCCGAATGGCGCCCGTTTTCCGGGCTTCACGTTGTTCGAACTCCTGCTGGTCATCGCCGTGCTCGCGCTCCTGTCCGCCGTCGCGAGCAGTGCGATGGTCGGCGCGCGAAGGCAGGCCGCCGTGCTCCGAGCCGAGTCTGAACTGGCGGTTCAGGCGCTCGCCCTCGAAGAGTACAAGCGGCGCCACGGGGACTATCCACGCACCGAGGGACCCGATGCCTTGCTCGATCCCTGGGGAAACCGTTACCTCTATTTTTATCGATCGGCCTCGGCGCCCGCCGCCGCGACTTTTTTGCTTCTCTCCGCCGGGCCCGATGGAGTCACCACCTGGCCCGACGCCTCAGGCAGATTGCCGGATGCTTCGGACGCCGGAAACGCCGACAATGTCAGCTGGGAAGCGGGCCGATGAGGCGGTACTCAATTCCTGGCTCTCGGCGGCGGGTCGATCACCGCGGGCAATGTCCGCGCGGCATCTTCTCCGGTTTCACGGTGCTGGAGTTGCTCACCGTGGTCGCCATTCTCGCCGTGCTCGCCGCCATTCTTATTCCCACCCTCGGCGGCGGAAGGAACGCTGCGCTCCGGGCCCAAACCCGCGTGCAGTTCAGCCAGTGGGCGGCCGCCTTCGAGAGCCACCGCCAGGAGTACGGAAGCTATCCGCCTTTTCCATCCCGCCGGGCGTCGGCGCTGATCAACGAAGGAGTCACGGCGGATCCGCGGGCGTCCCATTGGTTTCATGATGCCCTCGCTGGCGTTCGGCGGGATGGGACGTCGGTGGCTCCTGACTCCTCGACGGAATATTCGCCGAACTCACGGGGTATTCGCTTTCACTTCTTTCATTCGGGCGAACTCGTCGGCCCGGCCGACGTCGCGGCCGGACACAATTCGTCTGACGACCTGAATCTGATTCGCGATGCCTTCCATCATACGTCTATCGCCGTCGTCGTTGATGCCAACCGCGACGGGATGATCACGGCCGCAGATGTGCCGGAGGGCCTGCCCGCGGTGGCCGCGCCTGACGGCGGACCGGAACTGAGTCCGTCGGGTCTTGGTGAAGGCACGAGTGCCGCTGCGATTCGCGCCGGGGTCATCTTCTATACGGCGGGTCCCGGTGCGACGACCGCGGACGACTTGATCCTGAGCTGGCGATGAAGATGCCTCCTGCAAACGAGGTTCATCGACTCGACGCGGCCGCCTTCACGCTGCTGGAGGTCCTTCTGGTCATATCCCTGATTACAGCTCTGGCGGCCGGTCTCGGAACGGCGTGGTGGGATCGTTCCCGGAGTGGACTGGCAACCGCGCAACACCTCGTGGGCACGCTCCTGAGCCAGGCACGGGCGACTGCCGTTGCCAGGCAAACCGAAACCCGGCTCGTGGTCTTCGTCGGTTCGCCGGCGACCGATTCCGGGAATCATCTCCGAATGCTCCAGGTACTTCACGCCGATGCTGCAGGCACGGGCGAATGGAAGCCCAGCGCCGAACCGCATCGGCTGCCCCGGGGATTCATCATCGTTGCGCCTGCATCTCCGGGATCGCCGATGGGAACGATTTCGCCCGCGGCCTCGCAGCTAACGATTGGAACCACCGCCGGGCTGCCGACCGAATCCAATTTTCGCGCCGCCAGCCGTATCCTGTTTATGGAGTTCCGAGCGGACGGCTCGTTTCAGCCCGAAGACATCATGGGCGGCGGCAGGGTCGTCGTCGCCCGGGATTCCGGCGATTCCGGAACGAGCGTCCCGACCCGCTCGATCCTGATTCGGCCGAATGGATCCGTGGTGTTGCCCGAGGAGACCGTCTTCGCCTCGCCATGACACCGAGAGCGAATCGCGCCGCGCGCCGGGCGGCGCGCACTCCCGTTCACGGCTTCAGCCTGATTGAGGTTATCGCCGCGATTGCCCTCTTCGCGTTTGGGGTGACGACTTTAATTGGTCTGCTCACGGCGTCGGTGGCGTCGACCGGATCCACGACCGACGCGTCTGTGGCCGCCCATCTCGGCGATCTAATTCGGATCGAATTGCAGACCCGCGTGGCACGCGCCCGATCGCTTGAACCCGTCAACGTCTTGCTCCGGGCCCCCGCTTCGCCTTTCAGCGATCCGCGGACGGATTCGCAGCTACTCTTCGCCTCGCGGGATGGAACCACCGTTGGGTCTTATGCGGACCCCGTTTGGGATGACCATCTCCGCGAGCGTCACTTTGTCATCGAATTGGTTCGGCTCGATCTTGGCGGGCCCGCGAACGAGGGGAGTGAATCCGCCTTTGCGGCGAACTATTTTGCGGTGGTTCGCTGGCCCGCCTTCGGACCGGAGACCGATTCGACGCAGCCGGAGAGGATCAAGCCGGCCCTCAGAGGTCAGCAGGAGGCCGTTCTGCTGACGGGAGTCATTACCCGATGAAACGAAGGTTGCAGCTTTGCGCCGGGCGCGCGGCGCGTGGGATCGGTCCCGGGGCGTTCGCCCGCGCGAACCCGGTACGAGGTTTCACCTTAATCGAACTTCTGGTGGCCGCAGGCATCACGGCACTGCTCGCGGCGTACATGGTCGTAGTCACCGCGAATGCCTCCGCCTTCTGGTCGCGCACGACGGGCCGTATCAATGGCGAGGCCCGCGCCTTGGCGGTGTTGGACCAAATCTCCCGCGATCTCTCCTCGGCGCTCTCGCGCGACGATGGCCAGGTCTGGTTCGCAGCCTCGATCCCGAGCGCGCCCACCGGAACCTCCGGAGGCCTGTGGCAGCA
This sequence comes from Opitutia bacterium, assembly GCA_947442255.1. The sequence continues at coordinate 44,916 of CANEVO010000011.1, forward strand.
CGCCGCTGCAAATCCGAAACCGATCTCCGAATCTTGGCGTGGCACAGTTTCCGGCCCCTCCGATCTCGCCCGCTTTGGATCGCAAGGTGTCTGGCTTCGACTCTTCACGCAGGGGTGCGGGACCAGCCTCGATCCGCGCTCGTCCGTGAGTCCCGTCGCGGTGGGCTACCAAGTTGTCCGGCGCTCGCTCCGTGCCGACATCGCGCGCTTCGCCTACCTGCTCCACCGGGCGGAGGTACGGCCCGCTGCCATCGACGCTGGCAATTCGGCCCGGCCTGGCACCCTTGAATCCGGCTTCGACCTCCGTGCCGTCCCGTATTCGGCGTCCGCTTACGTCACACCCGGCGATCCCGGTGGCATTCACACGCCCGGAAGGGAAGGGGATTTCTCGGCCGTCATCGCGGACCATGTGGTGGATTTCGGTCTCCGCTGTCACCTCTACGATCTGGAAGAACCCGACGGATTGCGGATGATCTTCCCGCTCCCGGAGTCCACGCCGTCGGCCTCGTTTCCGACCGCCGAACTGTCGCGACTTCCGGATGTCGTCGACGTCGCCGTACGCGTCCTGACCGAAACGGGGGCGCAGGAGCTGGCCGCGTTCGAACAGGGTGCCGGGCCCGCCCTTTCGCCATCCTCATCTGGCGAGTGGTGGAGACTTGTGATGGCCCACTCCCACGTCTTCACCCGCCGCATTCTTGTGCGGCCGCCGTCATGATCCGACTACCCGGTAACATCGGTCGCAGACGAAGACTCCGACGTCCGCGGACCGGCGGATTTGCCCTGATCTTGACGGTGTCCCTCCTCGCGTTGCTGACCCTGCTCGTGACCGGTCTGGCGGCGTCATTGCGCGTCAACCGCGTCACAGCAACCGCCACGCAGCGGACAGCTCAGGCCCGCCAGAATGCCTTGTTCGCGCAATCCCTCGCACTCGCCCAACTGCAGCGCTGGGCCGGGCCGGATCAACGCGTCACGGCATCCGCCGCCTGGACCAATGACGCCATTCATCCGCATTGGACCGGCATCTGGGACACGACGGCGTCACACCTCAGAGCCGCCACCTGGCTGGTGAGCGGAAACGAGCATGATCCAATCGCCGTGCAGCCAAACTCGATCATCGCCGAAACTGACCGGGTTCAACTCTATCGATCGTCTTCCACGGCGACATCCGGCGTCGTCAGCGCCCCGCGACGCGCCATCACCGCCGACGATCCGCTCCGGGACGCGGGATCTGTTCCGATCACCGTCGGTCACTACGCGTGGTGGGTGGGCGATCAGGGGCTCAAAGCGCCGGTGGCGGTACCCGGCCCCGCTGTCTTCGACGCGGATTGGCGTCGGGATTTGTTCACCGGCGCCGCGCCGCTCAGCGACACCGGTGCGATCCTGTTCGATCCACGCGAAAGCGCGAATGCCAGTCTGATTGGTCAACAGCGGATCCTCGTCCCTCAGCAGCTCAGTTATCTGCGCCAGCCGTCGGGCGCGCGCCTCGGGCCCGACGTCATGCGTGACCACAGCCATGCGTGGACGCACAATAATCTTGGCGTCCTCGCGAACACCATCGCCGGCGGCTTGCGTCAGGATCTCTCCACCCAACCCGGCCTTCTCGGATCCGCGTTCGCCGCGTGGAGCAACTCTGCCGGATACATGGAAGCGCCGTCCGCGCCGGATTCCGCTTACCCCATTGTTCCCGGCTACGGTTCACATCCGTTTCGTCACCGACACCGGATTCGCCCCACGGTAAGCGACGACGGAATCACCTTCACCAACGCGCCCGTCATCGCGTCATTCTTCCTGCAGTTCAACGTGCGACGCACTGGCGGCAACGCTGCGCCCGCCGCGACCCACACGATAGAGGTGCGCGCGCGGCTCGTGGTGCAGTTGTGGAATCCGTGGACGAGTGCGATCGTTCCCGAGCCGCTCCGGCTCGCCATCGAGGGCCTGCCCGACCTCGTCCTCATCGACTCCAACGGCGGCCGTCAGCCGGTCTCGCTCCAGGATCTCTTCGGCCGCCCGATGGTCGTCGAACTGTCGCCTGAGGAAACGTCCTTCTCGGGAGATCCCGACGATCGTTCCTGGCTGCCGGGTCGGGTTTACGCGTGGCGCACGCGGGGCGGAAGGGTGGGGGCCTGGCAGACGGAGTTCTACAACCGCACGCTCAGTGTGCCGAACGCGAATCTCTGGGTCTCCCCAACCGGATTGAGCTACCTGGCACCGGCCGGAAACGGGGTCCTGCTGTCCGTGAGCGGTGCGTCCTCCCAATTGACCGTGGCGCTCCAACTGGCCGATGGACGGCCGTTGGCCACCGTGCGCAGCACTGATTTTGCCGCGTTCTCCACGACCCCGCAGCGGGCCAACAACAACGACGAGTACCGCTTCGGCTTTCCGTTCCGACTGATGGATCCGATTGATCTCGTGGCGGCGCCCGACGAGCCCGGCTGGCTGAGTCTGGAGAACGGGGATCCCCGCGGCCCGGTTTCCGGCGAGCCGGTGTACCGGGCCGGTAGCGGCGGCGATCTTCCCAGCGCGTATGTCGGAGTGGGCGGAAACGCGATCTTGACCAATGAAAATCGCCTGCTCGACCGCGTGATGGGCCGCAGCGGCATGTCCTACAATGAGGACGTCCCGGTTTTCGAACTTCCCCGCTCGCCCCTGCGTTCTATCGGCGAACTCCAGCATCTGCCGCTCGCTGGACGGCGGCCGTTCTGCATCGGCAATTCGTGGGCCGGACAGACGACTCTGAATGGGGTGCGTGTCACCCAGCTCTTCGATCGCTTCTTCTTCTCAGGACTTGGCGACAACGCGACGCACGAAAGGAGCGGTTCCTCTCCCGGGCTGCCCGAGTCGCTGCTTGAGATTGTACCACGTCACCCCGTTACGGGAGCACCGGTCGCGATGTCCGACTTCACCGCCGCCACCGGCGGGTACCTCTCGGCGTTCCTGCTGCAGGGCGGGGCGTTCAATCTCAACTCAGTGAACGCCGCGGCCTGGCTGGCCGTTCTCCGCGGCAGCCGGCTGAGGACGGGCGAGTCGTTCGAATATCACAACGTCGTACCCGAGACCGGCACCGCTGCTGACGATGCGATCGCGCGCCAACCGGGACACGACGAGGCGGCCTACTTTCGCTTCCCGCAATCGGCCCGGGAAACCTTCAAGGCGGATTTAGGGTACGCCGCCAGCACCACCGCGCCGCCGCTGGACCCGTCGATGCGGTCCACGGCTCGCACCGATCTTTATCGCCGGGGCGTGCGGCTCTTCGATCCGGCGCAGACCAGCGCGCTCGCCAGCGCCCTCGCGTCGGCCATCCGCACTCACCATCGCGAGTCCGGACCGTTCCGCAGCGTGGACGACTTTCTGGCTCCGAGGTCGCTCTACGGCGGCGGCAATGTCCTCGAGCAGGCCATCGCCGACGCCGGCCTCAACGCCGACATCGGCGAATTCAGCTCCCAATGGCTGACGTCCGCCGATCTCATGACCACGCTGGGCCCGGTTCTCTTTGCGCGGTCGGATACCTTCGTGATCCGGAGCTACGGCGACGCGGTGAACCCGGCGACCGGCGAGATCGAGGCCCGGATTTGGTGTGAGGCGCTCGTCCAACGACAGCCATACTACGTTGATCCCGTCGCGGATTCGCCCGCCACTCGGCCGGCGCAGCTCACGAGTGACCTCAATCGATCCCACGGCCGCCGTTTCCGAGTCGTCGCCTTTCGCTGGTTGAACCGAGACGAACTATGAGCCCGCAGTGCGAACTATCCTCGGCCAATCGGTTAATTACGTTGGCCGGCGTAGTGCTAGAGCTCGGCTTGTCCTTCGCCTTCGGAGCGACCGACTCAGCGCCCCCACCGGCGGTTCAATTTAGCGTGTTTGCCCTGCGCCCCATCCCTGGACTCGCGTTTCTTCCTGGTGACGAGCAGGCGCCGCAGCCGATCGAACTTTACCCCACCGCGCGCTCCTCTGTTGTTTCCTACCGCGGCCCGATGCCCGTGCGGTTGGTGAATACGATCACCGGGACCGCCGTTGCCGAAGCGTGGATTCCCCCGACCACCACCCGGGCATTGATCGTCCTGGCACCTGCCAACGGCCAGGCGTCCGGCGGCTCATTGACTCCGTTCGTCGTCGATGAGCACGCGCCGCAGTCCGTTTCCGCGCGCCTCACGGTGCTCAACCTCAGCGGGCTTTCGTTGCGCGGCCGGATCAATGGCCGGCAGATGGCGATCCGCGACGGGTTGAATCCGATCCCCGGCGTATCGGGTGCCGTCCACCTCGAACTCCGCGCGGCCCTGAAGGACCGGGACTATCATTCCTACGCCGAGGACGTGACGCTCGCATCCGGCGAACAGGCCCTCCTGATGCTGTTTACGCCGTATTATCGCGGGTCACTGGAAGTCCAGGCCCGGCTATTGCGCGAGGAAACGCCGGCGATTTCGACCGGGACAGCGACCGGCCCGCAGTCCGGGGGTCAAAAGCGCGATTTTGGTGGTGCCAGGAGCCGGGATTGAACCGGCGACCAAAGGCTTATGAGTCCTCTGCTCTACCACTGAGCTACCCTGGCGTCACCATTCGCAATCAGACACTTGCGCATTTCCCTCCCGCCGCCTGCGACCGTCGTCTTCTACAGTTTATCGCCGTGCCGGTGATAACGTAAGAAACGATGAGCGAGCAAACGGAGTGGGAAAGAACCTCATTCCAGACCTTCTCGGGAATCGAAAGAGTGGGCGGTATTACGCTCGGTGGACAATCGGCGGCAAGCAGAAATGGTGCACTTCGTCGCGCACGAGGTGCAGGCGCACGCGGGCCGGAGCGGGCCGGTCGAAATAAAATGCCGTGACCGCTTCGCGCACGTTGCGGCTCCGCGGCGCTAAGCCTCCGGCGGCCATTCCGCCTGAAGGCGGAACTACGAACTCCCGGGCTCTCAACGCTCGTCCCCGACGGCGGGACGGCTACGCCAGTTTATCGGCCGCTAAATCTCGGCGAGGAGCGCGCGCAACTCGCGCTCGGGATCCTCGTGGTGCTGGTCGCAGGCGAGCACCAAGGCGCTTTCGAGATGCGGCCGGGCCTCGGTGGCACGACCCAGTTGCACGAGCAGCTTGCCCGCAAGGATGCGGGGCATCATCCAGTCGGCCTTTGTGCCCGCGCAGAATTCGAAGTGGAGGAGTGCCTCGGCGCCGCTGCCTTCGGCGGCCAGCGCCTGCGCCAGGCTGAATCGGAACATGGGATTCCCCGGATCCCGATCCACCATCGCCTGAAACTGGGTGACGCGCGTCGTCACACCGCATTCACGAAGAACGCGACGCCGGTCGCATTGTCGGGACCGCCCCGCCGCACCGCGAGCGCGACCAATTCGTCGACTACCGCCTGAGGCGCGTCGTGCCGCTTCAGAATGTCGGCGATCTCCGAATCCGAGATCATGCGGGTGATGCCATCGGTGCAGAAAACGATCCGGTCGCCGGCCGACAGGGCTCGCTGGCTGACATCCACCTCCGGCGGCGTCGGTTGGCCGATGCACCGTGTCGGGGCGTTGCAGTTGGCTTCATGATAATAGACGACATCGCCCCCGGCGCGACGCAGCCGCGCTTCATTCTCCACCGAGTCATCCTCGCTCATCCGAACAAATTCCCTCTGGCAGATTCCGTAGCAGCGGGAATCGCCGACATGCGCGATTTGGAGCGCACCGGCCCGCACGATGCCGAACGTCAGCGTTGTGCCGATGCCCATCGCGGGACTCATTCTCTGGCCCAGTGCGGAAACCATCGCATTGGCGTGATGCACGATCGTCACCAGGTCCAGCTCGCGATCCGGCGCCAAGGCATGGAATGCCGCCACAATTTCATCCACCGTCAGTTGGGCCGCCTCCCCGCCTCCCGGCAGGCCGCCGA
>CANEVO010000012.1 GCA_947442255.1 Opitutia bacterium
GCTTGGCCGCTGGCCAGCCACATGCGCACAGCCTCGTCCTTGAACGCGGCGTCATACTGCCGGGGCGTTGCCCCGGCTTCCTTCTTCTTCGTCATGGTTGAGTCCTTTCTTTGGGCTCAACTCGTGTCCGTCAAATCGGGGCAACCTCACTCGCACCCCGACTCAAGAGACCGAAAAATCATTATTTAAAAAGACGATGGCGGGTGCTTTTGCCCAAGGTCGGTGGGGGTTAGACAAGGTGGGTAAGAATTTTCGTCGGAAAGAATTTGCCGGTTGGATGACTGCCCACGGAATCGATATGGAATTTTATGACGTCAGGAATGATATAAAACATGAAATCCAAAATCATTTATTTCCCCGTTCGGATTTTCTTCTGAAATTGGTGGAGGATTTAAGACACGAGGTAACCCCACACTTCGATGACTCCCAACTGTGGAGGGAAGAAGGTGATGATAAACCGTAAGTATGCGGTATGACCTCATCTCAATTATTAGATAAATCGATCAACGCACTCATCGAGCAAGTCCTGTTTAAACCGGATAGACCGCGTTTTGATGAGCGCGTAGAAAATATTAATCGGATCGAGCCTGTCCGGATTTCGCGTGCGGGTACGTTGGGTAAATCCAAGAAGAAAACCTCCGAAGCTATTCCCGCGGATTACATCGCGGTACCCACCGAGGCTGAACTCGATTATTATTCGATGGGATTACAACTGCCCGATAAAGCCGAGAACCTTGAGAAATTATATCGCGACATGGTCACCACCGGTAAATTCGATTACGAATTGTGTTATTTGTTACGCAAACAAGAGGCCCTGAGTGAACTGCAAGATTGGGTTAAGGTGGTTTGGACGAAACGTCGGCAAGGGGATGCAGAATTCGGCAAGGACACCGATGCTAACCGGTTCAATCATCTCGCCGAATCCACTAAGGCTCGTGTGAGTACCGGCACGATATTTCGCGATGCTCTACTGAGGTCACTGGCTCACGATATCGAGAACTAAGAGGAAATCCCCTCGTCCGGTGTGGATTCAGAGGGATCGCGTGAGGAAATCCCGGTGAGCGGTGGGATTTAATGGGTGAGCGCTGGTGAGCTACCGAGAATACGCGGGGTAACGGGATTACCGGAGTATTAGACTAAGGTGACGCGGCGGAGTTTTTGGAATAAATTCTATTCTAACGGCAGAGATTGCTTTAATATCATTCTCGTTAATTTCTATCGGGATAGTATATATTCCACCCCCTGTGGTTATAATATCTTTTGAGTCCCCGACCCCTTTCGTGACCAGCAGCGCAGGCCCCGCCTCAAGTCGGCCGTTAATTAAAAACTGTGGATCTATCGTCCCAGAAGATCCTATCTTACTTCGAGAAATATTATATCTGCGGGGCGAGCTCAGCCCAAAGCTTCGAAGAATCGGACCCATGTAGTAGGGCTGCAAATCACGTTCATTGCTCGGCATTGTATTCATCGCTAAATAAACAGTGGCAACACCCAAGACGCCTCCTGCTTCGGACATCAACCTAATCTTAATATCGCACCACAGGTCTGCATCATGTTGTGCCGGTAGTGTTCGACTCCGCAAGTTATCAAAAGTATCTTTTGGCAACGCGTATCGGTAAAATGCGATCTCAGGTGTATGATTATGGGGGCTATCGCCTAATATAATTTCTCTGCGCTCCCGGCTCTCCCCGCGACCCAGAAGATGAAAGATATTCTGATAGTCATCTCGGCTAATGGTGCTTAAAAAGCGAGTGTAGCTAGGTCCTGTCACAGAAGTTGCAGACTTACTGGTTTTGCGCGAAGTCCTCGATGTAGTGCGCAAACCAGTTGTAGGGTCTGTTACTGGGCGCACGACTGCTGTGAACTCCTCCCTGTTATCAGCCAGCGCATCAAACGCCTCCTTGATTGCTGGAAATGCCGAGGACTTCGACGGCATCGAGGCGCAGGGCGGCGTTGAGCTTGGCGGCTTCCACTGGGTCGGCCGATTTTGGCGCTGCCGCGGGAGCGGGGGCCGTAGTCGGCGTCGGCTCCGCTTTTTTGGCCGGGGCGGCCGCCGATGTCGTCTGTGCGGTGACGCTGGCGGGGGCGAACACGAGGCCGGTGGTGAGCAGCCCAAGGAGGAGTCGGTTAGATTTCATGAGTGTAGGTCGATCAAAGGAAAACAACGGATCGGTAAGACAACGTCAGGCCCGAAGTTTTGGGAAGAGTAAGTTTAGAGCCGGGGCCGTGCCCGCACCATAGGGCAAAAGTAACAACGGCCCGGCGGGCGCGGGCGCGAAGCGGAGGCGATTTTTGCCGCCACGAGGGTTTAGGCGCGGGTTGGCGGGGCTTATCCGCAAGTCGTGGCCAGCAGCTGGCGGGGTGCCGCCCCCGCCCGCCTCCGTGGCCCCGGCGTTACGTTACATCTGTGTGAACTCCTCGCGAGTGCTCGCCCTAGGCTGACCGAGACGCCAAGGTTCGAAACCGGAAGCAGGCGATGGCCTGCCCGCTGCGCCTCGCAGCACCCGTCAGCCCGGGATTCCACCGGCTACCTACAACATGCTCCAACAAGTGAACACCTATCTCGAAGCCCTAAGAGTTCAGCGGTGGGACGACCACCGCTACTACCACCACAGCCGCATCAACCAGTCGCTGCACTTTATTAGCGCCTGCTTCTTTATCGCTTCGTACGCGATTCTCTTCACCGATCCCGCGTTGGCCGGCTTGCTCGCTTGGGGCATTTCGATGACCACCCGGCAGTCCGGGCACTTCTTCTTCGAGCCCCGCGACTACGATCACGTCAATCACGCTACCCATGATCACAAGGAAGACATCAAGATCGGCTACAACCTGAGCCGCAAGGTCGTCCTCATGTCCATCTGGGCGCTTTCGCCGCTCGTGTTGTTCCTCACCCCGTCGCTCTTCGGCCTGATCGAGCCCGCCGTCGGCCTGAACGGCTACCTGCACGATGTCGGCCTCGCGTGGCTCTACATCGGCATCGGCGGACTGCTGTTCCGCACGATCCATCTCTTCTTCATCAAGGACGTGATGACCGGCCTGGTCTGGATGTTCAAAATCGCGACCGACCCGTTCCACGACTTCATGCTCTACCGCAAATCACCGCTGGCCCTGCTCAAGGGCGAGCTGATCGATCCGATGGATCACGTCAACGCCCACGGCGACGAGATTAATTCCGAGGAAGGGACCGAGGCCAAAACGCTTCCTTGAGAACGCTGCGCCGGATGAGGCGGTCGGTCGCTCCGGGGTTCTCCCACCACCAACCGTCCGCCTGCATCGCTTGAGCCGCCCGAACAAACCTCGCGGCCACTTCCTCGAAATCGGCCTCAGTGTAATTCAGGCTGAAAATCAGCCGCCCCGTGCCGATCCAGCTCAACGCCAGCCCCTCCGCCCGCAGATAAAACTGGAACATCCAGTGGTAGCGGGACGGCATCGTATAAAAGACGGTCCACACCGTGGAGAGATTGGCCACCTGCACGGGCACTTGGGCCGACCGCAGGCGTTCGTTGAGCCGCGCCACCCGGCCGTTCCAGCGTTCGTCGATCCCGGCGTACAGCGCTTTGACTTCATCCGTTTCCAGACGCTCCAGAAAAACCTGCATCGCCGCCATCACGTGCGGATGCGCGTTGAAGGTGCCGCGCGCGAAACAGATATCTGCCGGCCGCTCCTCTCTAAACCGCCGCATCAGATCCTTCCGCCCGCAGATCACGCCGACCGGAAAACCTCCGCCCAGCGTTTTCCCGTAGGTCACGAGATCCGCGCGGACGCCGAAATACTCTTGCGCGCCGCCCCGAGCCAACCGGAAGCCCAGAAATACTTCGTCAAAAATCAGCACGATGCCGCGCGCCGTGCAGACTTCGCGCAGTTGTTTCAACCAGGCCGTGTAAGCCGCCCGGTCGAAGGCCGCCCGCCGACTGCCGTCCACGAGCGACGAGTCTCCCGGCGCGGCGACGTTGGGGTGCAGCGCCTGGATGGGATTCACGAGCACGCACGCGATGTCGTTCCGCGTGCGCAGCACCCGCAACGTCGCCTCGTCCATTTCCTTCAGCGTGTAGATTTTTCCCGGCGGCTGGGGATTGCCCGGACCCGGCTGCACGTCGTCCCACCAACCGTGGTAAGCCCCGCAGAACCGCACGATCTGCTTCCGGCGTGTGTGGTAGCGCGCCAGTCGCACCGCCTGCATCACCGCCTCGGTGCCCGACATGTGGAACGAAACTTCATCCAGCCCGGAAATCTCGCAAAGCCGCTCTGCATTCCACGCCACGCACGGATGCAGACCGCCGAGCACCGGCCCGAGTTCCTTCACCCGCTCGCTGCCTTCGGCCATGCAGGATTTGTAGAAATCGTAACCCATCAGGTTCACCCCATACGAGCCCGTCAGATCGTAGAAACGCCGGCCGTCGAGATCGGTCACCATCACTCCGTCGCTCGACGCCAAGAATCCGCCCAGCTTCAGGTGCTCGCGGAAATATCGGCTAAACGGAAACGGCACCCGGTAGGTTCGCGTAAACTGGAGGTCGGAAATTCGTTCACCGGCCGCGACGGATTGCGCGATGGATCGCGGATGCTGCTCGGCGAAATGCCGCGCCAACCGGCCGAATCTTTCCCGCCGTCGCGCCCCCACGTCCGCCGGCGCATCGTCCGCCGAGAAAAACCGTTCCTCATCATACGAGAATCCGGGCAACAGCCCCGCCACGCGCTTGGCCATCCGCGAATGCCCCGCGAGCGAGCGGTGCTTCGCGAACGAAAGTTGGAGCCGACGGCGAGCGAGGTGAAAAACCGACCCCGCCGCGACAAAACCCACCGCATACTTCAAAACTAGATCGACCATGGGAAACCCTACTATGCCCACCGAATCCGCCGTTGCCAAACCGACAACGCACTCCCGATTGAAACAATTGCGCGACAAACTCCTCCTGCAAGAGGACCTGAACTTTCTCCTCACCAACCGCCTTCCCCGCGTGTTTCTCACGCGGATGATGGGCCGCTTTAGCAGAATCCGGCACCCCTTCGTCGCCCGCTGTTCCATCGCCACCTGGCGCCTGTTCACCGACCTCGATCTCAGCGAAGCCAAGCAGACCAAATTCGCCAGCCTCCACGACTGCTTCACGCGCGAACTCCGCCCCGGCGCCCGCCCGGTCAACCCTGACCCCGCAGTCATGGTGAGCCCCTGCGACGGGATCATCGGTGCCTGCGGCGCCGTCGAAGGCACGCGGATTTTTCAGGCCAAAGGCTTTCCTTACCTGCTCGCCGACCTCTTCGGCAGCGAGGCCGCCGCCGAACCGTTCCGCGACGGCTGCTACGTCACGTTGCGGCTGACCTCGACGATGTATCACCGCTTCCACGCGCCCGCCGACGCGCTCGTCGAGCACGTCACCTACATCAGCGGCGACACCTGGAACGTAAACCCCATCGCGCTGAAACGCGTCGAACGACTTTTTTGCCGCAACGAACGCGCCGTCGTCCGCCTGCGCCGCGACGACGGCCGGCCCTTCGCGCTCGTCGCTGTGGCCGCGATCCTCGTCGCGGCCATCCGCCTGCATTTCTTAAATGTGCTCCTGCACCTCCGCTGGCCGGTGCCGAACGAAATCCCCTGCTCCACCCGCGTGACCCGGGGCCAAGAACTCGGCTGGTTCGAGCACGGCTCGACAATCATCATGTTTGCGCCGAAAGGATTCTGGCTCTGCCAATCTCTGCAGTCGGGCGATCGCATCCGCATGGGCGAGAAACTGATGGAAATTCCGCCATCCTGACCGAAGCCGGGAAAATTTCGACCGCGGTCAAGCATCGGTCCGCCGTCGCTAGCCTGCCCGCGCCCGCCGCGCCCCTGGAGACGCGAAGCCCCCGTCGCGTTCAGCGTCAAACCGGGCGACCGATCACACCCGCGCCGCGCTCACTTCCCCGCCGACCAGCCGCCGTCGATCATGAAGTTGCTCCCCGTGACCATCGCCGACTCATCAGCCGCGAGGTAGAGCGCCGCCGCTGCGATCTCGTCGGTCCGCACCATCCGGCCGTTGAGCTGAGTCGCCGCCATCTCCCGTCGGGCCTGCTCCGGATCGGGGTACTCGGCGATGCGCGCCTGCACGAACGGCGTCTCCGTGCGCGCCGGACAGATCGCGTTGAACCGCACTCCCGTGTGCGAGTGATCCAGCGCGAGCGCCTTCGTCAGCCCCACCACGGCGTGCTTGCTCGTCGTGTAAGCCACTTGTCTGTGGCGAACCCATCTCGGTCGCCTTGGCCGAAGTCGACCCCGATCGCCACGCCTGAACTTTCACCCAAATACGATCCATAGTAAGGGCTCGACAGGCATCACCGCCCGCGCCGTCGGCTTGGCCGGCCGCTAGACCCCTCTCCCAGCGCCAATCCAGTTTCCAATCAGTAAGCACTTTTGACTCTCTACCGAAAATCATAACCTTTATGTACAACCGATCGTTGCTTATGACCGTTGCGGCGGGGTTCGCCCTTGTCGCTCCTCAACCGTTTGTCGCCGCCCCCGAGAAATTTCCGGGGCGCAAGATACGCGACGTTATGATTTACAGCGACCCTCTATTCCACGCTACGTTCCCGTCGGTCGTCAGACGGCCGGACGGTGAGCTGCTGGTCGCTTTCCGTCGTGCACCTAACCGTCATGCTTACGGTGAGGCCAGGAACCACCACGTCGATGCCAACGCTAATATCGTAGGGGTCCGTTCGCGCGACGGGGGCGCCACCTGGTCTGCAACCCCCGAACCCATCTTCGCTCATCCGTTCGGCGGGTCCCAGGATCCCTGTTTGCTGCAGCTCCGCGACGGCACCCTGCTTTGTATGAGCTATGGATGGAGCTTCATTCGCGCGGACGGCATGCCTAAACTGAAGACCCCGTTCTTCCAAAATATCCCCGGCGTAGTCAGCTTTGGTGGTTACTATCTACGCTCGGTTGACGGAGGAAAAAGCTGGACTGGGCCATTTTCTCCGCCTCCGGTTTCCTCTGAAGTGTTCTTTACACCGCATGGGCAGCTTCTGCCCGCGCTCAATCGTGGCGCGCTGCATGAGGGACGCGACGGTCGCATTTTTTGGGTCGTGGCCTCGTTCGATCGGGTGAAACCCATCCGCGCTTCTACTCACCTGCTCATCTCATCTGATAAAGGTTTGACGTGGGACTACTCCTGCCCGGTCGCGAGTGGTGCCTCCGACTCCAAGGAGTGGTTCGACGAAACCTCGGTGTATGAAACCCCGAAAGGGGATATCGTGGCCTTTCTGCGCTCGGAGGACTACGACGACCAGGCTTGTATCGCTCGCTCGCTCGACGGAGGGAAAAGTTTTCAGCCGTGGCAGGGAATGGGCTTCAAGGGTCATCCTCTGCATGCGCTCAAACTGCCCGATCAACGTGTGCTGTTGGTCTATGGCTACCGGCATCCGCCGTATGGTATCCGCGCCCGGATTCTCAACGCGGAGTGCACCGACTTCGCAGCCGCGCCCGAAATTGTCCTCCGTGACGATGGCGGTGGTCCCGATCTGGGCTACCCATGGTCTGAGCAGATCGATGCCAAACACGTCCTAGTCAGCTATTACTTCAACCGTCCTGGCATCGTCCAGCACATCGCCGGGACAATCCTTGAGATCCCATGAGTGTCCAGACACCGCGGTGAAGGCCGATATCTTTATGAGAATCGGAGACCGAGGGATTGTTTTTGACGCTGAGCAGAAAGGAGCCTCCGGAAGTGTGACCTCCTTTACCGCCCCGCGACCTCCCCGCTGTCTGCGTTTTCCCCGCCCACCGGTCGTTCTCGCTAACCGCTTCAGACTGAAGCTGGTCGCACCTGCGCTCAACTGGTACCCGGGGTGGGGGTCGAACCCACAAGACTTTCGTCGGTAGATTCTGAGTCACGCTGTGTGGTTAGGCCGTGACCGCGTAATTGGGAGTGTGTGACCGCGCTAACTTGTTCAGACTGACAGGGCTCTAGCCAGTGGATGACGAGCTCTCATCCTCGTGAGCACGCGGATAAGCACCGCTTAAGAGGGGGCCAACCCCAATCGCACAACTCCACGAGGCACGGGCTTTCCCGTCGTCGTTTCCCTAATCGCAATGCCAATTGAAAACGGTGAATAGCTAAAATGGCACCAAAGTCCGCGGGGTGCCCAAGATCATGCCCTGTGGCCCCGGGGGGGGTGGGGGGCGGAAAAGCGGGTGGGAGTTGGTTCCGGTCCTCTGGCCGGTGCGCGCTCTGGGGGCGACGTAGAATCGGGCCATTTGAGGCTACCAACATCCTGACGTGAGTTGGATGCGGGAGGTGGTCCGCGCAAGTGATGGGGCCGAAGGGAAAAGATTGTTCACCTCCTCGATTTATCCCACGGGCCGTCCCATGCCCTCTCAAAAGGTGAAAGAATCACCAATCACGCACAACAGCGCACATCGTCGAACAACGGCGCGTCTGCTGTGCCCTGCGCTGTAACTTTTCGTTTTTTGGAAACAAAAAACCCGTTAATCACTAAAGGCTAATGGGTTCCGAAACTGGTGGACCTTACTGGACTCGAACCAGTGACCTTTTCCATGTCAAGGAAACGCTCTAACCAACTGAGCTAAAGGTCCGCAAAATTTGGAGGGGGGAATAAGCACTGTGAGGCATGGCTCGCGCAAGCAAAAAGCCGTCGAAAAGAACGGAGCCGGTTTTGCCTGACGACGGAGCCTGGTGAGCCATGCGGCCGCCGACGGGTATGCATTCGCATCAATTGCGGGTTCAAGGCGGTGGTGGATGCGAAAAGTAAAAATGAGGCGCTTGAAAGCCGCGGCCATTTCGTGCGCAGATGCGGGATGCTTCAGTCGCTCCGGATCAAGAACCTCGCTTTGCTGGAAGAAGTGGCGCTCGACTTCGAGGCGGGGTTCACCGCGGTGACCGGCGAAACCGGCGCGGGCAAGAGCATCCTGCTCGGGGCTTTGAGCCTGCTGGCCGGCGAGCGCGCGGACAAGACCATCATCCGCCAGGGCGCGGCGGCGACGGAGGTCGAGGCCGGATTGTATTTCGAGAACGCGAAGCGGATGAATGCGCTGCTGGAGGAACTCGACCTGCCGCCGTGCGAGGACGGCCGGCTGATCCTCAAGCGCAGCCTGCCGCGCGAAAAGCCGCCGAAGATCACGGTCAACGGCAGCCTCTCGACGCTCGCCGCATTGCAGCGCCTCGGCGAGCACTGGGTCGATTTTCACGGGCCGAGCGAGCCGCGGCGCCTCCTCAAGGAGAGCTGCCAACTGGAGTTGCTCGATCTTTTCGGCCGGGCCGGGGAGGCCGCCGTCACCTACCGGGCGAGTTACCGCACGTGGCGCGAACTTCTCGCCGAACGCGACCGGATCGCCCGCGAAACGAAATTGTCGCCCGATCAAATCGATTTTCTCGGCAACCAGCTCGCGCAAATCGACGCACTGGAGCTGACCGACGAGGCGATCGAGGCGCTTGAGCGCGATCACCAGCGCATGAGCCGCTCGCAGGAATTGATTGAGCTCGCGTCGGCGCTGGCTGCCGGGCTGACGGGCGAGGAGGGCGTGCAGGGCCGGGTGGCCGCGCTGTTGCGCGAGGCGCGGCAACTCGAGGGCATCGATGCCGCCAGCAAGCCCCTGGCGGACCGGCTGGCCTCGGCCGTGGTCGAGTTGAACGACCTCGGCGCCGAATTTTCCGCGCTCGGCAACGAATTGCAGTTCGATCCGGAGCAGGCCGAGCAGCTTGAGGCGCGGATGACGACGTGGCTCGAGCTGAAGCGCAAGCATGGCGGCGACATGCGCGCCGTGACGGCCGCGCGGGACGAACTGCGGCGCCGGCTCGAGGTGCAGGGCGATCTCGATGGCACGCTTGGCCGTCTGGAACAACAGATCGGCACCGCGGCGCGCGCAGCAAAGAAAGATGCGCAGACCCTCCGGACCGTTCGTGAAAAGGCCGCGCGGGACCTGGCGAAAGTCGCGGCGTGCGCGATCCTCCAGCTTGGCTTTCAGAAGGCGGAGTTTCAGGTGCGGATCGTGCCGCTGCCCGAACTGGGGCCGGCCGGCGATTGCTCCTGTGAGTTTTTGTTTTCGCCCAACGTCGGCGAGGCGCCGCTACCGTTGAACCGGGTGGCATCGAGCGGCGAACTCGCCCGCGTCATGCTCGCACTCAAGACCGTGCTCGCGGATCTCGACGATGTGCCTCTGCTCGTGTTCGACGAAGTCGATGCCAACGTCGGCGGCGAGATTGGACGCGTAGTCGGGGAGAAAATGGCCGGGATCGCGCGCAGTCATCAAGTGCTGTGCGTGACCCACCTGCCGCAGGTGGCGGCTCAGGCGCCGTGTCATCTGGTGGTGGCCAAGGATCAGTCGAAGGATCGCGCGGTGGTTTCGATCGTGCCCATCCAGGCCAGCCGGAAGGCGCGGGTGAGCGAACTCGCGCGAATGCTGGGCGACCGCACGGCGAAGAGCGCGCTGGCGCACGCCGAGGAATTGTTGCCGCGGTAGGTGCGGCCCGGCTTTGCCGGCGACTTATCGCAGGAAAGCGCCCGCGGCCGCCCCGCGCCGCCGCGGCGCCAAGGATCCGCCAGAGGTCGCCCGAGTTCACCTGTGCGGCGCTGCCGCTCAAACGCATCGACGGCGACAGGAACTCGACGGTGGTCAGCCTCAGGTTGAGGTGGGCCCCGCGCTCGATTTTCATGGTGAACGCGTCAAAGGCAATTTCGTTCAACTCCGTGTTCTCCCGCTCCAGTTCCTTGAGGCGCTTCGCCGCGTTGACCTCCATCATGCCGAACTGTCGCTTCCAACGGTGGTAGGTCTGCTCCGAGATGTTCTTTTCCTTGCAGATCTCCACGATACTTTTGCCGCCGTCGGCCGCCCGCAAAATGCGGATCTTGTCTTCCGTCGTCTGTTTTTTGCCTTTCATGGTCTGGGCCTTTTTCTTGGCCCAGACTAACACCCAAGGCGGCTCAAATTTTCGGGGTCAGGTCAGGAGGATTGGCGCGGGATTGAGACGGGTCAAGCGAGGCGCCGGGATCGGCCGGCCGGGTGACAGTGCGGTGCGGGGCGGTCGCCACCGCGCCGGTCGGATGATTGCTTTCCTTTCTCAGGTTCGCCGCGCAAGGATTGCGCCCGTTTCCCATGGAAAAACTCATTCGCTTTCTGGCGGTGTTCACCGCGTTTACGGTTCTCGCTTTCGCGGAGCCGTTCGTTCCCTCCGGCATTTTTCTCACTTGGCAGCATGATCCGACCACGACGATGACGATCGACTGGCACTCGATCGACGGTGAGGACGGCGAGATCGAACTTGTGAAGAGCGAGGCCCAGCACCAGATCCCCATCACCATCCCCGTGGTGGCCAAGGTGCGAACCGCGGTGCTGGAGTATCGGGCCCTGGGGGCGGGCGCGTGGATTAAGGCGACCGGAAAGAGCGAACCGTATCCGTTTGTAGAAGAGCGCATGCAAGGCCTGCATCGCGACGGCTACAGCCAGCCGTTCGCACCGCAGGGGAGAACCATTCACCGGGTCGAGCTGATCGGCCTGAAGCCGGACGCGCTGTACGAATTTCGTTTCGATGCCGAGGGCCGGGTGGATCGCTTCCGCACGCTTCCGAAGGCGCTCACGCGCGAAGTGCGCATCGCGATGGGCGGCGACGTGGGCTACGGGGTTTGGACGGAGCGGATGAACCGGCTCGCGGCGTCCTACGATCCCGACTTTGCGGTGTGGGGCGGCGACCTCGCCTATGACGACGGCGAGCGGCAGCGCCTCGGCCGCTGGTACGGTTTCTTCGATTCGCTGACAAAATCCTTCGTGACGAAGGACGGCCGGCGGATCCCGGTGCTCCTGACCACAGGCAACCACGAGACGACCGGTGGTTACTACGCGAGTGCGAAGATCACCGCGCTGCTGAAGGGGCCCTATGTTCAGGACGACGCGACCCGCCGGAAGATCGCGCCCTATTTTTTCAGCTTCTTCGCGTTCCCGGGACAGCCGGGCTACAACGTGATGGACGTCGGCAACTACCTGAGCGTGGTCCTGCTCGATTCGGGCCACAACAATCCGCAGGACGGCGCGCAGGCGGCGTGGCTCGACCAGACGCTCGGCGCGCGGGCGAAGCTGCCGTATGTTTTTCCTGTCTACCACGTGCCCGCATTTCCGTCGCTGCGGTCACAGACCGATCCGAGCGTCGTGGGTGGGCGCCGCAATTGGGTGCCGCTGTTCGAAAAGCACCATTTGCCGGTCGTGTTTGAGAATCACGACCACAACTACAAACGCACCTACCCGATCAAGGACGGCAAAAAGGATCCCCAGAACGGGACCGTTTACCTGGGGGACGGCTCATGGGGCGTGCTCGTGAGCGGCGTGGCCGAGGATGCGGCGGAGAAGCGCTGGTATCTGGAGAAAGCGGAGCCGCTCAATCATTTCATCCTGGCGCGCCTGACTGGCGCCGGCGCGCAGTTCGAAGCCATCAGCCTCAAGGGCGACACGATCGATCGCTACAGCGTGAAGCCGCGCTGAGGGGAAACCCGACCGGCGATCTGAGAAAAGCCGGAGGAAATGCTACGGCGCTCCGGCTTTCGCTGCGAACGAGGCTTGTTCCGCCTTCGCACCCGCCTGCAGCAAGTGGGTGATGCGCTCCACGTCGTAGACGCAGCCGCCCCAGGGTCCGCCGCTCGCATTCTGCAGCGCGGCCCAGAGGCGGGTGTCGGCGGGGACGCGGGGGTCCATCGCGAGGTCGGGGTGCATGGGGCGCGCGGCGAAGTCGGACTCGGGGATGTTGAGGACATCGACGGAGCCTTCGAGCGTGCGGGTGTCGACGCGCACGCGGATGAGGTCGCCGTTGCGGACTTTCCCGATGGGGCCGCCGGCCCAGGCTTCGGGACTCACGTGGCCGAGGCAGGCTCCCGTGGATACGCCCGAGAAACGGCCGTCGGTGACGAGCGCGATGCGTTTGCCTTCCTTCACGTATTTCAGCGCAGAGGTGATTTGGTAGGTCTCGGGCATGCCAATGCCGGGGCCGAGGCCGATGAGGACCATCGTGTCGCCGGCTTTTACGCTGCCGGATTTGAGCGCCGCAATGGCGCGGGCCTCGGTCGTGAAGACGCGCGCGGGGCCTTCGTGGAGGTAAATACCATCTGCGCCGATCACGTTGGGGGCGATGGCGGTGCTCTTCACGAGTGCGCCCTCGGGGGCGAGGTTGCCGCGGAGAAACGTGATCGTGCTCGTGAGGCCGCGCTCGCGGGCGCGCGTCGGCGACATGATGACGTCGTCGGGGTCGATGCCGTCGAGGGCGGTGAGCTTGGCGCGGAGGCGCACGCGGCGCGCGGACGTTTCCCACCACGTGAGATTTTCGCCGAGGGTGCGGCCGGTGACGGTGCGGGCGTCGAGCTTGAGGAGACCGGCGTCGCGGAGGTGGAGCATCACCTCGGGCACGCCGCCGGCGAGGAAGACCTGCACGGTGGCGTAGTGCTTCGGGCCGTTCGGGAGGACGTCGACGAGGCGCGGGACGGAGCGGTTGATTCGCGCCCAGTCGTCGACGGTGGGGCGGGGGAGGCCGGCGGCGTGCGCGATGGCGGGGAGGTGGAGCGTGAGATTGGTGGAGCCGCCGAAGGCCGCGTGGGTGACCATGGCGTTGTGAATCGAATCGACGGTGAGAAGGTCGCGGGTCTTCGTGCCGCGCTGTTCCAACTCCAGCAGGGCGAGGGCGGAGCGGCGGGCGAGGTCGCGCCAGATCTCGGCGCCGGAGGGCGCGAGGGCGCCGTGCGGGAGGGTGAGGCCGAGCGCTTCGGCGACGACCTGGCTGGTCGCGGCCGTGCCCATGAACTGGCAGCCGCCGCCGGGGGAGCCACAGGCCTTGCAGCCCATCTCGGCGGCGTGGTCGAGGGTGATTTCCTCGCGCGCGAAGCGCGTCGCGAGCGTCTGCACCTTGCCGGTGTCCTCGGCCTCCTCGGCGAGGAGCGTCACGCCGCCGGGCACGAGGATGGTCGGGAGATCGGGCGAGCCGGCGAGGGCGAGCAGCATCGCGGGCAGGCCCTTGTCGCACGTCGCCACGCCGAGCACGCCGTGGCGGGTGGGGAGCGAGCGGATGAGGCGGCGGAAGATGATGGCGGCGTCGTTGCGGTAGGCGAGGGAGTCGAGCATGCCGGCCGTGCCGTTGGTGCGGCCGTCGCACGGATCGCTGCAATACGCGGCGAAGGGAATTGCGCCGTGCGCGGAGAACGTGCGCGCGGCCTCCTCCATGAGCAGCCCGACCTCCCAATGACCGGTGTGGTAACCGAGGGCAATTGGCGTGCCGTCGGGCGCGCGGATGCCACCCTGCGTGCTCAGGATCAGAAATTGCTTCCCGCGCATCGCTCCGGGCGCCCAGCCCATGCCGGCGTTTTGCGTCCAACCAAAAAGGTCGCCGCTGGCCATCGCGCGGAGCTGGGCCGCCTCGAGCGGCAGGTGGCCGGTCGGGCCGGGCGCGGTGGTGCGCAACGCGTAGATCGCTTCGTTGCCGGAATCGAAAATCGGGTGAGTGGACATTGGAGGGGCGAAAGAGGAGGGCGGCGAAACTGTGGCGGCTTCGGGGCGCGCGAACAGCCTGAATCGCGATCGCGCCGGCCGGATCATCAGGCGGCCCGTCGTTTGGCCGAGGGCACCACGGCGCAGAATCCGATCAGCAGGCCGGCGCCGAATCCGGTCACGTGCGCGAGGACGTCGATGTGGATCCCGCCGGCACCGTAGAGGCCGAGTACGGTCAGGCCCGCCGCCAGCGGAACGAACACCGAGCGCCAGCGGTGCGGATGATCGGCGCGGACGACGATGCGGATGGCGCGGCCGGTCAACAGCCCGAGCCCGGCAAAGATCGCGGTCGAGGCTCCGAGGGACCGGTAGGCGGCGGGATAGTTCATGGCGGCCACGGCGAAATTCCCCGCGACCGACGAAAGCGCGAGCAGCCCCCAGCCCCGGGCGCGCCCGAGCGTCGCCAGCACGGCGGCAAACACGAGGATCCCGCTGAGCCCGTTCGAGACCAGGTGGTCGGCGTCCGCGTGCAGAAACAGCGCGGTGGCCGGCCGCCACCATTCGTGGCGTTCGAAGACTGCTTCCGCGTCGAGCGCGCCGGCCCCGGTCCAAGCCGGCCACGTGACCTGACCCCAGTAAACCGCGATGACCCCCAGGCTCCAAAACAGGGGACTGAGGAAATCCGTGAGGCGAGGAACCTTGCCCGCTTCGAGCGGTGGTGGTGGCCAGTGCAGGCTCTCGCGGTCGAAGCGGCCGAGTTGCTCCCACGCCGACCCGGCGGCGGTCGGTTCCACCAGCAGGCGAATGCGGCCGTCGTCCGCCGGTAGGAGCCAGCAGGCCCAGCCCATCGCGAGCACCACCAGGCTGTGCTGAAAAGCATCGGCCGGGGTCGCGTAGGTCCCCACCTCAATGAGGTCTCCGGGCCGCGGCTCGCTCTCCGCCTCGGTTGACAAATCCGGCGATGACATCACCCGGATGGAAAAGCAGTCCCGCGCCGGGTTCCACTGTGAAACGCGGCGGGGCCGGCCCGCGTGGAATCGTCGTTGCGGCGATTTCCGCCGCGCTTCATTTTCGAGCGCGATTGAACCCTCGAAAGATAAATTTCATCTCCGTCGTGCTGCTGGCGATCGGCCTGGGCGCGGCCCTCGTCATTTATTTGACGATTCCGGAGGACGTGGTCGATCCGGTGGTGGAGGGGATCCGTTCGTCGAAAAAATATATGCGCGAGATGCGGGTGATCGGGGGATCGGCGACCCTGATGCTGTCGGATTTTGCGCATTGGTTCGCCGGCTTCTGGCGGGGCCGGGCGCTGGGCAGCACGGTGGCGGTTCTCACCGTGGTCGCGACGTTGATCTTCCGTTTTGTGGCGGCGCGGCCCGACATTTACGCGCCCGATCGGGCGCCGGGAAACAAGTCGTCCTAGCGCGTCGGCGCGCAGCGGGTTTTCGACCCGTGCCTCGCGTGGGAAAAAGCTGGGAGACTCGGCGGGGTTGGCTGACACTGAAGCATCCCCTCAACCTCATGAACCCTTCCCCATCCCCGACCCGACGCCAGTTTCTCTCCACCACGGCCGCGACGGCCGGGGGCATGCTGTTGCTGGGGGGCGCGCGGAAACTCCTCGCTGCGTCCTCGGCGGTGGCTTCGACCGAACACTTTTATTATCGGCTGGGCCCGGCCTGGCCCTACATCGACTCGCAACGGGACAACAAAGCCTTCGGCTTCGGCGACGGTCAGATCGTGCTGTCCGAAGACAGCGGCAAGACGTGGCCGCACCGCGCGGCGTTCGCCGAGGCGGCCAACATCACGTTCAGCTGCATCCTGAAGAATGGAAACATCCTCTTCGCCACCCGGGAGCGGATCTTTCTGAGCACCGACAATCTAAAATCACATCGACCCGTCCAGGTGCAGCGTCGCGACGGCTCGCCGTATTTCCCGCACCCGCCCGTCGATCCCAAGCTGCCCGGCTGGTATTTCCACTCGCTGGATGGCGAGCACACGTGGGACGTGAACGGCCAGGAGATGCTCGTGTGGGGCAACTACTGCAATGTCGTCGGCGGCGCGGTGCCAGTGAACATCTACTATTCCACCGACAGCGGGCAGACCATCAAGGTCGCCTATTCCTTCGGGCAGAATGCGCGTTTCCAGCAGAAGGGCGCGAAGCCGGGCACGCTGCTGGGTGCGGCCGGAAATCCGGTCATCTGCCGGCACGTTCACTGCGTGGCCTATAATCCCGACGAGAACGCATTTTACGCCTGCACCGGGGATATCGACCGCGGGATTGGCAAGGAATGCCACTGGTTGCGCGGCACGTATGACGCGAGGGCGGATGCGTGGGACTGGAAGGTCGTCCTGTCGGTGGACTCCGATTCGCGCTTCAAGTCGGGCGGCATCAATTTCGTCGACGGCAAGCTCTACTGGATCTCCGACGCGAACGGCCCCAAGGTCGGGCCCCGGCACGATCGGGGCATTTTCACCTGTGCGCCGGCCGACCTCGCGAACCGCGCCGCCCATACGCTGTTGTTTAACCCCGAGTTCGAGTCCGCGAACCTGATCATTCAGGACGGCGTGATGATCGCCTCCCATTGTGCCCCGGCCTCCACTTATGCCACGGGATTCATCTACTCGCCGGACATGGGCAAAACCTGGGTGCAGTACGACCTCAAGGAGTTCGGCCCGCGATCGGGTGTGCGCATCCACAAAAAGAACAGCGATGGCTGGTTTCGCGTCGATTTGAGAAAGGGCTGGATCGATTTCGGCGAAGTCCTGTTCATCAAGCCCAAGCGGTGAACGGAGGAGGGGGCTCCCTTTCCACCGGCAGTGGCGGATGTCGTGGGTGGAGTTCAGCCGCGCCGAGTTGCAGTTGGTAATTGGAGGAAGGTTTCATAATCACAGCGCCTGCGAAATACCCCGTGCTGAAGCGACGACAGTTTATCGGGATGGCCGCGGCCGACGTCGTATGGCCCGCGGCCTTACGGGGTGGCGAATCCTTCCCTTCGGACGCGCTCGCTTAGGAGCTTGTAGCTATCAGCTTTGAGCTTTCGATCGATTCCGTGCTCCCAGCTCCAAGCTCTGAGCTCTGAGCTTCGAGGGCTTTGCGCGATGTTTGCTCAGAGCGCGAAAATCCGGTCCATCCGCTGCGCTAGGTCGCGGGCGGTGGCGACGTTTTCCGCCTGGTCGCGGGGTTGCTCGGAGATGGCCCAGCCGTTGTAGCCGGCCTGGTCCAGCGCCGCCATGACCGCTGGCCAGTTCGTGCCGCCATCCAGCAGCTTCGGGCGCGGCAGCGCCTTCGCCGCCGGGTCCACCGGCGCCGTACTGTAGTCCTTGATATGCAGCCGCACGATGCGTTTCCCGAGGAGATTGATCCATTTCTCGGCGGCCGGACCACGCCGCCCGACGTTGCCGATGTCGAAATGCCAGCCGACCCACTCGCTGTTGATCGCGTCGAGGTAGTCGACCGCCTGCTCCGGGGCCAGGATGAAGTCGTTGCCGACATTTTCGATGGCGATTTTCACGCCGAGGTCTTTCGCGACGGGGATCGCCTTTTTGACTTCGAGGAGCGAGCGATCCCAGCACTGCTGGTAGGTGACGCCGTTGCGGGCTACCCCCGGCACGAGCAGCACGCTCGTGGCGCCGTAGGCGTGGGCGTCGTGCAAACTGTGGATGAGCCCGTCGAAGCCGAGCTGGCGCGTCGCGGCGTCGGGCGCCGAGAGGGGCTTCACCCAATGGATGTGGCAGCACACGCTGGCGGCCTGCAGGCCGGTCTCCTTGAACGCGGCGATCACCTCGTCGCGATTCATGGCCCCCAGCGGCTCCACGCCCTCGAAGCCGGCCGCTTTCATCGCCTTGAACTGTTCGAGAACGGTGCCCTTGACGCCGATCGTCGAATGCATGATCGCCTTGCGGAGGTGACGCTTCGGGGCGGCATGGGCAATCGGAACAAAAGCCGCCGTCGCAGCGGCGCTCGCAGAGATTTTGAGAAAGGACCGGCGGTTCATGCCATGATCTCTGGGCGGTTTCGCACGCCAGTGCGAGCCCGCACTTGGCGTCGGCCGAAAGCTGGTAGTTCTAAAAGCCCTCGAAGCACTAAAAACTCTGAGCAGATCGCCGAAGCAGAAATCGCCGAGCTGCGAGCTTTCGATCCATGTTGATCACCGCCTTTCCGCGCTTCCGCGATCCGGTTTTATTTTCATCACTGATCGAAAGCTCAAAGCTGATAGCTACAGGCTCGTAGCTCATGTAAAAGCTTTGAGAGCTCGCAGCCCGCTTTTCAGCTCACCGCTGCCAAATCGGCGTCGACCATCAGCTCCGCCAAGGCCTTCATCCGCGTCTTCGCTTCCCAGCCCAGATGCTTCCGGGCTTTCGTCGCGTCGCCGACGAGGAGATGCGACTCTTTGGGCCGCACAAGCCGTTCGTCGAACTTGACGTACTGCCGCCACTCTAGTCCCACCCGGCTGAAGGCCGCATCGAGGAAATCCCCGATTGAATGCGGCTCGCCCGTGGCCAGCACGTAGTCGTCGGGTTTCTCCTGCTGCAGCATCAGCGCCATCGTCTCGATATACTCCTTCGCGTAGCCCCAGTCGCGCCTCGCCTCGAGGCTGCCCAGTATCAGCTCCTTTTGCTTCCCTATCTTGATGCGCGCCGCCGCCATGGTGATTTTCCGCGTGACGAAGTTTTCGCCGCGCCGCGGTGACTCGTGGTTGTATGCGATCCCACTGCACACGAACAAGCCATGGGCCTCGCGATATACCCGGCACATCTGCGTCGCGAACGCCTTCGCGCAGCCGTACGGATTCACGGGATTGCAGGGTGTATCCTCGTTTTGCGGCGAGGTTTTGGGTGCACCGAAAATTTCCGAGCTCGCCGCATGGTACATCCGCACGGGGTGATCGAGATCGCGCAAGCTCTCGAGGAGGCTGAGCGTCGCCATCGCGTTTTCATGGCAGGTGACCTCGGGAATCTCGAAACTCAGGCCGACGTGACTCTGTCCCGCCAGATGATAAATCTCGGCGGGGGCGACTTTGCGCAGGAGACGCCGCAACGAGGTGGGGTCATTGAGCTCCCCGTAGTGCAACTGCAACCGCCCCTCCTGCCCCGCTGGGCCCAGCCGCAGTTGGTCGATGCGCAAGCGGTTGAACAAACTCGCACGCCGCACGAGCCCGTGCACGACATAGCCCTGCGCCAGCAAATGCTCCGTCAAATACGAACCATCTTGCCCGGTGATACCGGTGATAAACGCGGACTTCATGCACCACCGAAGCTAGGAACCGGGCATCGAATTAAAAGCTAATAGCGGAGCGGAACTCTCGAAGTGAGCTCCAAGCTCAAACGAGCCGCGAGCTTGTAGCTACGAGCTTTTAGAGCTTTGAGCGCTCGCGCTTCAGCCGCGCGAGGCTGAACAGGCCGATGTCGTGGCGGGTTTCACCCCGGTCCGCCAGATCGGCCAGAATCTCGCCCACGACGCTGCAGAATTTGAAGCCGTGACCCGAAAAACCGCACGCGATGCTCACCTGCGGATGGCGGGGATGGGGCGTGATGATAAAGTTCTTGTCCGGCGTGTTCGTGTACATGCAGGTCGCGCCCGTAAGGAAGCGGCCGTTCAACGCGGGGATGCGTTCCGCAATCGCCTCCCGCATCTGGGCGATCTCCGACTCGCGAATGCGGCGGTCGATCGTTTCCGGTGTGCAGACTTCCTCCGCCGGCGCCCGGTAGAACGCAATCTTCACGCCGCCCTGGGGGCCGTCGATTGCCGGGAACCCGTAAGGGGTCGCGCCTCCATCGGTGCCCCAGATGAAAATCGGAAACCGGTCGGGGAGGAACGGACCGATTCCGCCCACGGGATCGAACCAGTAAAGCACCTGCCGCTCGACCACCAGCGGGAGTCCGAGATCGGCCAGAATGCCCGGCGCCCAGGGGCCGGGTGAAATAATCAAGCGCACCGCCTCATACTGGCCGTGGTCCGTCGTCACCCGGACGCGGTCGGTGCCCACCGGTTCCCAGCCCAGGGCGCGTTCTTCGAAGTGCAGTTCGGCCCCGAGGCTGGCCGCGCGGTCGAGATGGGCCCGTACAGAGTCTTCGGGGCGGAGAAACCCGGCCTTGCGTTCATAGAGGGCCACCGTGTCGGCATCCGCCTGGATCGCGGGAAAGCGGCGGTGAATGTCCGCCGCTTCGAGGAGCTCGTGGGCCAGGCCGTATTCCCGGGCGCTGCGGACGCTCCCTTTGACGACGTCGGAGTCCGGCGGGCCGATCATCAACCCGCCCACCTCGCTGAGCACGGAAGCGCCGGTTTCCGCCTCGACCTGGCGCCACAGTTCGTAGGCTCGCAACAAGAGCGGAACGTAGGCGGGGTCCTCGTAATACGCCTGGCGGATGACGCGGGTTTTCCCGTGGCTCGATCCCCGGTCGTGCGGGGCGGTGAACTGCTCGATGCCGAGGACCCGCTTGTTTCGCTTCGCCAGTTGATAAATCGCGGCGCTGCCCATGCCGCCGAGTCCGAGGACGATCACATCGTAGGTCATGAAAACGGGAAGGGGCAAAGCTCGGGTCCCTCGCCGGGGAGATCAAGCTCCGGGATCGGTGCTGAAATCAGATGAGCGGCTACGCAAACTGCGCGTCGATCAGTTCGCAGAAGTGATGGATCAGGAACAGATGGGCCTCCTGCGCCGCCGCCCCGCTGTCGCCGGGCATGATGAGCTCGCACGTGGCGAGGCCGCGGGCGCGGCCGCCGCCGCGGCCGAGGAACGCGACGGATTCGAGACCGAGCTTTTTCGCCTCCTGCAGCGCCTCGATCACGTTGGCGGAATTGCCGCTGGAGGTGAGCACCACGACGAGGTCGCCGGGTTTGGCGAGACCGGCGATCTGGCGGGCAAAGACCTGGTCGTAGCCAAAATCGTTGCCGATGCACGAGAGGAGCGAGCCGTCCGAAGAGAGCGCGATGGCCGGCAGGGAACGGCGGGGCTTCGCATAGCGCCCTACGAGCTCGGTGGCGAAATGGGCCGCCTCGGCGGCGCTGCCGCCATTGCCGCAGACGAGCAGTTTCCCGCCGCTTTGCAGCGTGGTGAGAATCATCCCGCCGGCCCGGTCGATGGCGGGGCGGATGGCCGGCAGGCCTTGGAGCGTGCGCGTGGTCTCGGCGAGCGAGGCTTCGAAGGTCATACGAAAAAGTAGCGGGTAGCGAGTAGCGGGTAGCGAGTAGAAAATTGGCCGGGCAGGCAGCCGGGAGTGAGAGTTGAAACATGCTCGCTACCCGCTACTCGCTACCCACTACTTTCAATCGTCATGCGCCTGCGCAAACTCACGGTCCGGCATTTTCGTAATGTGGGATTTGCCGCGCTCGAATTTTCCGGGCGGCAGCAGTTCCTCGTCGGCGCCAACGGGCAGGGAAAGACCAACCTCCTCGAAGCGGCGGGCTTTATCTCGGCGCTGCGCTCGTTTCGCACCCCGGATCAAAAGCTCGTGATCGGCCACGGACAGCAATGCGCCGCCATCGCCTGCCACGTCGAGCAGGCCCGGATGGGGGAGACGCACGTCACAGTGAAGATCCGCCACGACGGCAAGGAGGTCTGGTGCGACCAGACGCGCGTCACAAAACTCGGCGACTACCTCGGGCAGTTTCCCACCGTGGTGTTTTCCTCGTCGGACCTGCAACTCGTGCGGGGCTCGCCGGCTGGCCGGCGCCGGTGGCTGGATCTCACGCTGGCCTCGGCGGCGCCGGAGTATTTCCGGGCGCTACAAACCTTTACCCGCGGGCTCGCGGCACGCAACGCCCTGCTGAAATCCGGCCGGCCCGCGGACGCCGAGTTGGAGGCCTTCGAAGCGACGCTGGCCCCGGCCGCGGCGGAGCTGATCGCGTTGCGCGGCGCCGGCGTGGCGGCGCTGGCGGAATCGGTGCGGCAGGCCTACGCGCAGCTCTGCGACGAGGCGGAACCGGCCGGGCTCACCTACGAACCCAACTTTCCCGACGCCTCCGCCGAGTCGCTCCTCGCGCGGCTGGCGAGCGGCCGGGCCCGCGATATCCAGTTTCGCACGACACTGGTGGGGCCGCATCGCGACGACGTGCACTTTGCGGTGAAGCACACCGCCGCGAAAAATTTCGCGTCGGAAGGCCAGCAGCGTTCGTTCGTGCTGGCGCTGCGGCTGGCGCAGGCGGCCTGGCTGAACCAAAAGACCGGTGTGCGGCCGGTCGTGCTCGCGGACGATGTGCTGGGCGAACTCGACCCGGCGCGGCGCCGGAAGTTCTGGGCGGCGATCGACCCGGAGTCGCAGGTCATCGCGACGGGGACGCATCTGCCGGACGATCAATTGGGCACGTGGCAGGTGTTTGAGGTGGCGGACGGCGTTTTTGGCGAAAAGGCGGCCTCGATGAACCCGGGCGCGTGAACCTTTCCCCTTCACACCTGCTGCTCGCGATCCTGGCGGCCTTTCTCGTGGGCGTGGCCAAGACGGGGATCGGCGGCCTCGGCATGCTGGCGGTGGTGCTTTTCGCGCAAATCATGCCGGCGAAGCAGGCGACCGGGATGGTGCTGCCGCTGCTGTGCTTCGGCGATCTCTTCGCATATGCATCGTACCGGCAGCACGCGAAATGGAGCGCCTGCTGGAAATTGTTTCCATGGACGGCGGCGGGCGTGGTGGCCGGCTATTTCGCGCTGGGGCGGATGAGCGAACACCAGACGCGGACGCTGATCGGCGGCATCGTGCTCGGCCTCGTCGTGCTGCATTTTGCGCGCCGCCGTTTCTACGGGCATGAGACGGACCACGGCGCCTGGTTTGCGCCGGCAATCGGCGTCCTGGCGGGGTTCACGACCCTGGTGGCGAACGCGGCGGGGCCCTTCATGGCGATCTATTTTCTCGCGATGCGCCTGCCGAAAATGGACTTCGTCGGCACGGGCGCGGTGTTCTTCCTTTTGCTGAATTTCTTCAAGTTGCCGTTCATGGTAAACCTCGGACTGGTGACGAAGGAGAGCTTCACGCTGAACCTCCTGCTGGCGCCCGCGGTGGTGGTCGGGGGGCTGATCGGCCGGACGATCCTGAAGCGGATCGAACAACGGGTCTTCGAGAATCTCGCGCTGGCGATGGGCGCCGTGGCGGGTTTGAAACTCTTGTTATGAGCGCCGCCGTGGGCCATTACCCCAGTCGAAACATGCAAAGCCAAGGAGCGCCATGGCGCGGATGACGGTTCGGCAGATGTGGGCGGCGAAGCTGGCGGGGCAGCCCGTCGGGGCGAGCGCCCGCGCCACGGCGGCGGTGATGGCGCGCGAATCGCGACCGCGGGTGCCCTTTGCGGGCGTCGTGCTGGGCATCGATCCCTCGCTGCGGGGCACGGGGCTGGCGCTGATCGAGTTTGCCCCGGGGCGCCAGCCGGTGCTGTTGCGCTGCCAGACCGTGCGCGTGCCGGCGAAACTGCCGATGGCGGTGGCCCTGGGCGAGATTCACCGGGCCGTGGCCCTGTTCCTCGACGGCGCGGAGGTGCGGCACGTCGCCCTCGAGCAAACGATCTTCGTGCAGAATTTTCAGACGGCGCAGATTCTCGGGGCGGCCCGCGGCGCGGCGATCTCGGCCGCCGCGCTGCGGGAGCGGCCTGTCTTCGAGTATGCGCCGTTGCGCGTGAAACAGGCAGTGGTCGGCGCGGGCCGCGCGAGCAAGGAGCAGATGGCCCGAACGGTGATGGCGCTGCTCGGCCACGGCCGGCCGCTGGCGCTCGACGAGGCGGATGCGGCCGGCGTGGCGCTCTGTCACGCGTTCACCTGGCGGAAGTAGCGGCGCACGAGCGGGGCACGGCGCTCCGCGCAAACCCCATCGGGTGCGAGTCTTTCCAACCCGGAGCCGCCGGAACGTGCTGGGGTTGTGCTCGCGTTCCGTCCACGACTGCTCGACTGCCTGCGCGACTATTCCCGGGAAAAATTTGTCAGGGATGTGCTGGCGGGGTTGACGGTTTGTGTCGTCGCCCTCCCGCTGGCCATCGGGCTCGGCATTGCCTCCGGGGCCACGCCGGCCGCCGGGATAACCACCGCCATCGTCGTCGGTTTTTTAGTTTCGGCGCTCGGCGGTCCGGCGGGTGCGCCAGCCGGTGGGGCGCGCGATGCTTCAGGATAGTGTAAACGACGCCCGTCACCCCGGTGATGGCAGCGGGAATGACGAGGCAGTCGGTGCCGAGATGGGAGAAGCGGTAACCCCCGAGCACGCCTCCGACAAAGAAGCCCGTGAGCAGAACGGCGCAAAGACGCATGGGGCGCCAGTCCACCGACTCCCGGCGGGCCGCCAGGCCGAGGGTGATGCTGAGATCCGTGATCATGCCCGTCATGTGCGTGGAGCGGATGACGGCGCCGCTGTAACTGGTCGCCATCGCATTTTGCAGGCCGCACGCCATAGTCGCGAGGTAGTCGGCCATGACCGAGCCGTGGCGGAGAAAGTGCGTTGCGGCGATCACAGGAGCGATTCACAGGTCAGCGCCACGCCGTAGCGCCGGCCGGCCTTGAGCCCGCTTTGCCGGATGATCAGTCCGCTGAGCACGCAGCCGATGAAAAGAAAACAACGATCAGCAGGGCGTGGCCGGCGAGCTGCCAGTCGGCCCGCGCGATCTCCATGCCCACGTTCGTGACCGAGCCGGAAAGGTGCGAGAGCGCCTGGTGATGGAGGCCCAGAAAGCCGACGGCATTCACCGCCCCCGCGAACGCTGCGAGCACCCCGCCGCCCAGCAGGATCCAGCGGGGAGTCGGTTTTGTGAGCATACCCGATGGCTGGTGGATGGTCCCCGTTCATGCGGGGTTCCGGGCCGTGGACAATGCTTTCCGGCGGGAGGGCAGCAGCCCGAGAGGCGGCATGGCCCGTTTCTTTCGTGCCGAGATGGACAGCCCGCTCCGCGGCCCAGAGCGCGGTTATCCCCAATCCGCGGTGTCAACTGATAGTTGACACCGTAGATTGGGGCGTGGGGCGCCGCGGGAGTTGGCCGAGAGAGGCTGCAGAGAAGGGGTAAATCTTCCCTGTGGTTGTTCGTGCTCTTGCTCGTGATCGCAATCGTGATCGCGGTTCGGAGCCAGAAGCGGGATCGTTCAGGATCACGATTGCGATCACGAGCAAGAGGGGGATTGGTGGAGGCGCGGGAGGTTCCGGCGCGAAACACCAAGGGTCGGCCGATTCGCGTCGACGGCTCAACCGAGGACGGCTTTTAAGACCTTGCCCAGATCCGTGACGCGGTACGGTTTCGTGAGATAGCCGCAGAAGCCCTTGTCGAGAAACTGGTGGGCCATCTCGTCATTGTCGTAGCCACTGGCCACGATCGCGCGGACTTCGGGATCGAGCTGTTTCAGCTCGGTGAAGCATTCCTCGCCGCCCATCCCGCCGACGACCGTCAGATCCATGATCACCGCGTCGTAGGGCCGGCCGATGTTCTGGTAGCGCTCGTACAGCGCGAGCGCCTCGTCGCCGTTCTTCGCGAGGTCAAACTTGTAGTCGAGGCTCTGCAGCATCGTCGCGGTCAGCGCCGAGATTTTCGGGTCGTCGTCCATGAACAGCACGCGACCGGTGCCAAAACGCAGGCAGGCGGCGCGGCGCGCCTGCACCTCGACTGGCTTGTCGGCCTTCGGCAGATACGCCGTGAACGCCGTCCCCACGCCGACCTGGGTGTCGAGCGCGATCTGCCCGCCATGTTTGCGGACGATCGAGAGCACGGTCGCAAGGCCGAGGCCGGTGCCGTGCTTTTTCGTGGTGAAAAACGGATCGAAGATCTTCTCGACGTGCTCGGGCTTGATGCCGCTGCCATTGTCGCGAACCTCGAACTCGACGTAGTCGCCCGCCGCGAGGGACGGCACCTGGTTATCCCCCAGGGTCACATTGCTGGCGCGAATCTGCAGCCGCGGCTTGTGCGGCGGGGGCGGCATGGCCTGCAGCGCGTTGACAATGAGATTCTGGAACACCTGCAGGATTTGCGCGCGGTCGACGAGCACCGGCTCGGTGCCGACGGGGACCTCGAGGACGATCTCCGCCGTGGAAGCGGCCGCGGCGATCTTGATCGAATCCTCAAGAATTTCCCGGGCGGCGGTGACCGTCTGCGTGCCGGCGCCGCCCTTGGCGAACGAGAGTAGTTGTTTGGTGAGCCCCTTGGCGGTCATGCAGGCCTTCTCCGCGTCGCCCAGCGCGGTGTAGTCGCGATTGTCCTTCGCGAGGGAAACCGCGCCCAGAATCGTGGTCAGGAGATTATTGAAATCGTGGGCGATGCCGCCGGCGAGGAGGCCGAGCGCCTCGAAGCGGTTGGCCTTCACTAGTTCCTCCGGCGTCAGGGTCATTTCCTCGGGATTGCGAAAGACGATCACGACGCCGCGGGCCTTGCCATCGGGCTCGTAGGCTGCGCGCGCCGTCCAGACGATCGGCAGCGGCGGTTCGCCCTCGATCGCGGGTTCGAGGGCGTCGGTGCCGATCAGCGGCAACGGCTGGTCGGCGGACAGTACCCGCGCGACCGGGTCGTCGCCCGGGCGGTTGCTCTGGCGATTGACGAGGCGAAACACGTCGCCCACCGGCTGGCCGCGCGCCTGTGCCGCCGGCACGCGCAGGATACGGAGAGCGGCGGCGTTGAGGAAAACGATTTTGCCTCGGGCATCAGTGACGACGACAGCCTCGGCCAGCGTGCCGAAGGCTTCCTCGGCCAAGGCGGCGGGCAGGGCGCCGTCGGGTTGCAGGGCGTCGGCCGGCAGGGCGCAGGCGAAGCCGACCACGCGGGTAAGCTCGCGCTTGCGCGTGACGCTGCGGTGGGCGCCGAACAACACGTGGACGGGACGCCCGTCCTTGGCGCGAAGCCGCAGCGGTTCGACGAAGCTATTCTGGCCGGGAACGCGCGCCAGCAACCAGGCGGCGACGCCCGCCGAGGCCTCCTCGGGCGGGAGCGCGGCGGCGAACGACGCCACCGCGGGAGCGAGTTCGCCCGCGTCGTAGCCGAGGAGTTTTTCCCAGGCGGGGGAGAACCAGAAAACGTCGCCGGTGAAATCGAGTTCGAAGGCCGCGAGCGGGCCGTTGCCGCTGAGGTCCTGCAGCCGCGCCTCATTGGCAAGCGAGGTTTCCTCCAGTTCCTTGCGCTCGGTGATGTCGAGATGAAGGCCGACCACGCGTTCGAGCTGGCCGGCGGAGTTCGTGACCTGCACGCCGATAAACTGAATCCACACCCAGTGACCCCGCTGATGCTTCATCCGGAACTCGACGCTGAACGGGCGCGAGGCGGCACCGCCGGCGGCCAGCTTGCGGCTGATCTTGTCGGGAGACGCGCCGGAGTCGTCGGGATGGATCAGCGTGTGCCAAGTCTCGATCGTGTCGGGCAGTTCAGCGGGGACGTAGCCGAGGATTTTTTTCCAGGCGGGGCTGAAATGCACCCCGCCGGTGAGCAGATTAAGATCGAAGAAGCCAGCGGCGCCCTGGTCGGCCAGCAGGCCATAACCCGCCGACGTGGCCGCCGTCGGACCGCTCGCGGCGGGCGCGATCACGGGAAATTGTACGGTGGCGATATAACCGTCGCGGTCGCCGCCCAGCGGCTCAAGCAGGACGCGCATCTCGCGGGTCGGTCCCGCGCCGGGCTGCAGGGCGAGCGACGCTGGCTTGTGCAACGCGCTGACGAGGAGCCCGTCCCACTGCGCCGCGAGAAACTCCGGATCGCTGGAAGTCACTTCGAACTCGAACAAAGTGACGAAGTCAGCGCCGTTCAATCCGCCCGCCCGCGCGCGCCACAGTTCCCGCGCGGTGGCATTGCTCGCCGTGATCCGGCCGGACGAATCGAGCACAAGCACGGCACAGGCAGAACCGCGTCCGGCGGACGCAGTGCCCGGCGATTCGCCGCCGGCCGGGGTTAAATCAGATTCGCTCACGCGCGTTCATCACGAAGCCAGCGTTCGACGCGCTTGGCGAGAAAATCGATGAACGCAGGGTGGTCGTTCGGGCAGGGTATTTGCTGAAATGATTCGCCGCCGGCGGCGAGGAACTGATCGCGGCCCTCCTGTTGCAACTCCTCGAGCGTCTCTAGGCAGTCGGCGGTGAACGCGGGCGACATGACCAGCAGGTGCTTCACGCCGATCTTGGGGAGCCGTTCGAATTCATGGTCGGTGTAAGGCGTGAGCCACGGCTCACCGGCGAGCCGCGATTGAAACGAAAGGGAACATTTATTCGCGGCGAGGCCGGTCCGCGCGACGAAGGCCCGCGTGGTGGCAAAACATTGCGACCGGTAGCAGGTCGCGTGCGCCGGCGAGCAGGTGTTGCAGCAGTCCGGAACCGTCAGGCAGTGGGCCCCCGACGAATCCGCCTTGCGCATGTGCCGCGCGGGCAGGCCGTGATAGGAAAACAAGACGTGGTCGTGAGGCTGGGCCAGAAACGGCGCGGCGACGGCGTGCAAAACCCCGACGTAGTCGGCGTCCGCGTAGAACGGCTGTATGGTCGTGACGCGCAAGCCCGGGGCCTGTCGGGCGACTTCCTCCATGACGCGGACGACGACGGTTTCCCAGGAGGACATCGCGTAGTGCGGATACTGCGGAAACAGCACCAAGTCCGTGATGCCGTCCGCCGCAATCTGCGTGACCAGGGAGGCGATCGACGGATTGCCGTATCGCATCGCGAGATAGACCGGGGTCGCCGCGCCGAGCTGGCCGGCGAGTTTTTCCCGCACCCGTCGTGAGATCACGACAAGCGGCGAACCCTCCGGCGTCCAAACCTGCTCGTACGCGTGCGCCGATTTCGGAGCGCGGCGCGGGATGATGATACCTTTGACCAGCAGGGAACGGAACGGCTCGGGCGGACGATCAATCACGCGCTCGTCGCCGAGAAATTCGCGCAGGTAGCGGCTAACATCGGGAACGGAGGTCGAATCGGGGGACCCGAGATTGACGAGGAGGACGGCGCGTTTGGGCATGGGCAGGTGGCTGCTGCGCAAGAACCTCAATTCGCCGTCCGCCGCAAGGCGGAAAGCTCTGATCCGACTCGCCGGCAGCGGCATCCGGCTTTTCCGGTTTTGTCTTTTGACTGCGAAGCGGGGCCGGCCAACAATCTTCGGTTCCTCTTATGAGCACTCCTCGCAAGCCTGTCCTCCTCGTGATCCGTGATGGTTGGGGCAAAAGTCCGGATCCGGCGCAGAATCAGACCAACGCGGTCTTTCTGGCGAAGAAGTCCTGCGACGACCGGCTGCATACCAAGTACCCGCACACCCTGATCCGGACCTCGGGCCCCGATGTCGGTCTGCCCGAAGGGGTGATGGGCAACAGCGAAGTCGGGCACGAGAACATCGGTGCCGGCCGCATCGTGGACCAGGAACTCGTGCGGCTGAACAAGCTGTTTTCCGAGAAGCGACTCGTCACCAATCCGGTTTGGCGCGCGGCGATCGACCGGGTTAAATCCCGGCCGGGCGCGCGGCTCCATCTGTTGGGCATCGTGAGCGATGCCGGGGTGCACGGCATGCTCGAACATCTTTACGGGATTCTGCGGCAGGCAAAGGCGGATGGTCTGGGCGCCGGGCAGGTCTTCATCCACGCCTTTACCGATGGTCGGGATACGGCCCCTTCGAGCGGACTCCGCTATGTCCGCGAAGCCGACGAACAGTGCCGGGCGATCGGCATCGGCCAGATCGCGACGGTCTGCGGCCGGTTCTGGGCGATGGATCGCGACAACCGCTGGGAACGTGTCCAGAAGGCCTACGACATGCTGGTCGGCCGCAAGGCGGTCGCGACCGCGCCGAACGCGGTGGCGGCGGTGCAGCAGTATTACGCTGCGCCGTTGAGTGAGACGCAGAAAGGCGACGAGTTCGTGGCCGCGACCTGGGTGGTGGGCCCCGACGGCAAGCCGGTCGCGACGCTGCGCGATGGGGACGCGGTGCTTTTCTACAATTACCGGGGCGATCGCCCGCGCGAACTGACGAAGGCGTTCGTCCTCGATGGCTTCAAGGGCTTCGACCGCGGCGTGAAGCTCGACCTCTATTATGCGACCATGACCGAGTATGAGGCGGGTCTGCCGGTGCAGGTGATCTCGCCCAAACCGGAAGCGTTGAAGAACATTCTGGGCCAGGTCGTGAGCGCGGCCGGCATCGCGCAGTTCCGCTGTGCGGAGACGGAGAAGAATCCGCACGTGACCTTCTTCTTTAACAACTACCGGGCGACGCCGTTTCCCGGCGAAGACCGCGCGTGTCCGGCGAGCCCGAAGGTGCCGACCTACGATCTGCAGCCGGAAATGTCGGCGGCCGAGGTGACCGCGGCCGCGAAAGCCGCGATTCTATCGGGCAAGTATGGCCTGATCGTGGTGAACTTCGCGAATCCCGACATGGTCGGTCACACGGGCTCGATCCCGGCGACGGTCAAGGCGGTGGAGGCGACGGACCGAGGAGTGGAGGAGTTGCTCGCGGCGTTGGATGCGGCCGGCGGTCGGGCGGTGATTCTCGCCGACCACGGGAACGCCGAACAAATGTGGGATCCCGTGACGAACGGGCCACACACGGCGCACACGTTGAACCCAGTCGAGATCTTTGTCGTCGGCGAGGGTTTCGCCGCCGGAAAAACTCGGATGCGCGAGGGCGGCCGGCTCGCGGACGTCGCGCCCACGGTGCTCGCGCTGATGGGCTTGCCGAAGCCGCCGGAGATGATGGGCGCAAGCCTGCTTGCGGATTGAAATTCCTTTCCCGCCGAACGCCCGCCGCCTGACCACAGGTGCGTCCTACCGGCGGGCTTGTTCCGGAAAGTCGTGTTCGAAGCGCTGTACCAAGGCAGCCTCGTCCGCAGGCACGAGGTAGATCTTGCCGCGGATCACCTTCGTCTCGCGTGGCTTTAGGCCGCCGATCCGAAAATCGTTGTGGATGCAGGTGATCACGCCCTGGAAGATTTCCTGATACGGTTCCCAAGCGACGGCCATGATCATCCGGCGATCCTGCGAATAGCAGCCGCACAGGCCGTTCGAAGGCGCGAGGGCGCTGAGCGGGCGCGGGTTCACATCGTTCCGGTCGACGTGCGCCGGAGCGTAAACCTGGCCGGGGACGTAGCGCGCCTTGTCGGCCCAGGGCTGCGTGGGCAGGGGCGTGAGCTTGCCACCGAGAAAAAGAAAACACTGGTGCGCGTAGGGCGGCACGAGGAGACGCGCATCCTTGGGATCCGTGCCGGTGAACGCATCCACGCGGATGCAGGGCTGGGCCCAATGTGCCTGCGACTCCACGGCGGTGGGGTTGTGCGCGGTCAGCCGAAAGTCCACCTCGTCCGCCCGCGCGGTGATCACGTGAGTGACAACGACGCCGTCGGTCAGTGTGTCCTTCAGGTTGATCACGCTGCCGTCGGAGCTGGTCGAGACGAGTTCGGCGGTATGGCGGATGACGGTCTCGCGCCAGTCGCGGTCGGTGGAGCCCGGCCGGCAATAGGCCTCCAGATAGTGGATGCGGATCGGGCCGGGCAGGCGATCGCCCGCGATAGTGAGGTAGTTTTTCTCCCAGTGGATGCGCAGCGGCGGGGCCGAGGCCGCACGCGCCCCAAGGGCGCAGAAGGCCACGGTCAGGCAGGTAAGGATGAGTTTCATAAAGATGGGGAATGAGTGTCTGGCGATCGGACTACGGCTCGACGATGACGTGCAGGTGCTGCACGGCGAGGGCCCCGGTGGGCTCGTCGCGGCGTTCGACGCGAACCAGATAATGCCCGGCCTTCTGATAATGGTGGATCACCATGCCGTAACCGTTGGCGGCGTGCTGGGCGGAATCGATGT
Organism: Opitutia bacterium; assembly: GCA_947442255.1. Next base: position 32,138 of record CANEVO010000012.1, read on the forward strand.
TCGAGGGGACGGGAACCTTCGGTGTGCCGTCGCCAAAATCGAAGCTGTCTAGGCCGGTGCCGGTTTCACGCGCGCGGGAGCGGAAAACCACGGGGTCGCCGGGCTTGAGGCCGAACGTCGGTGCGTAGGTGGCATGCACGCCCACGACCGCAGCCGTGCCGTCCGCAGCGGTGCCGGTATAGACCCGCACCGAGGCAAAATCGTAGTCAAAGTTTCCGGCCGGGTCGGACACCTTGACAATCTCGCTGTAAATTCCCGGGCGGTCGTAGGTGCGGCGGACTGTGGGGCCGGCGGCCTGCGTGCCATCCATCAGGGACCACTCGTAGGTGCGGACGCCCTTTTTCGCCCACGACCGCGAGGCGTCGAGCGTGAGGCTTTCGCCGACGAGGACTTTTTGATGCGGCCGGGCGATGGCGATGACGGCGGGATCGTGTTGTTCGCGGTAGGCCTGCCAGAGAAACGCATAGGAATCCTGCACGCCCCACTTGCCGGAGGGCTGGAGGCACTCGACGTGGAAATGGAGATGGGTCCAGCCGCCGCTCGAACCCTCCTTTCCGATGTAGCCGAGACGCTGGCCCTTTTTGACCCGGCCGCCCACCTTGAGGGCGGGATCGAAGGTCATCAGGTGGGAATAACGGTAGGCCCAATCGCGGCTGTCCAACGCGTAGATCACGTCGTAACGCGGCTGCACCGCTGGATGTTTTTCACCCGGGACGGTCGCGGTGCCGAGCGAGAGGATCACCGCATCGGCGGCGGCGGTGACCTCGATCAAGCCCTCGCTGCCGCCGAGATCCATGCCCGCGTGGTAGTAGACCTTGGCGCCCGGCTTGGGTCGGCGGGAAACCGGCTCGTTGGAGAACGACGTCGCGCTGGCGAACCAGCGTTGGCTGACCGGATAACCGAAGGTGCCCGGCTCGATCCACGGCGAATTTCCCGGCCACACCCGCACGCGGGCCGCCTTGAGCAAGACCCACCAGTCGACATTGGAATCGTCCATCAGCACCCGCGCGGCCGGAAAATCGACCTGCACGCCCCCGACCGCAACCGGCAGTTGGTAGTTGCCGCACACGAGATCGGCCGGCTGGCCGTTCACCTCCACGGTGGCCACGATCCGCGAGACGGTCTGCGTGACGGATTCACGGTGGGCATCGATCTTCAGCACCTTCACCTGCGAGGTGGATCCGTCGTGGAGGGTCACGCGTTGGGATTCGCCGACATCGAGATCGACGATGGTGGGGACGATCGCCGCCAGCACCGTGCCGGGGAAAGCCGTGGCCAGGGCGAAGGCGAGGAAGAGGGGAAGAGCGGACGTCGAACTCATAGTCGGAGAAAAATTTTCTGGCGATGGAGGTAGACCAGCAGCAGCCACGCGAAGCCGAAGGTCGTCACGGCCATCCCGACGCCCGACCAGTAGTCGCCGAGATGGGCGAGCAGGCCGCCGAACAGGCGTTCGGCAAGGCTGCGAAATGGCGCCACGAATACGCTGGCGATCAGGTAGGCGAGGAGGGAATTGCTGCCGATCGCGGTGAACAGGCCGGCCCACCGCCGCAGGCCCCGGACGTCGATAATCCAGTAAAAGAGCGCCAGCAGTAGAAAGCTCCAGCCGCCGGCCCACAGCACGTAGGTGCTGGTCCAGCGATTTTTCACGATGGGGAAATGGAGGCTCCACCACCAGCCCGCCGCGAGGCACGCGGCGCCGAGCAGGACAAGCCAGCGCAGTTTCTTTCCGGGGGCGGCGGCACCGCGAAGAATCTGCGTGGCGAAGACTCCGAGCATGGCGGTCGCTCCGTGCGGCCAGGGCGAGAGCAGGAAGCCGCGGCCGTATTGGCTGCTCCAGGGTTTGCCGAGCAGGCCGACAGAGTGGTCGTAGAGCCAGTCGCTGAGAATCGCGCCCGCCTTGAACTCACCCGCCACGTGCCCCGGCACCGGCACGCCCATTTGCAGCACCCAGTAGCCGACCAGGATCGCACCCGTCGCGACGATCTGGGTACGGAGTGAGGTGAAGAGCACCAGCAGGACGGCGATCAGGTAGCCAAACCCCAGCATCATCAGGACGCTGTAGGACAGCCGCATCTGCGCGACGTCCCAGCTCAACAAGTTGCCGGTGGCCCACCACCCGAAGAAAACCATCCCCGCGAATCGAATCAGGGCGTGCCGCAAAATCCGGGAGGAAGTCTCGCCGCGCGCGCGGCGGCGGTCGACCGCGTAGGGCACCGCCATGCCGATCATGAAAAGGAAGAGCGGGAAGATGAAATCGTAGAAGCGAAAGCCCGCCCACTCGACGTGGGTGAATTGCTGGCGGAGCGCGTGCAGCCATGAACCCTCCGGGGCTCCCTTCGCCAGCGCCGCCACGATTTGCTGGCCGCCGAGCAGGCAAGCCATGTCAAAACCCCGCAACGCATCGAGCGACATGAGCCGCTGGTCGGGGGGCGCCGCGGGCGTTCGCGTCGCTCCGGTTGATAACGGCGTGGCGTCGGCCGCGGACCCGGAGTGGAGCGACACCATGGCGGATCCCTCCTAGTCGACCGTCGATTCGCGCAAGAGCTGACGGTAAACCTGGCGGGCGTGATCATAGGCTTTCACCGCATCGGCCATCTCGTTGGCGGCGATGAGGCCCTTTTTCTGCGACCAGCACTGGTCCACGCCCTGCAGGCACCACTCGACGCTGCGGCGCGAGCCGCGGATGGGCTTGCCACCCACGACGACGAAAATCGGGTTGGTGTGGGAGGAGGGGAGGATGCGCAGCGCAATCCAGCTACTGCGGTCGACCTTCACATCGAAGGCCACGTCCTGCACGCGCCCGTCGGCCACGATGTTCTTCCGGGCCACGGGATAGCCGTTCACGATGACCTCGACGGGGATCTCCCGGGTGTTGCCGACCCGGGCGCGCTCGACGTCCCAGTAAGGCTTCTGCGTGTAGCGCAGGTTGCGGATGGCCTCGTCGGGAGTCTCTTTCAGGCGGGCGGCGACGCGCGCGGAGAGACGCACGGTGCCGGCTTGGGCGAGACGCAGTTCGCTGCCCTTTTCGCCCATCGCGACATCGTCGGCGCGGAATTCCATGAGATGGCTTTTGCCGTCGCTGACATAGTTGCGGCCGGCGCGGATGCCTTCGCACCAATCATCGTAGGTCAACTTGCCGTCGAGTTTGACGTAGGAACGCCCGAGGCCGACGCGCTCGCCATAGATGCACGGGAAATCCGTCTCACCGCTGCCCCGCGTGCGGAAACCGGCGTTCAACGTGTGATACCACATGTTCAACTCCCACACGCTCGGCGTATCGACGAGGGAAATGAAATCGACCGCGGGGCCCAGCCGTCCGTCGGGGCCGGGCAGTTCATGCGTCACGTCGACGATGTATTCGTTGGCGCCAATGCCGTTGTAGGGCGGGATGATGTAATTCGGGAGGTCTTCCGTCGCGAGGCGGAGGTCGAAAGACGTCTTGCTGCCACCGTTGCGGTTTTCGCCGGGCACGGCGGGCTGCAGGCCCCAGCCCGAGTGGGCCGGACCAACCAGCGCGCCCTGGGCCTTGGCCCAGCGCAGCGTATTCAAACACAGGGTCGGCCAGTGCTCCGAAGAATTGCCGCCCGGATACATCTGATCGCGCAGGCGCAGGAGGCACAGGTGGCCGGAGCGATGCGAGCCGAAGCCGGACACTTCGATGTCGTAGCGCAGCAGGTACGGATACTCCGAGACCTTGTCGATCACCCCCGTGAAGAACTGTTTTTGGAAATCGAAGCCCGGGCCCCACGTGAGGTTGGCGCCGATCTTCAGATCCTCCCCGCGGCAATGCCGGGCCATGTCGGGCGCGAGCACGCCCTCGCTGGGCTTGGTGTAATGTGCGCAACCCGAGGCGTGGATGTGATGATCGCCCGACCACCAGCCGGATTTCGAGGGATCGATCCAACGGTCGACCTTGAATACGAGGTCCTTGGTCGCGGCGTTGACCGAGACGGCGCGCGTGGCCGGGATCGACTCAGGACCGCGTTGAAACTCGACGGTGTAGTCGCCATCCGGGAGACGGAGGCTCTCGCCGTCCATGAGGTAAACCTGGGGGTGGAAGGCGAAGTCCGGCGCGAGGCGCTTGGCGAGCGACGGGTAAATGCGCTTCTGTTTGTCGCGGACGATGAACGAGGCGGTGGTCGGCGCGCCGGTTTCATCCTGCACGCGGAGCCGGAGTTCGCGCGCCGGCAGGGAGGTGAAGAGCATGTCCGTCTCATTGCGGAAGCCGATGTCCTGGGTGCCCTGGCCGACGCTGAAGGAAATCTTCGCCTCCCGTTTGCCGGCGTCGCGGCTGTAGAGCTGGACGATGCGGTATTCGAGGTTCAGGCCGCTCAGCGTCGGATTGAGCGGCTGGGCGTCATAGGTCTGGAGATCGAGCCAGAGGTCCTCGCGCGGCGGCATCGGCATATGGGCGGCGTGGGTGCGAAATTCCCGGTCGGAGGAGGTCTCGACGTTCGCGGCATTGTGCACGGACTGCGCGTTCGGGCTCACCCCGAGCAGGGCCGCCGTAGTGCCGGCCTCGTTGTGAACCTTGACCAGGAATTGCCGCCAGCCGCGCTCGACGAGCTCCGGTTTGGCGGGGCCGGCGGCGACTTTCACGCGCATCTCCGGACTGATTTCGACGGCGAAGAGGCAATACGAATCGAGGATTTCCTGCACCCTCCGGACCGCGGCGCGCGCATCGCCCGATTGCATGACGGTGACGAGACGCTGCTGATCGGCGGCACTGAGCGGAGCGCCGAGGTAGTTGGTCGCGTCGAGCAGGCGTCGTACCTGCGCGAACAGGGGCTGGGACTCGACTTCGGGGATGAACGGTAGATTCGCCGCGAAGACGGAAAGGGCGGACGCCAATCCGAAGGTGACAATCGTAAGACGACGCAAAGCAGCGATGATGCGCATAACGGGGGTGGGGGTTATCCTGACGCCGGCGATCGCATCGAACGCGAGCGCCGGTCCGATTACAAGATCTGCGATCAGCCCGGCCCGCCTTGCACACGCTAGTGCCGCCGCTGCTCGATCAATCGCTCCAGCTTGACGATATCCGCGGCAAAAACGCGGATGCCCTCGGCGGTCTTCTCGTTCGCCATGGCGTCCTCGTTGAGCGCCAGCCGGAAACTTTTTTCGTCGAGACTCACTGCCGCAACGTCGACCTGCCGCGCCCGCACCGGATCGAGTTTGCGGGGGAGCGGATCGGTGCCGGCCTGGAGTTCGCCCAGCAATTGCGGGCTGATCGTGAGCAAGTCGCAGCCGGCGAGCTCCGTGATCTGTCCCTTGCTGCGGAAGGATGCAGCCATCACCTCAATATCGTGCCCGAATTTCTTGTAGTAATTGTAGATCGCGGTGACCGACTGGACGCCGGGATCCTCGGCCGGGGCAAAATCGCGCCCCGTGCTCTTCTTGTACCAGTTGAAAATCCGGCCGACGAAGGGCGAGATGAACCGCACGCGGGCTTCGGCGCAGGCGTCGGCTTGGGGAAAGGAGAAGAGCAGGGTGAGGTTGCAGTTGATCCCGTCTCTTTGCAGCAACTCGGCGGCCTTGATGCCCTCCCAGGTGGCGGCGGCCTTGATCAGGATGCGTTCGCGCGGGACGCCGGCTTTTTCGTAGAGGCCGATGATTTCACGCGCCTGCGCGACCGAGCCGTGGCGGTCAAACGAGAGCCGCGCATCGACTTCGGTCGAAACCCGCCCCGGCACAATTTTTAGAATCTCCAGTCCGAACGCGACAAGCAGCCGGTCCATCACCCGGTCCGACGCCGCCCCGAGCCCGGCGTCTTGAATCGCGCGTTCCACGAGGTAGGCATGGTCGGGCGCGGTAGCCGCCTTCAGGACGAGACTGGGGTTGGTGGTCGCGTCCTGCGCGGCTTAAGCCTTCATGCTCGCGAAATCTCCGGTGTCGCGACGACCCGGGTAAACTGTTTCAGCTGATCCAACTGGTTGGGGGCGCTCATGGCCGGCACGGTGGGGCAAATCGGCGGGTTTCGCCCGCAAATCGTACGGAAAGCGCCAAAGCCGGCGGCCGCGGGCGAGTTCGGCCAGGGCGCAAATTCTGTTTGCTCGCGGGCACGCCGGGCCGCTTAGTTTGCGGGTTTACGTCTACAAATTTACCATGAAGCGCACCCACCACTGTGCCCAGCTCACCTCAGCCGATCTCGGCACGACTGTTTCGCTCCTCGGGTGGGTCGATACCATCCGCGACCAGGGCGGGATCATTTTTGTCGATCTGCGCGACCGCAAGGGCCTCACGCAGATCAAGCTGGAACCGCGCGACAACGCGGCGCTCGCCGAACAACTAAAGCACCTGAAGCCGGAGTCGGTGATCGGGATCAGCGGCACGGTCGCCCGCCGGCCCGCCGGCACGGAAAACCCGTCCCTGCCCACGGGCGAAGTCGAGGTCGACGCGACCGCGCTGGAGATACACAACATCTCCGACACGCCGCCGTTTCCGCTCGACGATGCGGGGGGCGACAAGGTCAACGAGGATCTCCGGCTCACGTATCGCTATCTCGACCTGCGCCGGCCGAAGATGCGCCGCAACCTTCAGGTGCGCCATCGCGCCGCGAAGTCGATCCGCGACTATTTCGACTCCCAGGAGTTCATCGAGGTGGAGACGCCCGCGCTCTTCAAGAGCACCCCGGAAGGCGCGCGCGAGTACCTCGTGCCCTCGCGCATCCATGCGGGGGAGTTCTACGCTCTCTCGCAGTCGCCCCAGCAGTTCAAGCAGATCCTGATGGTGGCCGGAGTGGAGAAGTACTTTCAGATCGCCCGCTGCTTTCGCGACGAAGATCTGCGGGCAGACCGGCAGATGGAATTCACGCAGGTCGACGTCGAGGTCTCCTTCGTCACGCGGGAGGACATCTATGCGCTGTTCGAGGGGATGCTGAAGAAGCTCTGGAAGGACGTGCTCGGCACCGATATTCCGACTCCGTTTACCCGCATGGCCTACGTCGATGCGATGAATCACTACGGGGTCGACAAGCCCGACGTGCGGTTCCCGCTCGAACTCGTCGATTTCTCGGACACGTTCAAGAACTCCGGCTTCAAGGTCTTCCAAGCGACCGTCGCCAGCGGCGGCGTGATCAAGGCCATCAACGCCAGGGGGCTCGCGGACCTCACGCAGGGTGAACTGAAGAATCTCGAAGACATCGCGAAATCGCTCGGCGCGAAAGGCCTCGCCTTCATCAAGGTCGAGGGGGGCGAGTGGAAGTCGCCGATCGTGAAATTCTTCTCCGACGCCGAGAAAGCGGAACTGACGGCGAAGCTGAACATCGCCGAAGGAGACATGGTCTTCTTTGCCGCCGCTCCCTGGGAAAAGGCCTGCGCGATCCTGGGTCGTATCCGACTGGAGTCGGCGGCGCTGTTGCAAAAGCGCGGCAAGCTCACGGTTCGCCACGACGACTGGAAGTTTTTGTGGGTGATCGATTTTCCGCTGATGTCGCACGACGAGGCGGAAAACCGCTACGTCGCCACGCATCATCCCTTCACCGCTCCGGTGCCGGAAGACGCGGGCCTCCTCGATTCGAATCCGAAGGCGGTCCGCGGGCAGCACTACGATGTGGTGCTGAACGGCATGGAACTGGGCGGCGGGTCGATCCGCATTCACCAGCCGGCCCTGCAGAAAAAGGTTTTCGAGGACGTTTTGAAGATTCCGGCCGACGTGGTGGAAAGCCGTTTCGGCTACATGCTGAAAGCCTTCACCTACGGCGCCCCGCCGCACGGCGGCATCGCCTTTGGGCTCGACCGGATGGTCGCGCTCCTGTGCGGCACGACGAGCATCCGCGACGTGATCGCCTTCCCGAAGACCCAAAGAGGCCAGGACCTGATGGCGCAAAGTCCGACTCCGGTGACCGCGCGGCAGCTGAAAGAGCTGCACATCGCCACGGTGATGCCCGAGTAAGGCGGGATTCAGCGCCGGCTCCAGCCCTCCCAGGCTGTCAACCATTGGTTGACAGCCTGATTTTTTTGACGGCCCGCCCGCTGGCGCGGAGCGCGCGGACGGGTTGAGCGGAGTGCAGGCGGAGGTGGGACGGGGCGTTCCTCCGGGTCGGAGGAACGATTTCTTGCGCTGGTTCAACCGGGCGCCACACTCATTTTCGCGCGAACTTAATCGCCCTGCATGAAACTCATCATCGCCATCATCAAACCATTCAAGCTCGAGGAAGTGAAAGAGGCTCTCGCGGCCGCCGGCATCGAGGGGATGACCGTCACCGAGGTCAAAGGCTTCGGCCGGCAAAAGGGGCACACGGAAATCTATCGCGGCAGCGAATATACCGTCGATTTTCTCCCCAAGGTTAAAATCGAGGTTGCCGTGGCCGACGAAACCGCCGGCAAGGCCATCGATGCGATCGTGAAGGCGGCGAAGACCGGGAAAATCGGCGACGGCAAGGTCTTCGTCCTGCCGCTGGACGAAGTGGTGCGCATCCGGACGGACGAGCGCGGCGAGTCGGCCGTCTGATCGACGGGCAACGTCTCAACTTTAATAGCCGGAATCGTGCGCGATTCCGGCTCTTTTTTTGTGGCCGGCACCAGTGGCTGAACGCGGTCGGATGGGGCGGGTCGACAACAATCGTCAAGAAAAGCCGCAACCGGCTCCGGAGCGGCATGGAGTTTGCTTAGAGAAGGGCGCGTCCACCATGAACATTATCCGACTCAAGCCGTTCCGGGCTCTTTTCGCCGCCTGCCTGATCCTCGCGGCGGCCTTGTCCGCGTCAGCCCAGCCTGCCGCCCCCGCGGCCCCCACGCCACCCGCCGCAACGCTTGAGCAGCGGATCGCCGGACTGGAAGCCTACCTGGGGAATGGCGACCCCTCGGCCGCGTTGAAAGACCCGAAAGGCGCCATTCCCGCCGGGCTGACCACGGCCGCCGTGGGCGTGGCGGGTCCCGGGCATAATGCCTGGATGATGACCTGTGCGGCCCTTGTCCTGTTCATGACGCTGCCCGGTCTGGCGCTGTTTTATGGCGGCTTGGTCCGCACGAAAAACGTGCTCTCCGTGATGGCCCAGTGCTTTGGCATCGCCGGGTTGGTCACCATTTTGTGGTGGGCGGTGGGCTACAGCCTCGTCTTTGGGAAAAGTTTTAACAGCCCCTTTCTCGGCGGCTCGGAATTTTTCTTTCTGCGGGGCGTCGAGAGTGCGCCGAACCCGGACTACGCCTACTGGGTTTCGCACAACGTCTTCTCGATGTATCAACTCATGTTCGCGATCATCACGCCGGCGCTGATCATCGGCGCGATCGCGGAGCGCATGAAATTTTCCGCGATTCTGGTGTTCGTGACCGTCTGGATGCTGGTCGTCTACTTTCCGCTCGCGCACATGGTGTGGGGCGTGACGGGCCTGATGAACGGGGTCTGGAATGCCGGCGCGGCGATCAAGGCGATCGACTTCGCCGGGGGAACGGTGGTGCACATGTCCTCGGGGTGGTCGGCGTTGATCCTCTGCCTGATTCTTGGGCCGCGACTGGGCCACGGCAAAACGCCGATGCCGCCGCACAGTCTCGTGCTTTGTATGATCGGCACCGGCATGCTTTGGGTGGGCTGGTACGGGTTCAACGCGGGTTCCGCGGTCGCCGCGGATGGCATTGCGGCAAACGCCTTCACCACGACGACACTGGCCGCGGCGGTCGCCTCGTTCACGTGGGGAGCGCTGGAATACCTGATTCGCCGCAAGGCGAGCGTGCTCGGGTTTTGTTCGGGCGCCGTGGGCGGCCTGGTGGTCGTCACCCCGGCGTGTGGCTTCATCACGGCCAGCGCGGCCATTCCGCTGGGCGTGCTCGCCGGCGCGGTGCCGTTCTTCGCCTGCACCAAACTCAAGCCGTTCCTCGGCTATGACGATGCGCTCGACACCTTCGGCGTCCACGCCGTGGGCGGCACCTTGGGCGCGTTCCTCACGGGCGTTTTCGCCACGGGAGCCGCGAATGCCAACTTGAACACGAACCTGAAGGATCTCCTGGGCAAATCGCTCTGGCAGGAACAACTCAAGGCCATCGGACTGACGCTCGCGCTTTCGGTCGTGGCCACGGTTGTCATCGCCTTGGTGCTCAAGGCGACGATGGGGCTGCGGCCCACGGTCGAGACGGAGCAGGAGGGCCTGGACCTCAGCGAGCACGGCGAGGAAGGCTATATTTTCGAACCGAAGTCCTGAGCCAATCCTCACGCAAATTCCATGAAACTCATCATCGCCATCATCAAGCCCTTCAAGCTGGAGGAAGTGAAATCCGCCCTCTCCGAAGTCGGTATCGAGGGAATGACCGTGACGGAGGTCAAGGGCTTCGGCCGGCAAAAGGGCCACACGGAGATTTATCGCGGCAGCGAATACACCGTCGATTTTCTGCCCAAGGTGAAGATCGAGGTGGCCGTCACGGACGATATCGCCAGCAAGGCGATCGCGGCGATCGTTAACTCGGCGCGGACGGGCAAGATCGGGGACGGCAAGGTCTTCGTCGTTCCGATCGAGGAAGTCATCCGCATCCGGACCGACGAGCGCGGCGAATCCGCCGTCTGATTCCTCCATCCGTCGCGGCCCCGGCTTTGATCAACCGGGGCCGAGGGTCGGGCCTGGAGAAACTCAGGCCTTCTTCTTGTCGGGCAGGGAGCGGGTCGCGACTTCGGTCTTGAGCCGGGCCGCGAACGCATCGGCCGGCATCACGCCTTCGTCGCCCCGGGCGCGGGAGCGCACGGAAACGCTGTTGGCTTCGGCTTCCTTCTGGCCGATGACGAGTGTGTAAGGGACCTTCTCCAGTTCGGCGCGGCGAATCTTGGCGCCGAGCTTGTCGCTGTGCTCGTCGAGGACCGTGCGGAAACCGTCCGCCCTGAGGCGGGCGTGCAGCGCGCGGGCGTAGTCGATGACCTTCTCGCTGATCGGCACGAGGCGCACCTGCTCGGGCGCGAGCCAGGCGGGAAAGTCGCCGCCAAAGTGCTCGATGAGCACCCCGCAGAAACGCTCCATCGAGCCGAACGGCGCGCGGTGAATCATCACCGGCCGGTGCGGCTGGTTGTCGGGTCCGATGTAGGACAGGTCGAAACGCACGGGCAGGTTGTAGTCCACCTGCACGGTGCCGAGCTGCCACTCGCGACCGATCACGTCCTTGATCACGAAATCGATTTTCGGCCCATAGAACGCCGCTTCGCCCGGCTCCTCGGTGAAAGGCACGCCGAGGGTCTGCGCGGCGGCGCGGCAGGCCGCCTCGGCCTTGTCCCAGTTGGCGGACTCGCCGGTGTATTTGTTGGAATCCGGATCGCGCAGGCCCACCCGCACCCGGTAGTCCTGCATGCCCAGCGTCGTGAGGATGATCTTCACGAGCGCGAGACAGCCGAGAACCTCGGCCGCGACCTGTTCCTCCGTGCAGAACAGATGGGCATCATCCTGGGTGAAAGCCCGGACGCGCGTCATCCCGTTCAACTCGCCGCTCTGTTCCCAGCGGTAGACGGTGCCGAATTCCGCCAACCGCACAGGCAGATCGCGGTAGGAGTGGGGCTGCGAGGCGAAGATCTTGATGTGATGCGGGCAGTTCATCGGCTTCAGCATGAAGCCGTCGAGCAACTGGTCATCGGGCCGGACGCGATCGGCGGTGATCGTCTCCCGGCCGGTGCGCGCGTTGACCTTGTCGCGCAGATGGCCGGAGACCGCCTCGAGGCGGGCGAATACGTCGCCACAGGGGCAGTTTTCGCCGAGCACCTTCGCCAGCGATTCGCTTTCCAGCACGGGCGAAAACTGGGATTCCTTGTAGTAGGGGAAATGGCCCGAGGTCTTGTAGAGCTCGAGCTTGCCGATATGCGGCGTGAACACCTGCGAATAGCCCTGCTTGCGGAGTTCTTCGCTGATGAAGGTCTGCAACTCCTGGCGGATGACCGCCCCGTTGGGCGTCCAGAGGATCAGCCCCTGGCCGACCTCGTCGTCGATGTGGAAGAGTTTCAGTTCGCGGCCGAGTTTGCGGTGGTCGCGCAACTTAGCCTGCTCGAGTTGGGTGAGGTAGTTGGTCAGCTCGTCCTTCGACGGGAAGGCGGTGCCGTAGATGCGCTGGAGCTGCTTGTTTTTCTCGTCGCCGCGGTGATAGGCGCCGGCGATCGAGAGGAGCTTGAACGCCTTCAGCTTCGAGGAATAGCGGAGGTGCGTGCCGGCGCAAAGATCCATGAACTCGCCGTTTGAATAGAACGAGATTTTCTCGTCGGCCGGAATGTCCGCCAGTCGCCCCAGCTTGTAGCGCTCCTGGCCGATCTTCTTGATCATCTCGATCGCTTCGTCGCGCGAAACTTCCTTGCGATAGAACGGCTGGTTTTCGTCCGCGATTTTCTTCATCTCGGCCTCGAGGCGGACGAGGTCGTCGGTGGTGAATTTGTGGTCGAGGTCGATGTCGTAGTAAAAGCCCGTATCCGTCGGCGGCCCGATATCGAGCTTCGCCTCAGGAAAAAGGCGGAGGACGGCGGTCGCGAGGATGTGCGACGCGGAGTGACGGAGTTCTTCGAGCGGTGTCATGGCCATGAGGTGTGGTGATTGTGGTCCGGCTTACGATTGCAGGACCTGAACCGGCAAGACCGCCGCGAAACGGAGCGGGTGTCAACGCGCGGGTGCTACCGTCCCGAGCCGGGAGCTCCGGCAGCCTGCAGGGGACCACGGATGTCCCGGGTGAGGTGCAGGGCGCAGACCTGGCCCTCCGCAGGGCACGAGGCATTTGGCCTACTTTTTCAGCGGTTCGAGTTTGTAGTCGGTTTTGCTGTCGAGCATCGACCAGCCGGCGGCGGCGAGTTCCTTGCGGAAGGCGTCGGCGGTGGCGAAATCCTTCGCCTGCTTCGCGGCCCAGCGTTTTTCGGCGAGGGCGGAGATTTCGGCTGGCGCCGAAATCTTGGTCTGGCCTGCGGCCAGGTCGAGCCCGAGGGCGAACATGGCGCGGTCGAACCATGCCGCATTGATGTCGGCGGGCGTGGTCGTGTTGATCGTCGTGAACAGCGAACCCAGGGCACCGGGGGTATTGAGATCGTCCTGGAGTGCGGCGACGAGAGGTGTGAAGACGCTGAAATTTCCGCCCGCCGCGGGGAGCGCGGCGCGGATCGATCGCAGGGTCTTGAGCGCGCTCTCCGCCGCGTGCAGCGAATCGAGCATGAAGTTGAGCTGCTTCCGCGGATGGCCCATCAGCAGCGCGTAGCGAATCACCATCGGGGAAAAGCCCTTCGCGACGAGCTCGTCCAGGGTATAGAGATTCCCGAGACTCTTGCTCATCTTCTTGCCGTCCACGAGCAGGTGCTCGCTGTGATACCAGTGATGCGAAAACAGCGTGCCGTTGCAGCACTCGCTCTGGGCGATCTCGTTTTCGTGGTGCGGGAAGAGCAGGTCGACCCCGCCGGTGTGCAGGTCGATCGTCTCGCCGAGGTGCTTCTTGCTCATCGCGCTGCACTCGATGTGCCAGCCCGGGCGGCCGCGGCCCCACGGGCTGTCCCACGCATTGGCGCCGTCGTCGGGCTTGTGCGCCTTCCAGAGGGCGAAGTCGGTGGCGTCCTCCTTCTCGTCGGCGTCGGCGGCCTGCGATTTGCCGGCGAGCGCGGAGCCGACCTGGAGTTCACGCTCCTTCACCCGCGATAGTTTGCCGTAGTCCTCGAACGAGCTGACCTTGAAATAGACGGAGCCGTCGGGGGCGCGGTAGGCGTTCCCCTTTTTCATGAGCACATCGATCATGTCGATCTGCTCGCGGATGTGGCCGGTGGCGGTGGGCTCGACGTGCGGGGGGAGGCAGTTGAGCGCGGCGCAGTCGGCGTGGAATTTTTCGGTCGACTGCCTGGTCACGTCGGCGAGCAGGCGGCCTTCGTCCCGCGCCCGCCGGATGGTCTTGTCGTCGACGTCGGTGAGGTTGCGGACGTGTTTCACCTTGTCCTTTCCGAATTCGAGCTCGAGCAGCCGGCGGATCACATCGTTGACCACGAAGGTCCGGAAATTCCCGATGTGCGCCGGCGCATAGACCGTCGGACCGCAGTTGTAGAAGCGGTAGACGCCGTCCGGGTGGCAGGGCTTGAGGTCGCGCAGCTCGCGGGAAAGGGAATCGTGGAGGCGGATGGGCATGAGTCGGATTTGAAACCGCTAATCTTCGCTAATTGGCGCTAATCAAGTGAAGGCGGCCACATTTTTTTTAAGATTAGCGTGAATTAGCGAAGATTAGCGGTTAGTCCTCCGGGCCGCTTTTATGGCCGACCATTTCAGGCTCGATTTGACCCAGCGTCCGCGGCGTCTGCGCCGCACCGCCAGCCTTCGGGCGATGGTGGAGGAAACCGTACTGCGCCCGGCGGACTTCATCGCGCCGCTCTTCGTCGTCGATGGCAAGCCGGCCCCCGACGAGATCAAGTCGATGCCCGGGGTGTTCAGGCTGAACATCCAGGACCTCGTCAAGGAATGCCGCGTCCTTCACAAGCTCGGCGTCCCCGCCGTGGCGCTGTTCCCCAAACTCGATCCCAAACTCAAGGACGACGAAGGCACCCACGCGCTCAATGAGGAGGCGCTGGTATTATGCGCCGTGCGGGCGGTGAAGAAAGCGGTGCCCGAACTGACCGTCATCACCGATGTCGCGCTCGATCCCTATACGACGCACGGCCACGATGGCGTGTTGACCCCGAACCGCGACGACGTGGACAACGATCGCACGGTTGAAATTCTCGGGCGTATGGCCGTCTTGCAGGCGCGGGCCGGGGTCGATCTCGTCGCGCCCAGCGACATGATGGACGGCCGGGTGGGCGAGATCCGTCGGGCGCTGGACGCGGCCGGCTTCACCGGCACGGGCATCATGGCCTATTCGGCAAAGTTCAACTCGGGGTATTACGGACCGTTTCGCGATGCGGTCGGCAGTGCCCAAGCGGCCGGCACCCGCCTGCTGAGCAAGGCAACCTATCAGCTCAATCCGGCCAATCGCCGCGAGGCCGTCGTGGAGGCGCTGCTCGATGAAGCCGAGGGGGCGGATATCGTGATGGTGAAGCCGGCAGGCATGTATCTTGACATCATCCGCGACGTGCGCGAAGCGACAAAAAAGCCGGTCGCAGCCTATCAGATTTCCGGGGAATACGCGCAAATTCAGGCTGCGGCCCGTCTCGGCTGGCTCGATCTGGCGCGCTGCCGGCACGAGTCCCTCCTCGCGATCAAGCGCGCCGGGGCCGACATGATTCTGACCTATTTCGCCCGCGACATGGCCGTGGCACTGAAAGCCTGACGGGGATTCCCCCACCGCGATCGCCTCCGGCTCAAAACGGCGAGCGCGGGATCTGCAGCGAGTCGCCGGGAACGAGGTGGGGATCCTGATCGCGGATTTTTTGGGCGAGCTTCACGTCGATGGGATACGCGGCCTTTCCGCGCACGAGACTCACCGCCGTTTCCTTTGCGTAGAGCGTAAATCCGCGCGCCGATTGAATGGCTTTCGTCCCCGTGAGATCGGGCGTCCAGATGATCCGGCCGGGCCGCTGAACTTCTCCGCCGACGTAGATGTAGCTCTTGGTCACACTCACCAAGACATCGACGGTGGTTTAGATTTTCCGGGTTACGTAGGTCTCGCGAATGCGTTGCGAGAGATCGGCCGTGGTTCCACCCGCCGCCGTCAGGGTGCCGATATAGGGCAGGCTGATCAGACCCTGCTCGTCGATTTGCACCGAATTCGTGCTCGGATTAGGCACGCCCTGAAGAGCGACGGTGGGACTGTCGCCCGAGCGCAGCTGGGCCGTCGAGGTTGCGACTGGAATCCGGGGGTTGGCGGTTGCGCCACGGTTGCTTGCGCAGCCGGCGATCAGCAGAAGGGCGGCAAAAGCGGATACCAACGGAAACTCACGGCGCGAGAGCATGGGCTGCTTTCGTGCGAGAAACGGGAGCAGAAGGCAACGTCGTGGTGGACCGACGCCAAAAACCGGCGTGCGGATTCAAGCCCCCGCGCGACGATTAGCGCTTACCCTTGATCTTGCGCTTGGGCTTCTTCTCCCCGTCCTCGTCCTCTTCTTCCTCGTCGTCATCCTCATCGTCATCTCCGTCCTCGTCCTCGTCGTCATCCGTCCCGGCCTTCTTCTTGTCCTTGTCCTTCTCTTCGCCGTCCTTGGGCTCGGTCTCGTCCTCGTCCCATTTCAGGGATTCATCGTTTTTCAACTTTTCCTCTTCCGCTTCGTCGAGTTCGGGCAGATCGTCACTCTCGTCCTCGAGGCCCTTTACGGGTGCCTCTTCGTCGGCCCCGTAGCCGGCCGGCATGTAGTCCAAAATATTCGTCATTTCCTCGAAGGTATGGACCGCCTTGCCTTGGATGAAATTGCTATTCTGGTTTTCGCGGATCTCGTCCTCGACTTCGTCGACCGAAAGTTTCGATTCGAAGTTGAAGAGGTCGTTGAGCATTTTCATCCGGCAGCGGGTAAGGTGATCGAGCAGGTCCGCGTAAGGGCCGTTTTCCTCGTCGAGAATGTCGGGCAGGACAAAAAGCTTTTCTTCAGAATCGAAGAGCGACTCCTTGACCCGCTTGAGGCGCACCTTGGCCTCGCCGAGGTCCTTTTCGATGCGAAACGGGATGAACGCGTTCTCGAACACGTCCTGATCGAAACCGTAATCCCGGAGGGAATCAACGAGCTCGGTCAAGTGGGCAAGCTGGCGCGGATCGACGATGCTCAGGCCGTCAACATCCCACCGGACCGGGTCGCTCGTTTCTGCGACCCACCAATTATGGTCGTCGCCGAGCCGCACGATGCACCAGCTGAGAGTGGAAATAGCTTTAGCCATGGATACGAATATGAATTTTTGCGCAGCGTGCGAGGGGAGGTTGAAAAAACAAGCACAAAAGGCGCGGCGCGCGGCACCGGCGGTTGGGAATTTTTTTCTAGTGCGAAAAGCCGGCAATCCCCCGGGCGGCGGCTGGTGGCTTGCTAAATTTCCGGTGAAATTTCACCGTGCTGTAACATGGGCAAATTCTACGAAGGTTTCATCCGTCCCGCGCTTTTCGCGGACGATCCCGAGCGGGCCCACGAACGGGCGGTGATCCTGATGAGGCGGCTTGGCGGCCTGCCGCCGGTGTGCCGGGCGCTGGAAACCTGGATCGGCCTCGCGCCAAAGCGGACCCGTCCGATCGAGGCCTTTGGGCTGACGTTTTCGAATCCCGTGGGCCTCGCGGCCGGTTTCGACAAGAATGCGCGGGCCTGGCCGGCGGCGGCGGCCCTTGGTTTTGGGCATGTGGAGGTGGGCACCGTGACGGCGTTGCCGCAGCCCGGTAATCCGCAACCCCGCGTGTTTCGCTACCCCGCCGAGGAGGCGGTGATCAACCGGATGGGATTTAACAACGAAGGAGCCCAGGCCGTCGCCGCCCACCTTGCCAAACTGCCTCCGCCCGGCCGGCGCCGCATCCCGCTCGGGATCAATCTGGGCAAATCCAAACTCACCGAGATCAAAAACGCCGCCCAGGATTATCTCGCGAGCTTCGCGGCGCTGGCGGACTGGGCCGACTACCTCGTCCTCAACGTATCGAGCCCCAATACGCCGAACCTCCGCCAGTTGCAGGACGAGGGGCGCTTGCGTGAACTATTGGGCGCCGTCACGGGAGCCAATCGTGACCGCGCCGCACGGGCGGGGAAGCGCCGGTTGCCGATTCTCCTGAAAATTGCGCCCGACCTGACGTGGCCGCAGATCGAGGCCGTTTTGGGTGTGATCGAGGAATACCGACTCGACGGCATCATCGCCACGAACACGACGCTGGCCCGGCCGGGATACTTCGCCTCGGTCAACGAAGCGGGGGGATTGAGCGGCGCGCCCCTGCGGCGGAGATCGACGGAGATCGTCTCGTTCATCGCCCGCCTCACCCAAGGCCGGTTGCCGATCATCGGCGTCGGCGGGATCTTGGACCCGGAGAGCGCGGCGGAAAAACTCGATGCGGGAGCAACGCTGATCCAAGTTTATACCGGCCTGATCTATCGGGGGCCATTTTTTGCGGCGGAGCTGGCGGCGGACCTTGCGCATCGCCGGCGGCCCTAGACGATTTTACGAGCGGAACGGATGGTCGTTGGCCGGCCCAATCCGATCTGACTGTAAAATCATTTCAGGGCTGGACAAGCGTGGGGCGTTCTCTCTTAGTCCTCGTTCCTCTTTTGGGAAACTGCTCAGGTGGTGGAATTGGTAGACACACACGTTTGAGGGGCGTGTGCCGTAAGGCGTAAGGGTTCGAGTCCCTTCCTGAGCACCATTGCTGTCAGAGGTAGAACGGGCCCGAGGGGCCGTTACTCTGGCCACCAAAGCGGACAGACCATGCATCCCCTGCGGAAGGGGTGCTGCGTCGAAAACGCGCGGCCGTAATGAACCCGACCTCGCGTGGGACCGGCGCTACTTCGTTTCCA
>CANEVO010000013.1 GCA_947442255.1 Opitutia bacterium
CAGCGTGATCCTTCGAAAAAGTTCACTCTCCTTCGTGTCACCCGGTGCGACGATTTTTCCGCTCTCACCGCCGCGTTGCAAAAAGGCGAAGGTGTCGAGGCGCAGTCCGGATTTCTGTTTCTCTTCGCCGTGGCAAACGGCGCAATGCCGGTCGAGAATCGGCGCCACGCGCGCCTGAAAAAACGACGGCTCGCCCCGCGCGATCAGCGTCAGGGCGAAAAAAACCAGTGTTTGAAAAAGGCCGGCACGGGTGGGCCGGTTCAGCGGGGCAAACCGATCGATGCCCCAACCGTTTCCGCCCGCCCGTGGTCGCATCGCTTCAGGTGAGAATTCCATCGATGACTTTCGCGGGCAACACCCCCGTGAGTTTCTGGTCGAGGCCCTGGAATTTGAACGAGAGCCGGTTGTGATCGATCCCGAAGAGGTGCAGGATCGTCGCGTGCAGATCGCGGATGTGCACGGGATCCTTCACGATGTTGTAGGAAAAATCGTCGGTCTGGCCGAACGAGATTCCCGGTTTCACGCCGGCGCCCGCCATCCACATGCTGAAGCACCGCGGATGATGATCGCGGCCGTAGAGATCCCGCTTGAGTCCGCCCTGGGAATAAACCGTGCGTCCGAACTCCCCGCCCCAGATCACCAGCGTGTCGTCCAGCATGCCGCGGCGCTTGAGATCCGCGATGAGCGCGTAGGTCGGGCGGTCGGAATCTTCGCAGAGCGCGGTCAGCCGCCCCGGCACATCCGCATGCGTGTCCCAGCTGCGCAGGAAAACCTGCGAGAACCGCACGCCTCGCTCCGCCATGCGGCGAGCCATGAGACAATTGTAGGCAAACGTGCCCGGCTCCTTCGCCTTTGGCCCGTAGAGATCCCACGTCGAGGCCGGCTCATCGGACAGATTCGTGAGCTCGGGCACGGAGGTCTGCATCCGGAACGCCATTTCGTACTGCGCGATTCGCGCATGCGTTTCGGGATCGCCGAGGCGTTCGTAAAGCTGGCGGTTGAGCGCGTTGACGCCGTCCACCATCGCGCGGCGCGCGTCGGGATTGATGCCCTTCGGATTGTTGAGATAGAGCACTGGGTCGTTGCCGGCGCGCAAAGCGACCGCCGCATGTTCCGGCGACAAAAATCCCGCTGACCACAGGCGGTTGGACAACGCCTGCACGTTTTTCGTCACGGGCATTTTCGACGTCATGACGACGAACGTCGGCAACTCCTCGTTCATCGCGCCGAGGCCATACGACAGCCACGAACCGAGCGAGGGGCGGCCGGGAAACATGTTGCCGGTCGTGATCTGGAGGATAGCCGGCTCGTGATTGATGGCCTCGGTGTAGAGCGACTTGATGACGGCGATTTCGTCCGCGATTTTCGCCGTCCAAGGGAAAAGCTCAGACACCCAGTGCCCGGCTTTGCCGTGCTGCTTGAACTTGAACATGCTCGGCGCGATCGGCAGGCGCGCCTGACTGGCCGTCATGCCCGTGAGCACCTGCCCGCCGCGCACCGACTCGGGCAGATCCTTGTCGAACAGCTCCGCGAGCTGCGGCTTGTAGTCCCAAGTTTCAAGCTGCGACGGCGCGCCGGCCATGAACAGATAGATGGCGCGCTTGGCCTTCGGGGCAAAGTGCGGGCGTATCTCCGGCAACAACGCTCCGTCGGCCAGCAGTTGCGGCGCGGATTTACCCAGAATCGTGGCGAGACCGGCCCACGCGAGCGCCTTGCCGCCGCGGCTGAGAAAATGGCGCCGGGTTTCGAGTTCGAGCCACTCGCGTTTGAGCGAGTCCGCCACCGGCAGGTCCCACACCGTCGGATGCTCCCCGGCATGGTCCGAGCAGAGGTGGGCATGGGGATCGTGCTGATCGTGGGGAAACATGGTCAAGGGGCAAAAATCAGCTCCGACGGACTCCGGTGTCGCCGCGGAAAGTGCGGGCCAATCTCAATCGCGATCGTTGGTTCACGCGCTTCATTTGTTCAGGAATTCGTCGAGGTTGAGAAACTCGCTCGCCACGAGGGTCCACGCCGCGAGTTCGCGCGGGTCCAGCATCGGATCGGCCGGCGATTCGCCCACGGTGAGCAACGCCTTCGCGTCCTCTTCCCGGCTGGCGAAATGGCCGCGGTAGGTTGTCACCGATTTGTCGACGAGCTTCCCCTCGGCGGGAGTGAGCGTGCGGCCCACGGTTGCCCGGGCCACGAACGCCAGGCGCACGGCGTCGCCCGGCCCGGCGCGGAGTGCATGCTCGGCCAGCTTTCGCGCCGCCTCGACCCACTGCGGATCGTTCATGGTGACGAAAGCCTGCAGCGGCGTGTTGGTGCGGGCCCGGCGCGTGCAAACCACTTCGCGCGACGTCGCGTCGAACGTCTCCATGCCCGGCGGCGGCGAGGCTCGCTTCCAAAACGTGTAAACGCTGCGCCGGTAAAGATTCTCCCCTGTGTCGGGCTCGTAGTGTTTTGTGTTTGACTCGGGCATCGCCACTTCCTCCCACAGCCCCGGCGGCTGGTAGGGTTTGACCGACGGCCCGCCCACTTTCTCCACCAGCAAGCCCGCAGCCGTCAGGGCGGCATCGCGCAGCACCTCGCCGTCCATCCGAAAACGCGGGCCGCGCGAAAGCAGCCGGTTACCTGGATCTTTCGCGAGCCGGTCCGGGGTCAGCGCGGCCGACTGCCGATAAGTCGCGGACGTGACCAGCAACCGGTAGAGTTCCTTCACATCCCAGCCGCTCTCGCGAAACTCCACCGCCAGCCAGTCGAGTAATTCCGGATGCGACGGACGCGTGCCCATCACGCCGAAATCGCCCGCCGTCTCGACCAGGCCGCGGCCGAAAACCTCCTGCCACATCCGATTCACGGTTACCCGCGCAAAAAGCGGCTGCTCGGGAGACACAAGCCAGTCCCCGAGGCCGCGCCGGTTCGGCGCCGCCCCCGGCGGCAGCTTCGGCAGGAAGTGCGGCGTGGCCGGGCCCACGCGTTCCAGGCGCGCGAAATAGTCCCCCCGCTTCAGCAGGTCGGCATAGCCCGGCGACGTCTTCTCGACCGCGATCAGCGTGGGCGTGCCGTCGGCGGTCAGCACGTCGAACGCGGCTTGATGCGTCGCCACCGCGGCGGCAAGCGCCTTGGTCTCGGCCTCAACCTCGCCGAGGAAATAACGGTCGGCGGCAACAAAGGCCTCGTCCGTGGTCCACTTCGCCGGATCCGGCTGCCGCGCCACGATCTCGGCGGCGACATCCTCGAACGGCAGCCGCGCCACTTCATCCGCCGCCAGCGCGCGGCGATAAAAACGCACGTCCTGAAAACGCGTCTCGCGCATCGGCTGGGCGTCGTCGCGCCGGCCCAGATGCATCGTCGCCTCGGTGCGGATCGAGGCCTCGCGCAGGGTGTCGCGTTTCACCTCGGTTTCGACCGCCCGGCCGTTGACATAAAGCTTTACCCCGGCGGCGCGGCGCGATCCGTCGTAGGTAAAAAACACGTGGAGCCACTCGTCGCGGGTGAACGGCTCCTTGGTCACGAGGGAAATGCCGGACTCCGGGGCATCGCCGACGAGGTTCACGGAAATCTTGAGCGCCTCGTAATAGATCTCCCAACCGGCGCCACCCTTGCCGTTGTCGTCCCGCATGCGCGCGAGGAGCGAGCCGTTCCCCGTGCCGGTCCGCACGCCCCCGCCGGGCTTCGCCCGCAGCATCATCCAACCGCCCGTGGAAAACTTGTCGTCGGCCTCGACGTCGCCCGTTTTGGCGAGCGCGAGCCGCGTGAAAATATCCATGCGCATCGACGGCCAGAACCAGCTGCTTTCACCCCAGATGAGCGGATTGGTATCGGCCTTGAAGGTCGGAATGCGTGCAGCGGGAGCGCTGTTCTTCACCGTGTCGCCCGCGCCCTCGTCGAGCCGGAGACGCAGCTCGAGGGCGTCGGCCACGACCGGTTTGGGTCGATGGCCGGCGCCTAGCCATGCCCCGACCAGTTCCCGGGCGCGGCTCCGCCGGTCGTCGAGCTTCTGCTGCAACTCCGCCCGGCGGGCGAGCACGGCCTCCGCGGCGGCCCGATTTTCCTCCTTGGGCACCCGCAAAACGGGCCCCGGCTCGGCGATGTTCAAATCCCAGGGTTTTTCGAGCGTGTTGCCGAGAAAGGCCGCCAGCCCGTAGAAATCGCGCTGCGAAATCGGATCGAACTTGTGATCGTGACACGCCGCGCAACCCGTCGTGAGCCCCAGAAAAGTCAGCCCGAACGCCTCGACGCGGTCGCGGGTCTGGTTGACGTAAACTTCCTCGGTCACCGTGCCACCTTCGTTGGTGGTCATGTTGCACCGCATGAACCCGGTCGCCGCCAGTTCATCGAGCGTCTTGGCGGGCAGGAGATCCCCGGCAAGCTGCTCGCGCACAAAACGGTCGAACGGCTTGTTCCCGTTGAACGCGCGGATGACGTAGTCGCGATACGGCCAGATCGCGCGGTAGTTGTCGAAATGGATGCCGTGCGTGTCGGCGTAACGCACGTAGTCGAGCCAGTAACGCGCCCGATGCTCACCGAAACGCGGGCTGGCCAGCAACCGGTCGACGACCCCCTCATACGCATCGGGTGATTGGTCGGCAAGAAACGCATCGATCTCCGCCGGCGATGGCGGCAGGCCCGTGAGGTCGAGAGCCACGCGCCGCAGCAGCGCGGCACGATCCGCCTCGGGCGATACCGCCAGCCCTTCACGACCGAGCCGCGCGAGAATAAACCGGTCGACCCCCGTGCGCGGCCAGCCGGCTGAGGACCCCGCCACGACCGGGAGTCCCGGCCGCTTCGGCGCGATAAAGGCCCAGTGCTCCTGATACTCCGCCCCCTCGGCGACCCAGCGGCGCAACAGCGCTTTTTGCTCCGGCTTGAGGGTCTTGTGCGCCTCCGGCGGCGGCATCATTTCCTTTTCCTTGGTCGATTCGATGCGGCGGACGAGCGGGCTGCGGTCCGCATCGCCGGGGATGATCACCTTCCCACCTTCCTTGCGCGGCGCAAAAGCATACTCCGCCCGATCGAGCCGCAGTTCGCCCTTGCGCGAGCCGGGATCGGGACCGTGGCACGCATAGCAGTTTTCCGAAAGGATCGGCTGGATGTGCTCGTTAAACGAAAGTTTCGCGGGCAAGGCACCGGCCGTCCGCTTGGACGGCGCGGCAACTTCACGTTTCTGGCAGCCGGCCGAGAACAACAGCATTAAACCGGCGACACCGAGTCCGGCAAAAGCCACCGCAAGCGCAGGAGTAAAGTGCGGGAAGGGGGTACGACGCACGCACGACGACTAGGCGGCGTTTCGATGGGAGCAAGCGAACTCCGGCTTTTCCGCACAGGATTCGGCGGCCAGAAAATTTTAGCGGCGATCGGTGGCCATCGCCACCCGGCTGAAACCCGTCGGAGTTGGCACTATTCCCTTGTCCAACGCCTGCGGCCGACAATATACCCGTGATTCCCATTACGCAGTGACTCAAATTTCGCGCAGGTGTATTCGCCGCTAATCGCCTGCGCATCCTTCCAGCGACACCAACGTTTGTTCCCACCCCCTGATTGCCATGAGTGATTCCCACGTTCCCATGATTCCTTGCAACGTCGCCGGCCCGCTGGGCGTTCTGCACCTTCCCCGGCTTTGGTTAAAAGTCTCCCTCGAAGCCCGCGGTAAGCTGGCGGCGGGCTACCCCGGCATCGGCAAGGGTTTCGACCAGATGGTGATCAGCGGTCTCGGACTCACGGCCGATGCCGTCCGCAACTTCATCACGGCGAACAAGCCCACCTATGCCCAATTCGAATCGTGGGTGAAGGCGCAGCCGGGCGTTAAGCTGGGACGCGCCTCGGTGCACGAACTCAATCAATCCATCCTCAACTACCATCACGACGCCGCCACCCAGAAGGAAATCCGGGCCGGCGCCGGTTTCCCGGAAGATGGCTCGGTCCTGGGTGCGGCCGTGGAACTGAACGCCCTCGACGACTGGCAGTCGTTTCACACCGCGGTGCTGCGCTGATACCGCCGCGTATTCGCGGCTGTACGAGCCTTGCGTCGCCGCGGGATTGCCCGTCCTTCGGACAATTCCGCGGTGATCTGAATTTCCCCTCAATCGAGCCCACCCCTGTCCGGCCTGCCACTCCCCCCCACAATGATCGCATTCACGAAATCGTTCCGCGGCATCCTGATCCTCGCAGCCCTGACCGCCCACGCCCTCGCTCTGGATTTTCGGGCCGACCCCAACTGGCTGAAGCTGCCGTCCGGCCGGCCCCAGCTCGGCAATCAGCACGGCGATGTGGCCGTCAGCGCCAAGGGCGAGGTGTATGTCAGCACCATGGACCCCAAGGCGGGCATCATGGTCTTCAATGCGGAAGGCAAATACCTCCGCAATGTCCCCGGGGCGCCGGATGATTTTCACGGGTTCGTGATCCGCAAGGACCGGGGCCAGGAGTTCATTTTCGGTCCCCGCCTCAACGGCCAGACGATCCTCAAGCTGACGCTCGACGGCCAGAAGGTGCTCGAGATCCCGGCCTCGGCCATTCCCGACCAATTCAAAGTGGAAACGCCGAAGACGAAGAAAAACGCCCAGGGCGAAACCGTGCCCAACCCCGATGCGGGAAAACGGATCGTCCGCCTGACCGCGATGGACGTCGCGCCCAACGGCGATCTTTTTGTGACGGACGGCTATTCGAGCGACTACGTCCACCGCTTCGACCGGACCGGGAAATACCTCGCGTCCTTCGGCGGCAAGAAGGAGCCCTACAATTTCAAGACCCTGCACAAGATCGCCATCGATACGCGGTTCAACCCGTTGCGCATCGTCGCCTGTGACCGTGCCAACAACCGGGTGGTGCACCTTTCGCTTGATGGTAAATTTCTTGGCATCGTCGCGACAGATCTGCTGTTACCGGCGGCCGTGGCCGTACAAGGAAACTATTTGGCCATCGGCGAACTCAAGGGGCAGGTCACGGTGCTCGACAAGGCGGGCCAGGTGGTCGCCAAGCTGGGCACCAACACGAATGCCGACGAAGCGGGTAAGAACACTCCCAAGCCGGAAGCATGGCGGCCCGGCGTCGTCACCGCGCCGCATGGCGTGGTGTTCCTGGCGAACGGCGACCTGTTGGTTTCGGAATACAGTCTCTTCGGCCGCGTCCACCGGTTTAACCGGCAGTAGCCGCCGCCGCCCGGGCGGCGGCGGGTTATTTCGGGATTGGAAGCGTCGCCCACAGGCGATTGACCTTCTGCATGGGCGCCCTGACCAACGGCACGTTGCCCAAACTGCCCCCGGCTCCCCCCGCGGTGGCGAGCGTGCAGGCCGCCCTGACCGCCCTCGAGGAATCACGCTCGGATGCGGAACTGGCCCGACTGCTTGTGAACGTCGACGGCGGCCCGTTGGACGACGCGCTCCGACAGGCGCAGGCCCACGCGCTGGCGCTGAACGAACTCACCAAGCCGGTCGGGCATGCCATCGACGTCTGGGAGAAACAGGTCGCGCACACCACCGGGCAGGAAGCCCTGCGCCGCGACTTCACTGCCGCCCGGTTGAACTACAACGCCACCCGCTACGACAGCGAGGCGCGCCTGAATCAGGCCATCGCCGGGCTGTTCGAATTACAGGTGCGGAAGAGCAACATCTCCGCGGAACGGCACCATCGCCGCAGTTCACGTTTTTTCTACGGCATGCTCGCGGCTCAACTCGGAGTGATTGTGTCGACGCTGGCCATGGCTGCCCACCAACGCAGCCTCCTGTGGGCCATCGCGGCCGGCGCCGGTGCCGTGGCGATCGCGTTCGCCGTTTACGTTCTGGTGTACGTCTGAACGTCGCGACCCTTTCGGGTCGCGGCGCTCAACCGAGCGACAGGTCCACGCGCTTCACGTCCTTCACCGGCCATTTGGTAACGGTGAGGCCCTTCGCACTGCGCGAGCTGACCGGCACGTTTGTCAGGTCGAACTCCAGTTCGCGCACGCGCGCGCCACTGCGACCGTCGATGAAGATCTGGAGCTTTTGCGGCATCTCCTTTTCCTTCTTGCTCACCTCGAGGTAGACGACGCGGGATCCTTCCGACTTCACCAGCGGATAGAGTTTGTCCCGGGAAAGCCCGCCGATTTGGAAGCGCTTCGCGAAAGCCTTCCCGGATTCCTTGTCCTGGTAGACCATCGTGTAGAACGCGGTGTCGCCATCCTTCGGGAAGACCGCGCAGTGCATGATCTCGCGGCCCATGAAAACCTTGTCCGCCACCTTCGCGACCTTGAGCGAACCGTCGCGCATGATCGTGAGCGCACTGTCGAGAATCGTGCATTCCTGCACAAACTCGTACTGGCGCCAGTTGAGCCCGATGAAACCGTCGTCCCGGTTGACGTAGAGCCGCTGGTTGGCGGAGACCACCTCCGACGCGTCGATCTGCGCGATCTCGTCGTAGCTCGTCCGCCGCTTGCGCCCCTTGCCGTATTTCTCCTGCAACATCTCGAACCAGCTGATCGCATAGTTCGTGAGGTTCCGCAGATTCACCTTCGTTTCCTTGATACTCTCCTCGATTTTCTTGAGCGCTTCGTCGGCCTGGAAGCGATTGTAGGCGGAGATGCGCTTGATCCGGATTTCCGTGAGCCGCGTGATATCCTCATCGGTCACCGGCCGCCGGAGGGCTTTCAGGAACGGCTGCAATCCTTCGCGGATCTCCGCCAGCACGCTTTCCCAAGTCTTGGATTTCTCGATCCGCCGGTAGATGCGCTCCTCGATGAAAATGCGCTCGAGCGAGTCCCAGTGCCATTGCTGCTCGAGTTCCTCCAGCTTGATCTCGAGTTCCCGCTTCAGCAGCGCCTTCGTCCGGTCGACCGCGCGCCGGAGAATTTCGCGCACACCGATGAACTGCGGCTTGTCGTTTTCGATCACGCACGCCGCGGGCGAAATGTTCTGCTGGCAGCCCGTGAAAACGTACAGCTGCTGGGTGACCTGGTCCGGATCGCTGCCCTGCGGCAGGTGCACCAGAATCTCCACCGCGTCGGCCGTATTGTCGTCGACATGCCGGACCTTGATCTTGCCCTTGGCGTTGGCCGCGAGGATCGACTCGATCAGCGTCTCCGTTGTGGTGCCAAACGGCAGTTCGGTGATCGCGAGCAGATACTTCGAGCGCTGCTCGATTTTCGCCCGGACCTTCACCTTCCCGCCCCGCTCGCCGTCGTTGTATTCCGAAAAATCCGCGATGCCGCCCGACGGGAAATCCGGGAAAATGCGAAAGGTTTTTCCCTGTAGGTGATTGACCGCCGCCCGGCAGAGATCATTGAAATTATGGGGAAGAATCTTGGTCGCGAGCCCGACCGCGATGCCCTCCGCTCCGTCGAGCAGCACGATCGGGAACTTGGCGGGCAGCGTTACGGGTTCGCGCGCGCGGCCGTCGTAACTGAGCTGCCAAGTCGTAGTCTTCGGGTTAAAGAGGACGTCTTTCGCAAAATTCGTCAGCCGGGCCTCGATGTACCGTGGCGCGGCCGCCTCGTCGCCCGTGAGCGTGTTGCCGAAATTACCCTGGGGCTCGATCAGGAACGCGCGCTGGCCGATGGCCACGAGCGCGGCGCCGATCGACGCGTCGCCGTGGGGATGCAGCGCCATCGTGCGACCGACCACGTTGGCGACCTTGTGGAAACGCCCGTCATCCATGTCCCACAACGTGTGAAGAATGCGCCGTTGCACCGGCTTGAGCCCGTCATCGATATGCGGCACCGCGCGGTCGAGGATGACGTAGCTGGCATACTCGAGAAACCAGTTGCGGTAGCTGCGCGCCAGCGGCGAGTCCTCGGTCTGGACATTATCCCCGCCCCAGCGTTTCGACGGCGGTGGCGGCGTGGTTTCCGCGGTCACTGGCGCCGCGGCTTCAGGGCCCTTGGGCTCCGAGGGCTTCGGCGGCATTGCAGCCGCCCCGGACTTTGTTTCGCCCCCCCCGGGGGGCGTCACCTCGGCACTGCCGTTCAGCGGCAGCTCAGGTTGGTCGTCATCTTTTTTCGGGCTCTTCTTCTTGGACATTCTCGAGGGAAATGGGTTGGAGCGTGCACGCTGGCACGCACGCGGCGAGGGCGTCAAGGGGGCCGTTGGTCGCACTGCGGCCGCAACTCCCGCGCCGCGAAACTCCGGCGGCTGGCGTGGTCAGATCGGAGTCGTGATACTGACCGGGATCGATCCCTGCCGCGCGGAGCGGAGACAGGCATCCAGGACGCGCTGGGTCTTCAGGGTGATTTCCGGCCAGTGCGGATCGATCTGCCCGGAGAGCACCCGCTCGGAAAAGACCCGAAACAGGGAGGACTCCTGCGACCCCACCGCGTTGTTGGCGGGCTCTGCGACGTTCTCCGTCTCGCGGTGCTCATGCATGTCGAACCGGCAGCCCTTGACGGCAAATTCCGACCGGTCGACGTCGAAGCGCAGGGCGGACCCGGCGAACGGCAGCACAAAGTCGCGAATTTCGAGGAGGCCGCATTCCCCGCTGATCGTGGCCCATTGGGCGTTCTGTGCTGTGAACGAGCAGTAGAACGAAGCGGAGACTCCGTTCGAGAAAAACAGATTGCCCTGGAACGCCAGCGGAACGGCGGGGGCCCCGCCCGGCGGCTGCGCCTCGGCGCAAATCCGGCCGATTACCGTCACGGGCACTTCATAGCGCAGCGCCCAGAGCGTGAATCGCAGGCAATACCACCCCAGATCCCCCAGGCAACCGAGCGGCTCCAGCGTGCCGTGCGACCGGGCCACGGTCGCAAGAAATTCCGCGTCCTCCGCAAAACTGAACTGCGAGGCGATGTGCCGGAGGGCGCCCAAGCGCTTCCCTTCATCGAGCACGGCGCGCATCCGCTCCAGACGCCTGCTGTGCATGAACATGACGCCATCCATGTATTGGACCCGGTTGCGGGCGCACGCGGCGACGATCCTCTCCACCTCCGCCGCCATGCTCCCGGCCGGCTTCTCCGCCAGCACGTGCTTGCCGGCCTCGGCCGCGCGGATGGCCCACTCGGCTCTGACTCCCGTCGGGAGCGGAATATAAACGGCGTCGATGTCCGGCCGGGCCAGCAATGCCTCGTAGCCGCCGACCGCGACGGGAACCTGCGGATGCGGCACCTCCGCCTGACATTCGGCGACGAACGCAGCCGCGCGCGCCGCGTCGCGACTGGCCACGGCGACCAGCGTGGCGTTGCCGGCGTCGCGGATAGCCTGCCAGTTTTTGCGCGCGATATTCGCAGCTCCCAGAATACCCCAGCGACAAAAAGGATGGCTCATCGCGCGATCAAAAAGAGGCTTCGCCCCGTCGGCAACAATCGGCGACACCCCGGGACGGATTTCCTCCCTGCGCAGGCCAAGCCCCTGTCGGCGGCAGCGCCACCCTCGGCCAGTCCGCCTTGACAATCGGTGTCGGCACCCAACAACCATGCCTCGCCTCGATCGTGACGATCGATCCGCATCCCGCGAAAAAACGTCCAACAACAAATCGAAAGCCATGAAGAAACTTACAATGACTCTGATGACCGCCGGCCTCCTCTGGCTCGGCACCACGACCAGTTTTGCCGCCCAGGCCGCCCCGAAGTCCGTGATTCACGTGGTCACGGTGGCATGGAAGGCCGGCACGACTCCGGAACAGATCCAAGCCGCCCTCGATGGCGTCAAGGCCCTCCCGGTAAAGTACCCGGGCATCACCCGCGTGTGGGTTAAATCCATCAAGGTACAAGGCGGCAAAGCCAATGCCTTCGTGATGGAGTTTGCCGACGCGGCCGCCCTGAAAGCCTACGCCGACAGCCCCGCGCAGAAGGAATGGTACAAGCTGTATCTCCCGATTCGCGAAGAGAGCACGACGTTCGACATCACGAACTGAGCCCGGGAAAATTCCCCGGGGCGTCGGTCGCCGCGGGTGAAAAAGGAACCGCCGCATCCACTCCGGCGCTCGTTGCGACGAGCGCCGCCGAGTAGATCCCACGTCGAGCCGCGGCCTTTACGACCCGAGCGTCGCGACGGACGGAGTTGGCGACTCGCCCGTGCGCAGCAAGCGTAGCGCAGCGTCCAAGTCGGGATCACGGCCCCGCCGCAGGTCCTCGAGCGTGCGTGCCACCGCCACGTCCGGCTCGATCCCGTTGCCCTCGATGCGACGGCCTTTCGGCGCGAGGTAGTCCTCCCGGCTTAATTGCAGTTCGCCCCCGTCCGGCAGGCGATAAAACCAGCTGGCCAGCACCGCGCCGGCCGTCTTGCGCCCGATGATCGTCGCGCGCCCGTGATCCTGGAGTACCGCCGAAAAGATTTCCGCGGCGCTGCCGGTGCCCGCATCCACCAGCACGGTGACCCGCCCACGGTAGTTGGCCGACCCGATCTGCCAGGAATTTTTGCCGCTGCGGGCGCCGCTGCGAGTAATGAAGGTTCCGCAATCGACCGCCCGATCGAAAAACTCGCCGATGGTGGTGCCGAGCGAGAAGGTGTCGCCGCCGGGATTCCGCCGCAGGTCGACGACGACTCCGGGCGCCGCCGCGTGCTGTTTCAGCTGCTGACTGAGCCAGCGCCGGTCGAAGGTGTCGAATTGGTCGAACCGCAAATAGACATAGCCGCCCGGCAATTCGCGGACGACCTGCCGCGCGCCGATCGAAAGCCGCTTCGCCACCAGATCGAGCGTCACCTTCCGGTTTTGCTCGTCCAGGAACTCCCACTTGGCCGCCTCTCCCACCCGCGGCCGGTAGTCGCTGCGCAACCCCCACGGCTCGCCGTTCAAGGTTTCGACGATCCAGCCTGGCTTGATCCCGGCCGCCTCGGCGGGACTCTCCGGCAGAACTTCCATGACCACCCAGCGCGCTTCGATCCGCACCATGTTGAAACCCGTGCGCGCCCGCACCTGCGTCCGTCTTTCCTCCACCTGCACCGGTGGCAGCGCCCGGGTGTGGCTGTCGCGCAGGAGTGCCATCATCCCGTTAAGCGCGCGGTAAAGCGTCCGCTGATCGGGGGCGACCGCCGCCGCCGGGGCGAATCGGGCGGCCGCCTCCTCCCAATCCACCCCCCGGAGTTTCGGATCGTAGTGCTTCCGATTCACGAGATCCCACGCCTTGTTGAAAATTTCGAGATTCTCCGCCGCGCGCGATTGCTGCTCCGCGGGGAGTTGCGCCACCAGCACCTGCATCCGTGGTGCCGTCGCACAACCGGTGGCAAAGGCCAGCAGCCCCATCCACCCAAAAACGAAAACCGTACGCCGGGTCGTTGCGCGGAGCGCATACAGGGATTTAAGGGGAAGACAAAACATCGACCGAATCAGTTTATCCCTCGCGCTCGGCGGGGCAAAAAAATTCACTGGCCGGCCTCCGCTTTGCCCTAACGGCATCGGCCTTAAACTTCCACGAGGTCCTTCTGCACCTTCAGGTTGTCGATGATGAAGTCCTGCCGCTCGGGCGTGTTCTTGCCCATGAAGAATCCCAGCAGCTCATCGCTGTTGTGCAGGTGGTTCAATGTTACCGGCTCCAGCCGGATATCGTCGCCGATGAAACCCTTGAATTCACCGGCGGAAATCTCCCCGAGGCCTTTGAACCGCGTGATCTCGTGGCTCGCCCCCAGTTCCACGACGGCGGCCTGCTTTTCCTGCTCCGAGTAGCAGTAGCGCGTCGTCTTCTTGTTGCGCACCCGGAAGAGCGGCGTCTCTAGGACGAAGAGATGGCTGTTCCGAATCAGATCGGGAAAAAATTGCAGGAAGAACGAAATCAACAGCAGCCGGATGTGCATGCCGTCCACATCGGCATCCGTCGCGATCACGATCCGGTTGTAGCGCAGGCCGTCCATGCCGTCCTCGATGTTCAGGGCGGACTGGAGGAGATGGAACTCCTCGTTCTCATAGATCACCTTTTTGGAGAGCCCATAGGTGTTCAGCGGCTTGCCCTTGAGCGCAAAGACCGCCTGCGTCTGCACGTCGCGCGTGGCGGTCAGTGAGCCGGCGGCCGAGTCGCCCTCGACGATGAAGAGCGTGCTCTCCTCGGCCCGATCCGAACGATCACCCAGGTGCACCCGGCAGTCGCGCAGCTTGCGGTTGTGCAGGGACGCTTTTTTCGCCCGCTCGCGCGCGAGATTGCGGATGCCGGCGAGTTCCTTGCGCTCGCGCTCGCTTTCCTCGATCCGGGTGCGCAGCGCCTCGGTGGTCTCCTTGTTCTTGTGGAGATACCCGTCGAGCGACTGCTGCATGAACTTCCCCGCGAAATCCTTCAGGCTGGGCCCGTCCGGCCCCACATTCGCCGAGCCCAACTTGGTCTTGGTCTGCGATTCGAAAACCGGCTCCATCACCCGCACGGCCACGGCCGCGTCGATGGACTGGCGGATGTCCGCGGCATCGAAGTCCCGTTTGAAGAAATTGCGCACCGTGTCGACCAGCGCCTCGCGAAACGCCGCGAGATGTGTCCCCCCCATCGTCGTGTGCTGGCCGTTGACGAACGAGTAGTACTCCTCGCCGTAATGCCCGCCGTGGGTGAACGCCACCTCGATGTCCTCGCCCTCGAGATGAATGATCGGATAGAGCGGCTCGCCGCTCAGGTTTTTTTGCAGCAGATCGCGCAGGCCGTGCTCCGACTTGAAGGGCTTGCCGTTCAACGTGAGTGTGAGCCCCCGGTTAAGGAACGCATAATTCCACAGCATGTCCGCGATGAACTCGGGACGGAATTTGAAATCCTTCCCGAAGAGATCCTCATCGGGGATGAACTCGATCAACGTGCCATTACGCTCGTCGGTCTTCGCCACCTTGTGGTCCTTCTTCAACTTGCCCCGGGCGAACTCGACCAGCTTGGCCTGGCCTTCGCGAAACGCCTGGGCCCGGTATTCGACGGCGAGGGCATTGACCGCCTTCTGGCCGACGCCATTCAGGCCGACGGATTTTTGAAACGTCTCGCTGTCGTATTTCGCGCCGGTGTTGATGATCGAGACGCAGTCGATGAGCTTGCCCAGTGGAATGCCGCGGCCGTAGTCGCGCACGCGCAGGGTGCGCTCGGTGAGTTCCACCTCGATCTTCCGGCCGTGGCCCATGGTGAATTCGTCGATGCAATTATCGATCGTCTCCTTGAGCAGGACGTAGATGCCGTCCTCGGCGTGGCTGCCGTTGCCGAGCCGTCCGATGTACATGCCGGGGCGGAGCCGGATGTGCTCGAGCGAGCTGAGGGTCTTGATGCTGGCTTCGGTGTAGGCTTGGGCCATGGCGGGTTGCGCGAAAGCAGAGCCAGAGCGCCCAGGTTGACAAGCGCGATTGCGACACTTGCCGCGAACCGCCTCGTTCCCTCACGCTTCGCCTCAACCCTGTTTATTCCCATGAAAAAACTCGCCTACATCGCCGCTGGCCTACTCGCCCTCGCCCTCGTCGCTTTCTTCACCCTGCAGTTTTTCCTCGGTTCCATCGTCACCGCCGGGGTCAATAATTTCGCGCCCAAGCTCACACAAACGACCGTCGTCCTCCAAAGCGCGAGCATTTCCCCGCTCTCCGGCAGCGGTACCCTGTCCGGCTAGTCGTCGGCAGTCCGAAGGGCTGGAGCGACGGCAACCTCTGCTCGCTCGGCAAGATCCACCTCAGTGTCGCGCCGTTTCCCCTCCTGGGCGACCACATCGTGATCAACGAAATCTCTGTTGAGGCGCCCGAGTTCAAATACGAGACGAAAGCCGTCGCCAGCAACGTCAACGACCTGCTGAAAAACATCGAGGCACGATAGGCGCCGGCCCGACGGCCACCACCACGAGCGGTAAGCCCATCAAGTTTGAAGTGAAGAAATTCAGCATGCAAAACGGCCGCGTGCGTCTCGGCGTCGGCGGAACCGGCATGAGCCTGCCCATGCCGCCGATCACCCTGACCGACCTCGGCACCAAGGAGGGCGGCATCACCCCGGATCAACTTGTCTTTGCGGTGATGAAGAACGTGACCGGCAGCGTCGGCAGCGCCACGGCCAGCGCCGCCGGGGACATCGGCAAGACCGGCGCCGCTCACTTGGACCGTGTAGCCGCCCGGCGGCAGGCGCACCACGAGCGCGGCATCCTTGCTTCCCGGCGGGAGGTCGAACGCTCCGGCCGCGAGAAACACCGCCTGCAACGCCGCCGTCTGTCCGCCGTCGCCCTACTGGTCGTTGCTCGCGACGGTGAATGATTTTCCGAGGGGGATGATCGCGAGCCGCGGGTCCGCCAGCACGTCGTTCACCCCGAACGGCGCGACGCCGGGGACTACGGCCCGCACCAGCACTCGTTTCGGCGCCGTCCCTCCGATCAAGAAGCCCGGCGCCAGGATCTCGGCGTCCACCCCGGAGAATCCAAGCGCCGAAACGTTCACGAGCCGCACCAGCGCCGTCTGGGGCTCCAAATCGTAAACCTCGGCCAGCGCGATGCCCGTGGTGGCGACGCCGGCGGGTGACACGCGCACCGAATAGCCGCTACTGCCCGCCGCACCAAGGGTAGCAACCAGGGCCGCGTCGCGGCTGCCCACCTCGAGGGAAAACGCCCCATTCGCGCTGCTCACCGCCTCAAACCCCGGGCTCGCACTCCAGTTGTCGTTGGCCAGCAAAACGGTCGCGCTGCCTTGCGGAATCACCTCCAGCCTTGGATCGGACAGGGCCCCGGCCACCGCGTAAGAATTTCCGAGCGTCGGGCCCACGGCGCGAATCAGGAGCGATTTTTCCCAGGTGCCCGCAAAACGAAGCCCGGCGTGAGCACTCCGCCCGACGGCACGAGCCCGCGCGTGGACACGTTGATCAGCCGGCTGGGCGTGAAATCGTCCACCGTGACCATCGCGACCTTCGATTCGGTGGAAATGCCACTACCCGTCACCGTGACGGAATAGAATCCCATGTCCGCCGCGGTGACGTTTTCGAGGAAAAACAACCCCTGCCTTGAACCCGCGATGGAGGCGTCGAGCGGAACGCCGTTCTTATTCCACTGGTAGCTGAGCGGTGGCCCGAAATAGAACGAGGCACTCGTGGACAGCAGAGCCGAGCCGCCCACCGCCGTGTGCTGATTGACGGGCGAAAAATCGATCACGGGCCCCTCCGGCGGTTGCAGCGTGACATATTCCACGCCGTCAAAATGCGACAAGTCCCCGCCGGTGGCCGCGGTCGGATGGGCGTCGCGATAGGCTGACGGTACGATGAAAGCACTCCGATCCGTGACGCCATAGGGCGCAAACTTCGCGAAGGTCTCGTCGTCCATCAGATCGAACGGCGACACCAACCGATAGCACGGAGCCTTCGGCACCTGGTTCCCGCCGTTCATGTCGAAGAGCGGTGAAGCGTGCCACGCAGCGCCGACAGCCCCGTCGAAATCGATTCCTTCCTGCACATTGGCAAAGCCGAGCGCGTCGCCAGCCGTCACACGCATTCCGGCCCGCACCGACGACGCCACGGCGACGTGGAACAACCGAATCTCGAACGCCGGGTAGCCATCGGACGCCAGCGAGATCTGGTAGCCGCGCGGCTCGCCACTCGCGAGCAGGCTGCCCTCGGGCGCGATCGTGGAGAGCGTGCCGGTGGCCGGCGCGAACACGGGAATCGAGGGCGGTTTTCCCAGCAAGCTGCGGCGGGGCGTGAAATAGTTTTTTAGGCTCCGGCCGGCTTTTTCATAATTGTCCGAAAACGAGTGGCCCGCGACCGAGCGATATTTTGAAATCGCAGTGAGATAGCTGGGATCGACGTAAACGTGCGTGATGAACTGCGGCAGCGGCGCCGCGGGATCCCACGGGCGGCTGGAGTCGGGACCGGCGTGCAGCAAATTTTCCAAACCGGCGACGAAAAGCCCAACGACAAGCCCCGCTCGCTGCCAGCGGGCGACCGATCCGCCGGCACGTCGCGACCATCGCATCCCCCGACCGTGCCGGCCCGCAAACCTCGCGGCAAGCGACGAGTGCCACCCGGCGGTTCGATCGCGGCTTCGGATCTCCGGTGGCGGCGCGCCGCACGCTCGCACGTTGACCTCACGCCCGCGCCGCGCTCCGCTCGTCGCATGAAAGTCACCTACTTCCTCGAGGTGGTGTCCTCCTGGTGTTACTGGGCGGAGCCGACGTGGGCGGAATTGCAGGCCCGCTATGCCGGCCGCGTTCATTTCTCCTGGAAGATCGCCCAGATGAACGCTGGCGACTACGCCGCGTCACCCGAACAGTGCGACTGGTTTCACCGCCGGAGTGGCTTGATCATGCGTTCGCCCTTCATGCTGAACTCCGGCTGGGTCGAGCCGGTCGCACCGAACACCTTCGCCGCGCCGAATCTGATCGCCGAGGCCGCCCGCGATTTCGGGTTCAACGGGGATGAGATCCGGCTCGCCCTCTCCCACGCGGCGCTGCGCGAGGGAAAGAAAACCCTGCGGATGGAGGTCGCCGTCGCCGTTGCGGCCAAGGCCGGCGGCAAAAAGCTCAACGCCAAAAAACTCCGCGCCCGCGCCGAATCGGCCTACGTGCGCACCCGCGTCGAGACCACAACCCGGGAATTTCACGCTCTCCAAGTCACGCAGCGGCCCGCCTTCGTCATCGAAGACTCCATCGGCGACCGAGCCGTCTTCTCCGGCCTCGTCCACCTCGAACCGCTCGCCGCCACCATCGACGCGATGCTCGCCGACACGGCCGCCTACGCCGCCCACGCGGCGCACATCGGCAAGCCGCCGGGGGCTTGAGGGCGCGACCGGACGGTTTCGACTGCAGCGGGGCCACACCTGCGTCGACATTCGTCCGACCACGGGCCACCCCGTTGACCGCCGCCGCGGAATCGCATTCGCTCGGGCGATGCAGTTGAAGCGCCGGCTCTCCTACGCCCAGGGTTACCTCGAACTCGGCATGGTCGCCGAGGCCGCCGCGGAACTGGCGGGCGTTCCCGCCGCCCACCACGACGCGCTCGAAGTCGTCGTGCTCCGGCTCGCTCTGCTGCAGGAGCAAAAGAACTGGCCGGCGCTCGCCGCCCTCGCCGGGGATTTTGTCCGCCGCACTCCGGCGGAGGCGGCCGCCTGGGTCACCTGGGCTTACGCAACGCGCCGGGCCGATACTCTGACCGCCGCGGAAAAAATCCTGCTCGAAGCCGAACAACTGCACCCCGCCGAACCGACGATCCAGTTCAACCTGGGCTGTTACGCCTGTCAGCAGGGTGATCTCGCCCTCGCCCGCCGGCGGGTTGACCGGGCCATCGCCCTCAACGCAAAATTTGCCGCCGTGGCCGAGACCGATCCCGACCTTGCGCCGCTCCGGGCGACCGGCAAAGCGGCGTAGAAAATTTCCGCCCACGCGGCTCCGCCCCGATTTTCCGCCCGCATGTCCGCCCCCCTGCTCGAACTTCGACAACTCACCAAATCGTTCGGCGGCGCGCGTGCGCTCCGGGGGGTGGATTTCGAGCTCCGCGCCGGAGAGGTGCATGCACTGCTCGGCGAAAACGGCGCCGGAAAAAGCACGCTCATCAAGATCGCCACCGGCGCGCACCAGCCCGACGGCGGCACGATCGCGATCGGCGGCCACCCCGTCGCCCATCTCACCCCGCGGGCCGCCCACCAACTCGGCGTCGCCTGCATTTACCAGCAGCCGGCGCTGTTTCCCGACCTCTGCGTGGCCGAAAATATCGCCCTGCGCCTGGAACCCGGGTCGATCACGCGCCGGGTCGATTGGGCCGCCCGGCGCGCCCGCGCCCGCGACTTGCTGGCCCGCATCGGCGCCGCGATTTCTCCCGATGCGGACGTGCGCTCGCTCTCGATGCCCGAGCAGCAACTCGTCGAAATTGCCTGCGCCCTCGGGGCCGGCGCTCGCATCGTGATCATGGATGAGCCCACCGCGTCGCTGACCCACCAGGAACAGCAGCTCTTGTTCGGCGTCGTGCGCGAGCTGCGCAAAAGCGGCGTCGGCATTGTCTATATTTCGCACCGGCTGGAGGAGATCTTCGCCCTCGCGGACCGGGTGACCGTTTTGCGTGACGGCAAAAGCATCGCGACCCGCGCCGTCGCCGACGTCACCGAAACCGACCTGATCCGCATGATGATCGGACGCGACATGGCGTCGGTAGCTCCTCCGCTCGCGCCGGCTGCGAGCCGCGTGGTGCTGGCGCTGCGCCACGTCGGTTGCACCGCGACCGGCGTTCACGACATCTCGTTCGACGTCCGCGCCGGCGAAGTGTTCGGGCTGGCCGGGCTCGTCGGCGCCGGCCGCACGGAGCTCGCCCGGATTCTTTTCGGGCTCGACCCGGCGGATGCGGGCGAAATCGAACTCGGTGGCCGACGCGTAGCCGTGTCCTCACCCGAAGCGGCCGTGCAACTCGGCATCGCCTGCGTGCCGGAAGACCGCCGCCGCCACGGCGTTGTGTTGGAAATGCCCATTGCACACAACGTCACGCTGGCAATTCACCGGCGCCTGTTTCCCGGCACTTGGCTCCGCTTCGGCCGGGAGGAACGCCTCGCCACGGATTTCATCCGCGACTTCGCCGTGAAATGCTCCGGCCCCGCGGCTGCCACCGGCAGCCTTTCCGGCGGGAACCAACAGAAGGTCGCGCTGGCCCGCTGGCTCGCGACCAAGCCCCGGCTGCTGATCCTCGACGAACCGACCCAGGGCGTGGACGTCGGCGCGAAGAGTGAAATCCACCGCCTCATCCGCCGGCTGACGGCGGACGGACTCGCCGTCCTCCTGATCTCGAGCGATCTGCCCGAGGTGATCGCCCTGAGCGATCGCATCGGCGTCATGCGCGGTGGTACGGTGACAGCGATCCTGCCGGGCGGCAGCGACGCGCACACCGTGATGG
The DNA here is from genome assembly GCA_947442255.1 of Opitutia bacterium. The sequence goes on from CANEVO010000013.1 coordinate 20,660, forward strand.
CCGCCGCCCTCGGCCAGTCGGGCAAGGGGGCGGCCGCATGAGTTCCGCAGCGCTGTTCCACTCGTGCCGTCCCGCTCCTGACGGAGCGGGCTATGCCGCGTTTTGTAGCCCTGCGCATGAGCGCAGGGAATTGCACGCATGAGCCGCTACTTCCGCGAACTTTCCGTAGCCGCCGCGCTGCTTCTGGTGCTGGCGGCGCTGGCCGTTTTCGCCCCGGCGTTTTTCCAGCCGCAACCGCTGTTGTCGCTCCTGACGCGGGAGGCCCCCGCCCTCGTGGTCGCCTGCGGCATGACGCTCGTGATCATCTCGCGCCAGATCGACATTTCCGTCGGCTCGCAATTTTCCATCTGCAGCGTCGTCGCCGGATTGCTCGCCGCCACCGGTTGGCCCGTCGCGCTCGTGCTCCCGGCATCGATTGCCCTCGGGGCCACGCTCGGGGCGATCAACGGCGTCCTGATCGCCGGCCTCGGCCTGCCGTCAATCGTGGTCACCCTCGCCACGATGGTCACGCTCCGGCAGGGCCTGAACCTCGTGCGCCAGGGAGAATTCGTCAACCTACCCGACACGTTCCAGTGGTTCGGGCTGAGCCAGGCCGCCGGACAATTGCTGCTTGTCGGCGCGGCACTTGCCGTCCTCGTGGCGCTCGGGCTGGCGCTGCGCCACCTTTCCGCCGGGCGTTTCGTTTATGCGATCGGCAGTGACGAAGAGGCCGCCCGCCTCGCCGGCATCCGGCCGCGACTCGGCACGTTCCTCGTGTTCGTGGTCATGGGCGCGCTGGTCGGACTCGCCGCGATGATGAACGTCGTCCAGTCGCCGCAGGTGCAACCGCTCACCGGCACCGGCCTCGAACTCAAGGTGATCGCCGCCGTGGTCGTCGGCGGCGTCGCGATCAGCGGCGGCCGCGGCAATCTCTGGGGTGCGTTCGCCGGCCTGCTCCTCCTCGCGTGCGTGTCGCCCGCCCTCATCCACCTGCGGATCGAGGCCTATTGGGAAAAAGCGATCCAGGGCGGCATCATCCTCTGCGCGGTCGTCGCCGATGGGGTAAGAACCCGGAAGGCGAACCGCTAATCTGCGCTAATTGGCGCTAATCTTATGAAACCAGAAATCTATAAAGACAAAGGTTACAACGAGAGAGGCTACGGCTTGGGGGAAGAAATCTCGTTGGCTTCGACCACTACGGTCCCCTTCAGTGGAAATGCCTTCCCGCGGATATTGCGGATTTACACGGATTCCCGAAATGGATCGGAAAATATCCGGAGTTCGTTGCCCCTCACACCGTCCGGCGTTGGGAAAATTCTAGCGGTATTCGATTCGCGTTTATTCGCGTTATCCGCGGGGAACCAAATGGCAGCGAGTCATCCTGTCCGAATTCATCTCCGCCTAAAGTGATTAGCGCAGATTAGCGGTTTCAAAAATGTCTTTTTTTTCAAAGCCCCGCGACTGGAAAGGTCTGCTGCTCTCGCACGAGATGCTGCTGCTCTACGTGCTCGTCGCGGAGTGGCTTTTTTTTTATTTCGCCGGCACGACCACCAATCGCCGCGGAGTCGTCGTGGGCTTCGGCACCCTCGACCGGCAGTTCGACATCCTCCGCCACTCCTGCGAAATCGGGCTCCTCGCGCTGGCGCTGACGCCGGTGATCCTGACCGCCGGCATCGATCTCTCCGTCGGATCGTTGCTCGGACTCTGCGCCGTCGTCTTCGGCAAGCTGTGGCACGATGGCGGCCTCTCCATTCCGGTCGCGATCGCGTTGACGCTCGGCTTCGGCGCTCTCGGCGGCGGAATCAACGCCCTGCTCATCACCGCGGCCCGGTTGCCGCCGCTCATCGTCACCCTTGGCACCTACTCCCTGTTTCGCGGACTCGCGGAAGCCCTCACCCGCGGATCCGTGACGTACACGGATTTCCCCACGAGCTTCCTGTTCCTCGGCCAGGAGCGCTGGCTCGGCCTGCCCGTACAGGCGTGGGTCTTCGCGCTCTTCGCCAGCTTTGTCTGGGTGCTCGTGCATCGGACGACGTTCGGCCGGTCGTTTCGCGCGATCGGTTTCTCCCCCGAGGGCGCGCGCCGCGCCGGTCTGCCGGTGGGACACCGACTGGCCCTCGTCTACATGGTCGCGGGCTTGATCGCGGCAACCGCGGCGATCATCTACACGGCGCGGCTGGGCCAGGCCAAGGCCGACGCCGGCCTCGGCTACGAATTGTTCGCGATCACTGCGGTCGTGCTCGGCGGCACAAGCATTTTCGGCGGCGCCGGCAGCGTGCATGGCACCCTGCTGGGCGTGGCCGCGATCGCCGTGCTCAAGAACGGCCTCGCCTCGCTGCCCGCCGTCATGCGCTTGAACGCGGCGGAGGAAATGGCGGGCATGCTGACCGGCGCCCTCCTGCTGCTCGCCCTCGCCGCCAGCGTGCTGTCAAAAAAGCTTTGGCGGCCGCGCTTCGCACGCCACGCTCCCCGCCCTCCCCTCCACCCCGCCCACAACGCATGAACCCTCTGCTTCGCCTCGTCCTTGCCCTCGGCCTGCTCCTCACCGCCACCCTCGGTCGCGCCGCTGAGTCGAAGTTGATGGTGGCGATGCTGCCCAAATCGAAGGGCAACGGCTACTTCATCTCCTGCAAGGTGGGCGCCGACAAGGCGGCCCGGGAACTGGGCATCCAGCTGCTCTTCGACGGCCCGACCGACAGCAATGCCGCCAAGCAAAACGAAATCGTGGAAAACTGGATCACTCTCGGCGTGGACGTGATCGCCGTGGCGGCGGAAAACAAGGAGGGCATCTCGACGGCGCTGCGCAAGGCGCAGAAACAGGGCATCAAGGTCGTGACCTACGACGCCGATGCCATGCCCGATGCGCGTTCGCTCTTCGTCAATCAGGCCACGCCGGAGGGGATCGGTCAGGCCCTGATGGACGACGCCGCGCGGCTGACCGGCGGCGAGGGCGAGTTTGCCATGATCGTCGCCACGCTCACCGCCGCGAACCAGCGCGAGTGGCAAAAGCACATCGAGAACCGCCTGAAGGAAAAATACCCAAAAATGAAATTGGTCGCGGTCCGGCCCTGCGACGACCTCAAGGATCGAGCCCAGTCCGAGGCGACGGCCATGATGAGCGCCCACCCCAATCTGAAACTCATCATGGCAATCTGTTCGCCCGGGGTGCCCGGCGCCGCGGAAGCCGTCAAACAGGCCGGAAAAGCAGGAAAGGTGAAGGTCATCGGCCTCGGGTTGCCCAATGAAAACAAACGCTACGTCCACGAAGGCGTCACCGACACCGTGATCCTGTGGAACACCGGCGACCTCGGCTACCTCACGATTTACGCCGCCGTCGCGCTCGCCAAAGGCGAACTGAAACCCGGCGCGACGTCCTTCAAGGCGGGCCCGCTCGGTCCCTTTGCCATCCAGGGCGACAACATCCTGCTCGGGAAGCCGTTTCTTTTTAACAAATCGAATATCGATCAATTCGATTTCTGATCGGGTCGAAATCGCCCGGAGGCCGCCGCACCGGAGGGAAACCGCGCCGGGCGGTGAATTCCGCGAGTCGGCCGGCATGACGGTGGCGACGACCGGCCGCCCATGCTTTCCTTTTGCACCCACGGGGTGCCCCGCTAAAATGAAGGAGTGATGAAAACCACCCTTCCCCGTTTCATTCGCGTAACCACCTCGGCCTTCGTGCTCGGGGTCGTCGCGCTCGCCGCCCAAGCCAGCACCGCCATTGAGCCCAAGCCACGCGATGCCGGGTGGGTCAAGCGTCACGAGGGCTTCGTCGAAATCGCCAAGCGGGGAAACGTCGACGTGCTGTTCCTCGGCGACTCGATCACCGACGGCTGGCGCAACGATGAGACGAAGCGCGGCGGCAAGACGCTCTGGGACCAGCATTTCGCGCCGCTGAAAGCGGCGAACTTCGGCATCAGCGGCGACCGCACGCAGCACGTGTTGTGGCGGTTGCAGCACGGGGAGATCGACGGCATCACGCCAAAGGTGGTCGTGTTGATGATCGGCACCAACAACACCGGTTTTGAACCCGATGGTGTGACCCCGAAAAACACCCCCGCCGAGACAGCCGAGGGCGTGCGGGCCATCGTGAAAGCCCTGCGGACAAAACTGCCGACCATAAAGATCCTGCTGCTGGCTGTCTTCCCGCGCGGCGAAAAGCCCGACCATCCCGGCCGCAAGCAAGTCGATGAAATCAACAAGCTGATTCGTCGGTTCCAGGACGGGAAATTCATCCGCTACCTCGACATCGGCCCGAAATTCCTGACCGAGGACGGCACGCTCAGCAAAGACATCATGCCCGACTTCCTGCATCCCAACCCGAAGGGCTACGAGATCTGGGCGAACGAGATCAAAGCCCCGCTGGCGAAGATGCTGGAGTAATACCAACGTCGGTTGGTTTTTCGGCGTGTTATCCGGCGTGGCGCAGCCGTCTCTGCCGTGGATTTGGGTCAAAATATCACCAGGCGTTGGTATAACCGCTCATCCTTGGTCGCCTTCGGCGCTGCCGGAGGCAGGTACACTTCGCTCATGTTTCGCCTGCGCAATGGATCCGGCGATGGCGCTCATCGCGGACCCATTGGCCTGCTCGCATCAGCGTGGAATGGCGGTTAAACCTCTTTCTCGTCCCCACGGAACGATTCGGCGATTCACCGTCAGGACTTAATCCCTTTGTCGCTTTTGGATTTTTTCGCCGGCATCCGAGAATTGGAGAACGCGCGGGGCACTCGGAGTTGTCGCCGGCCGGTGCTTCCTCCCGGCCATAGATGCGGACTAAACTGTCTCTCAAGCCGCCTTCCGGAATTCCGGTAGTTTCCGGCGTCGACCTACGCTCGATAAACGGTCTGCCTATAATCTCTCCCAAAGCCATCCACCCCGCGTCGGTTTCGGCCCAAGGAGCGTCCAAGCGAAAGCGTAAAAGCCATGAACATCCCTCATTGGTTCGTTTCCCTTTTGCTCCTGTCGCTCGCCGGTTGCGCGAATATCGGCAAGCCGCCGGCGGCCAAGGTTGCCGATCAAACGGTCGAATTGAATATTCTGGAGGTTTTGGCGGCCAGTGACGGGCACGCGACCTCCCGCGCCTATGTCATGAATTGGAACGGGCAGGAGATTGCCGCCCGTGCGCCATCCCTTGGGGTGAATTACCATGCCGGCGACAGTGTCAGCGTGCGGGTCCAGCACCGAGCGTCTTCGCGATGGTGGAAGAACGACTATCGCCTGCTCGATTTCAACCCGGTCGTGACCGCCGCCGCGGCGCTGGTGGAATCGGCGCCCGCCAATCCGCGCTCGTTCGATGATTTCCGCCGATTGAATCTAAACGAACCCGTGCGTTTGAAAGTTCTGTAGGTCTTTTCCGCGCAAGACGGCGAAGCGTTCTTTCGCGCGTATCGCGTGAACTGGGGCGGACTGGAAGTGGTCGCGTGGGACGCGCTGGCACGTTCAAACTACAAAACAGGCGACCGAATATGGGTCCGGTTGAATCGACGGCCGCCGCCTGAGGCAAAAGGCGCCTCATTCGAACTTATATTTTCTGTCACCGGACCCGAACTGGCCGCCGAACCGGACACCGGCCGGCCGCTATTGTCGGAAGCCCCCATCGGCTCCATGGGGCCCCTGCCGTGACCACGGATCGGCCACACGTTTCGCCGCGAGGGCCTATCCGCCGTGCGCTCACTCTCGGCACGGCGATAACCGCCGCGCTTGCGCTCGTCCCGTTCGCCCCGGCCCAGACCACGGATCTCCCTCCCGAGCCGACCTTCACCCCCCGGTCGGCCATTGCGGACCGGGGTCCGCCTCCATCCAATCTGCCCGAGCCGGTAACTGTTTTCTTTCCGCCACCGCCCCCACCCCACGGCCGCACGATCGTCCGCAACCCAGCCCGGGCTCCCGCGGAACTCGCCGCCCACGTCAACGAGCTGTTCTATCCCGCGCTCGCCACGCACCTGGACACCGGAAATATCCGGGACGGCCTCCGGGGCCGCCTCGATCGCTACCGCACCGCAAAGCTCGCGCTGCAGCACGAGCTTCGCGCCGAGCTGGACCGGCTGCGCGACGCCGAACCGGCCACGCGCACCTCGGAGCTCACGACGCTCAACCGCCGCCAGACGCCCAAGCTAGTCGAGCTTGAGGCCGCCGCCGAGCAACTGCGGCGCGATCTCACTATTGGCCGCAGGACCTGGGGCGCCCTTCGCGAATGGCACCTGGGCAACGACGATCCGCGCGGCTATGCGCCGGGCGAAGTCGCCGAGGTGATGCGGGCCGCCGCATACGTTTCGGACGACTTGTCGCTGGATCAGCGCGGCTTGTTGCGCGAGATCGCGATCGAGCTGGAAACTCCCGCCGACTCCGCCGCCAACGCCAGCAAGGCCCAGCCCTACCTCTTTTTTCTCCCGTCCCCCGCGCGCGCTTTTGCCCGAAGACGTATCAGCCGGGGTCGCCGCCAGGCTCGCGGCCTACCAGACCAAGAAATCCGCGCTTAAAAAAGAACTCTACGACGCGGTCTACGCCCAGGATGGAGCGAAACTCAGCTTTCTCCGGCACCCCCTCAAACCCCTCGCCGAAAAACAAGCCGCCCGCTTCGCCGAACTGGAAACGCTCGCCGAGGAGATTCGTCGTGGACTCGACCCCTCCGTCGTTTCGCCTCCGCTCATCGGGCGTTCGCCGCTCCCACCGATCCTGCAGGCCCGCCTCGACCGCGCGGTCGCCGGCTTCCTGGCCGCGCAGAGAGAAGCCGCGGCGAGGATCGATACCGTTGTCGGCGCTGCCCGGGAGGTCCGCATGACTTCGGATTACCGGTTCGAAAGCGGGCGGCTGACGTTTGCGGTGCGTCCCATTCCCGATATACGCGAAAGTAGAAGAGGGGTTGAGCGGGTCTTCACCCCGGAACACACCCGGCGGGTGGATGCGGTGCGAGCTGAGCTTGCCGGCGTGGCTGAAGCTTATGCCCTCCGTCTGGCCGAATTCGTCAGGGACCGGGAGGCGATCCGAACCGAGGCCGTCGGGGCGCTTGGCGCCACCCAAGCGGACCAAGTCGAGCCGGCATTGGTCGCCGCGTTGTCCCCCGCCGCCGTCCGGGACACGGCGGATCTTTATCGCGAGTATCGCCTCGCGATCTTCCAACCCGGTCTTTCCCCGGAGCAGCGCCGGCTGCTCTTCGACGGCGCGATCGAACGACTCCAGCTGCCACTGCCGGGCGGCAAACGCCAGCCGATGAGTCGCTGACCGGCGCAGTGAGGCGGCGTGACGGTCCCACCGGCCCCATGAACTGCGGACGCCAAAGTCTTGAACCGCTCCAGCGCCGATTAGCGAAGTTTACCTGCCTCTGGCGCAGCGCCGAGGGCGACTAGGGATCAGCGGTCAGTCCGTCTTGATTTGGTAACACTCGGCTCGTCCCGCCGGGCTGGGACACAGCCTCGCCCGGGCTACGCCAAAAGGCCTACAGCGAGATCTTGATCCCCTTGCGGAGGTAGGTCGGCACGTCGAGGTCGTGGCCGTCGAAGAGATTGCGGTCGGTCTTCTCGAAATGGCCGCGACTCTCCACCTCGCCGAAACCGAATTCCTCCTGGGCGACCCTGGCCGCCGGCTCGCTTTTCGCCTCCGCCCCGCTCGCGCCCCGACCCGCCGTCGCGGTGAATTCCTCGGCGGACACGGCCGGCTGCGGCGGCGTGCTTCCCTCCGAGCGCACTGCGAAGTTGGTCTTTGACCGGGTGATGGGCACCGGCTTCCGGGCCGGCGCACCCCGGCCGCTCATCTCGCTCGTGCCGACAACGCAAACCTCGACGCGGCCCGGCATCGCCTCGTCGATCACCGCGCCCATGATGATGTGCGAATCGCGCCCGAATTGCTCGGTGATCGCGGTCATCAATTCATTGACCTTGGGCAGCGTGAGATCCGCGCCCCCGGTAATGTTCACGAGCAGCCGGTCGGCCTTCCGCGAAAACTCCGGGGTGTGCAGCAAGGGACAGAGCTTGAGGCTCGCGATCGTGTCGGCCACGGCGTTTTCTCCGGCGCCTTCGCCCAGGCCGAACAGCGTCTTGCCCCCTCGCTGCTGAAACGCCTGTCGCAGCGTCGCGAAGTCGAGATTGATCAGGCCGGTCTTGCACAGCATCGACCAGATCGATTTCACCCCTCGGCCGATCCATTCGTCCGCCCGGGCAAACGAGTCCAGCACCGTCTCGTTGTCCGCCGCTTCCTGCAGCAGCACGTCGTTCGGCAAGGGGATGACCGCGTCGCACACCTGACGTAACGCCCGCAACCCTTCCTCGGCCTGCTTCAACCGCCGCCCGCCCTCGAAACTGAACGGCAGCGTAACAAAGGCGATGACCAGCGCGCCCGCCTCGGCGGCGATCTCCGCGACAACCGGCGACGCCCCGCTGCCGGTGCCGCCGCCCATGCCCGTGACGAGAAACACCAAATCGCAATCCTTGACCACCGCGGCAATTTTTTCGCGGTCCGCCTCCGCGGCCTCGCGCCCCAAATCGGGATCGGCACCCGCCCCGAGTCCGCGCGTCACGCCCATGCCGATCAGGACCTTGTCCTGCACCGGGGAACTCGCGAGCGCCTGATAGTCGGTGTTGATGACGGCCAGCTGCAGCCGCTCGAGATTTTCCATTTTCAGCCGGTCGACGGCGTTCGAGCCGGCGCCGCCGACGCCCACGAGTTTGATCGCCACGTTGCGGTCGGCGAGCAGCGCGTGCTCCAGGGGAAGTTCGTTCAGATTCATGATGGCTGTTCTCCCGGGGATCAGGTGCTCGCGAAGAGCCGCTTCATGTTGCTGAGGAAGCTCCGGCCCGGGCGCACCGGCGCCGCCTTTTCCGCTTGGGAGCTCAAGCCGTAATACAGCAGCCCCAGCGCGGTGTGATAGCCGGGATCGCGCAAATTCTCGCTCACCGACGCGGGCGCCTCGCCCAGGTGGGCGGGCACGCCGAACACTTTCGCCGCGGCCTCGCCGATGCCCGCGAGTCGCGCCGTGCCACCCGTCAGGACCACGCCGGCGGCGCAGGTCTCCGGAGAAAACGCGTTGCCGAGTTTCTTCTTCACCACTTCGAGCAATTCCCAGGTGCGCGCGGCGGTGATCTGCTCGATCGCCAGCAGCGGAAACTGCCGGTCCCCGATCGCAAAATTTCCGTCGAGCCAGACTTTCTGCGCCTTGTCGCGCGTCTGCACGCTCGCCCGGCCGAAGCGCAGCTTCAGTTTCTCGGCCTGCCCTTCGGTCAACCGCAATCCGATGCTGAGATCGTTGGTCAGGTGCGCGCCGCCCACGGGCACCACGCCCGTCAGACGCGCACCCCCGTCGCGGTAGAGCACGAAATCCGTCGTGCCCGCCCCGATGTCGATCGCCAGCACGCCGTGCTGCCGTTCCTCGGCCGTAGTCACCATGTGCCCCGAGGCGAGACTCGCGAGCACCAGCTCGCGAATTTCGAGATTAAATCCCCGGATCACGTGGATGTTATCGGCCAGCCGCTGCTCCTGACCGTGCACCGTCCAATAACCGACCTCGAGACGCTGCCCGACGAGATTCTCCGGGCTGCCCGGAACAATGCGACCGTCAACGCGAAAGGGACGCCGGATGTTGTGCACCACCATGCGGCCGGCGGGCAGTTCCTTGGAGCGGGCCAGATCGCACACTGTGCGGACATCTCCGGCGTCGATCATGTTGTCGGACGCCTTCACGCTCAACGACGCTTCGTTGTAGAAACCCTCGAGGTGGCCGCCGGTCTGGGCGAGGAAAACCAGATCGATGCGCTCGCCCGCCTCGCGCTCGGCCTGTTCGAGCGCGCTGTGCGTGCATTCGCTGGCGGCCTTGTAATCCACCACCGTCCCCTTGATCACTCCGCGGGACGTACATTCGCCCCGCCCGATGATCGCGAGCTCGCGGCCGGTGTATTCGCCCAGCAGGACGGTAATTTTCGAAGTGCCGATCTCGACGGCGCCGATGAAGGTCGATCTAGAGTTCACGTTTGGGCTGGAAAAACTTGGCAGGAAACGCGGGAAAAGCAGCGGCGGCGGGCTTGGCGGTCGGTCCGGCCTGCAACCCGCCCACCGGGGGCTCGGTGACGGTAACCGGCACGTGGCGGCCGAGCGTGAGGTCGATCCGCGCCTGCACGGCCGGCCGGGTCGCCAGACTTTGCCACATGTAGTCGAGCTTGGCCAGCTGCCGGAAAAAATCGTCCGTGGCGCTGAAGACGATCGTCACCGCGTGCGGCGCGCGGGTGCGCACCTCGATTTGCCGATCGGACGCGAGCCGCTCGAGCGACACGACATGCCAGGTGTGGTAAAGGTGCTCCGCCTTCTGCCGGGCCTCCCTCAGCAGCTCGCCGATCGTCTCCATGCCGGCCAGGGGCAGAAATTGCTGGTTGCGACGCGTGAGGGCGACTCCAGCCAGCCACGGCAGGCTTTCGATCAGCTTCGGATCGTAGCCCGCGCCGGGAAACACCACGCCGTCCCGCGCCACCAGCAGCGGCCGGGCCTCGCCGGCGATTCCGGCCATCACGCGGGCGATCGGAGTCCGCTCCGTCACCTGCACATTGAGGCGGTCGGGAAAACTGCGCGAAATGTTCGCGGTCAGAACCTGGCCATCCGCGAGCAACCGCGTGCGCAGCTGGAGCAGGTCGATTTCCATCAGCGAAATACTCTTCGGCAGCGCCAGGGTACGCGTCAGCCACTCCGGGTCGCGATCGAGCACGCCCTCCCGGTTCGTTTTCAACTCGGCCCGCTTCAACGGCACCGCACGGGCCGCCGCCGGCATCGACTTGGAATTCTCCCGCAGCGCCCCGGCCACCGCCCAGCCGCCCCAGGCCAGCGCTCCCGCGACGGCGACCGCCGCGGTGGTCCGAAACGTCGCCGCCAACAGCCGCCAACGACCCTCGCGCGACATGGCGCGCGGTTTCACCGGCTGGGAAATGTCTCTCCAGCTGCGGGTGACGGGGGCGTTGATCAGATCTTTGCTCACGAACGAACGGCGGCAACTGCCAGGCGAAAACGCTCCAGGGCGGGTGAAACCAGCTCGCGAACCAGTCCGGCAAAATCGATCCCCACGCAGCGCGCGCTCATCGGCAGCAGACTGGTTTCCTTCATGCCGGGCAGCGTGTTGATTTCCAGCAAATAAAGCTCGTGCTTCGCGGTGAGGATGAAATCCACGCGCGCATAGTCGCGACAGCCGCATGCCGCGAACGCCGTCTCGGCCGCCGCCTGCGCCGCCGCGGTTATTTCCGCGTCCAGCGGCGCCGGGGCGAAATATTCCGTGAGGCCTTTGGTGTATTTGCTGGTGAAATCGTAGACGCCGGACTTCGGCCGGATCTCGACGACCCCCATCGCACCGCCGTTCAGCACTCCGATCGAAAGTTCGCGGCCGATCAACCGCGGCTCGATCAGCCACGAGCCGCGCCCGATACTGTCCAGTTTGGCGGCCAGCTCGGCTTGGTTCGCGATGATGCCCAGACCCACGCTGCTGCCCTCGTTGTTGGGTTTGACGACCAGTTGCTCACCGAGTTGCGCGACCACGGTCGCGGCCGCCGGTTTGCCTTCCGCGGTGAAAACCACCGCCGGCGCCACACGCACGCCGCGGCGCGCCGCCGCCTCCTTGGTGAGGGTCTTGTCCATCGTGAGCGCGCTGCTCGCCGCATCGCACCCGGCATAGGTGACGCCCGCCGCGTCCAGCAGCCGCTGCATCCCGCCGTCTTCGCCAAAGGTGCCGTGCAGGGTCGAGAACACCACGTGGCGGGCGGGATCGAGCCCGGCGGGCAGCGCATCCGCGTCGATCTCGAAGAGCCGCGCGGGAAACGAGCGGGCGAGCGCTTGGGCCGAGGCCCGGCCGGAGCCCAGCGAGACTTCGCGTTCCGCCGAAGTCCCACCGGCAAACACCGCAACGATTGGCGCCAACATGCTCATGAGTTCACAAGACCTCCTCCCACCGCTTTCCGTAAAGCAAGACTTCCGGCTCGAGTTCCACGCCTTTCATCTGGTGCACCCGGGCCCGCACGCGGCGCACCAGTTCGATCACGTCCGCGCCCGTCGCCTGGCCGCGATTCACGATGAAGTTGGCATGGATGGGAGAGACCTCCGCATCGCCCACCCGCTCGCCTTTCAACCCGCACTCGTCGATCAACCGCCCGGCGGACGTCCCGGGGGGATTCTTAAAAATGCAACCGGCACTCGGCTCCCGCGGCTGCGATTCGTGTCGCTTGCGCGCATAGGCGTCCATCTGCCGTTTGACCGCGTCCGCGTCCGCCTGCGCCGCCGGCCGCAGCAGCGCCCCGAGGGCCACCGCGTCGTGCAATTCCGCGCAGTGCCGGTAGTCGACGTGCATGGCGGCCCGCGCGAACGAGGTAACCTCGCCCGTGATCGACATCACCCGCACCTCCTCCACCACATCGAACATCCAGCCGCCCATCGCGCCGGCATTCATCCGCAGCGCGCCCCCGACCGAGCCCGGAATCCCCTCGAGAAACTCGAAGCCGACCAGCCCCGCCCGCGCCGCCAGCCCACACAAATTTTTCAACCGCAATCCCGCCCCGGCCCAGACCCGGCCGTCCGGCCGCGGCTCGAAACGCGCCCAGACTTCGTGCGCGAGCGAGATCACGAGGCCGTTTACGCCCTCGTCGGGCACGATCAGATTCGACCCGCGCCCGAGGAAAAACACTTCCACGCGACGGACGTCCGCCGCCCGCAGGAGCGCCTGCAAATCGGTCTCGCTGGCCGGTTCGGCATAGAGGCGCGCCGCGCCCCCGACACGCATCGTGGTTTTGGTCGCGAGCGCTTCCTCGCGCTTCACCTTTGTGTCGCTGGAGACCAGCGCGCGCCACGCGGTGGCTAGGGCGTCCCACTGCGCGCCGCGGGCCACCTCGCTCCGGAAAACCTCCAACCACTCCCGCGCCTTGCGGTCGATGTCCCCCGCGCCGACGAACGCCACGAGATCGCCGCGCCGCACGTCGCGGGACAACGCGCCGAAAAATCCCGCGTCGCCCCCCGGCAGGTAACTCACGCCCAGCGCGGGCGTACTCCGCACGAGTTCGGCGTAAATATCCGCCGTCGTACCACCCGCCAGCGGCGCCTCTCCGGCGGCATAAACGTCGAGCAGGTGCACCCGGTCGCTCGCGGCGAGCGTCGCCGCGAACTCCGTCTTGAACTGCGCCGTGCGGCTGAACCGATGCGGCTGAAAAATCACAACCAGCCGGCCGGCCTCGCCAACGCGGCGGCGCAAACTCGCCAGCAGGGCGCGAATCTCGGCCGGGTGATGGGCGTAGTCCTCGAGTACGGTCACACCGTTCGCCGCGTGCAGCACCGTCTGCCGCCGCCGCACGGCGGGGTAATCCGCCAGCGCCCGCGACGAAATCTCCACGCCCATCAGTTGGGCCGCCGCGAAGGCGGCCACGGCATTGGCGGCATTGAATTCACCCCGGGCCCGAATGACCGCTTCCGTCGCCGGCAGTTTTCCGCCCAGCCGCAACGTCGTACGCTCACCTGCTTCGGCGATGATTTCCCCGCGAAAATCGCCGGCCCGTCCGAACGTGAGACACGGTCGCGGCTGCTTCCCCGCCAGCCGCGCGCTGAGCGAGCATGCATCCGAGATCAGCACGGCGACCCGCGTCCGCCCCAGCAGGGCCCCAAACGTCGCCTCGAGGTCCGCCAGCCGCGGATAAAAATCGGGGTGATCCCAGTCGAGATTCACCACCACGGTGATCTCCGGCAAAAATTTTCCGATCGTGCCATCACTCTCGTCGATCTCGGCCACGACCCATTCGTTGGAACCGGCCCGCGCCGGCGGAGTGTCGTCCGCAAACAGCCCACCGAGCACATAGCCGGCGGGAAAATTCGCACGGAGCAGGGCCGTCACGAGCATCGCCGTCGTTGTCGTCTTCCCGTGCGATCCGCAGATCGCGACCAGCTTTTTATCCCGCACCGCCTCGGCCAGCAATTCGCCCCGCCGCACCAGCGGCAGGTTGCGCTCGCGGGCCGTGAGATAGGCCGGATGCGTTTTCGCGATTGCCGAGGAATAGGCCACCAGATCGCAGTGGGTCGCGGGCTGACCCAGCGTGACCCCCCCGCGCGTGAGGGCCGTCCGCATCTCGTCGGTCAACGCGTCATCCTCACCCGTGACCTCGAATCCGAGCCGCGCCAGGTAGATGGCGAGCGGGCCGACGCCCATGCCGCCCACGCCAACACAGTGGATGCGGCGCACGTCGCGACCGAACAACGCGGGGGAGGTTTCGGGTCTCACCGGCGGACTCCCGGATCTTTCCTGTCCGCCATCCGGCGGGAGCGGCCCATGGCAACGGCGTTCATGCGGTGGCCGGCCGGACGTGATCTGTCACGCCCGAACGCGCGGCGATCTCCTCGATGTCCCGCAGGAGCAGGTCGAGGGAACTCACGCGGTCCATCCGTTGCAGGTTGCCCCGGAATTTGCGCAGCAACCAGTCGTTGAAAATGACATCGAACACCTCAGCGCCCAGCCGGCCGATCTCCGTCTGCTCAATCACCAAGCCCCCACCCTGGCGCTCGAAAAACGCCGCGTTCGCGCGCTGGTGATCGTCGGCCGCCTGAGGATAGGGTACGAGGATCGCCGGAGTCTCGCAGCGGATCAACTCGGCCAGCGTGCCGGCGCCGGCGCGGGAGACGACGAGATCGGCCGCCGAAAGCAGGTCCGCAATCTGGTCGCTGAACGCCGCAAAAATCGCCCGCACCGGCTGACCGGTCTTCGTCGTGCCCTCGATCACACCTTCGGTGCCCTTGCTCAGGCCCATCACGCAATAAACCTGGATACCCTCGGCGGCGAATGCGGGCCACTGGCTCCGGATCCAGTCGTTGAGCGCACCCGACCCCTGGCTGCCCCCGAGAATGACGAGCAGACGCTGGTTTGCGTCCAAGCCCAGGGCCGCGCGGGCCGTGGCCTGCGGCCGACGAACCATCTCGCGTCGCACCGGCAGCCCGCAATGCCGGGTCGCGACGGAGCGGATGCCCGGAATCCGGATACCTAGCGGTAAATAAACCCGCTGCGCAAACCGCCCGAACGTCCGGATCGCGAGGCCGGGCACGCGATTGGATTCGTGCATCGCGGCCGATACGCCCCGGAGCCACGCCGCCAGCACCAACGGGACCGAGGTGAATCCGCCGAAGCCCACGACCGTATCGGGCCGCATATCGCGCAGCAACCGCCAGCAAAACCAGAAAGCCCGCGCCTGAGAAACCGCGCAGCGCAGCAATGCGAGCGGCCGCCAGGAGAACCCCGTGCCCGGCATCCGCTCGAAACGCAGCCGGGGATATTTTTCCAGCAGGCGGGCATCGACCTTCTTCTGACTGACGAGCAGCAGCGATTCATGCCCCCGTGCGGCGAGCCCCTCGGCCAGCGAAATACCCGGCGAGAGATGCCCGCCCGTACCGCCACAGGAAATGAGAAACTTGCTCATGTCAGACGCTCCTTCTCGTTGATCTGGTTCGCCGTCGTTATCCGTTTCGCCCGGGCCATGGCCGAATCGGGGTGCCCGCCAGGGTCGAATGGCGGGATAAGTGTTTCATGCCAGCACCTCGCGCATGGCCCGTGTTTCCTCCCGCAGCGTCGCCCGGCCCCACGTGCGCTGGGTGTTTAGGATGATGCCGAGCAGCGTGCCCATCAGCAGGAGATTCGAGAGTCCCGCGCTGATGAAGGGCAGGGACATTCCCTTGGTGGGAAAAACTCCCGTTACAACGCCGAGGTTAATCAGCGCCTGCAGACAGATCAACAGGAGGCAGCCCGTCACGAGCAGAAAGTGGAAGAGATTGGGCGCGCGCCGCAGGTGGAGCAGGCCCGCCACGAAGATGATCGTAAACAAAACCACCACGCTGACGGTGAACCAGAGGCCCAGTTCCTCGCCGACGACGGCGAAGATCATGTCGGTATGCGCTTCGGGGAGATAACTCAGTTGCTGCCGGCCCTGCCCGAGCCCGGCGCCCTCGACTCCACCGACGGCAAAGGCGGCCAGGCCCTGCCGAAGCTGGTAGGATTTCTCCTCGCTCAAAAATTCCATCATGCGGCGCAGCCGGTTGGGGTTGTGGGCGATGAGGCCGCCGAAGGCCGTGCCGACGACCACGAGCGTCGGCACGATATAGCGCCACTTCGCGCCCGCCATGAAGAGCAGCACGAGGCCCACCGCAAACATCAGCGCCGCGGTGCCGAAATCGGGCTCGAGGATCACGAGCCCGGCCGCGCCGCTGATCAGCGCCAGCGGCCAGAAAAAACCGCGCTGCAACTCGCCGATGCGCGTCTGATTCAGGGCCAGATAGTGCGCGAGACAGAAGACCAGACCGAGCTTGGCAAACTCCGAAACCTGAATCACCGCCGGACCCACGCCGAGCCAGCGGCGCGCTCCACCCCGCCAGACGCCCACATGCGGAATTAGCACCAGCACCAGCAGGATCGCGAGGGCGCCACCGAACCACCAAGCATAGCGGCGGGCGTAGTCGAGGTTGATCCGGCTCGCGACGAAGCACAGTCCCATCGCCGCCGCCACGCCGACCAACTGTTTGTTCAGGTAGAAATACGGCCCCTGCTTCATCGCCGCGCTCGCGCTGAAAAGAATTGTCAGGCCCAAAAGCGTCAGGCCGAGCGCGCAGACGATGATGACCGTGGCCGGATTGAGCAGGGACCGGGCGGAAGTGTCGGCGGGCGGGATGCTGGGCATGGGCGGCAACGAATTAGTTGTTCTTCGGCGCCGGCGTCATCGGGTTGTCTTCGACTTTGATGACGGGAACGTCGCCCGGATTCGAAGCTGGTGCGGACGCGGAGGCATCGAGAATATTGAAGATCGGCTTGCTTTCGGGGTCCTTGGCCGCGGGGTCGGCGGTCTTCGCCCCGGATTTGCCCGCGCCCTTGGCCGCGGCGCCCGCTGGCTGCCAGCCGGGAATGGAAAGCTCCACGCCGGCCCGGATTTTTTGCGGATCGGAAATGTTGTTGGCGACGGCGATCTCGCCCTGCTTCACTCCGTAGATCCGCGCGATCGTCCCGAGCGTTTCGCCGGGCTTGACCACGTGCTTGACGCCATTGCCCGCCACGGGCGCCGATCGGAGACTCTCCGCCGGCTTGGCCGCACCGGTGGTACCGTTGGTGACGTTGCCGGTTGCCGCAGCGGCCGGAGCCGCCGAAACGGATTTCCCGGGCATGATGAGCTTCTGGCCCACGTGCAGCGCGACGTTGGTCTTCAGGTTATTGGCGGCTGCGATTTGCGCATAGGAAATATGAAATTTCTTCCCAAGATCCCAGAGGGTGTCTCCGGCCTTCACCGTGTAGGTGGTCGCCGGCGTGACGTCGGTGACCGGGATCGTCTGCAAGGTGGAAGCGGCAGGAGAACCGGGCCGGGTCGGCACGAAACGCACCCCGCCCGAAGTCGTAGAGTCCGTCGCCGGCGCATCCGGATTGAATGTGACGGGGGCGGCGCTTACCGGCGAGGACGCGTTCTTCGGTTCGCTAAAGGGGAGGCGGACCGAGGCCGGCGGCTCGGTCTTGGCGACCGTATCGATCGGAGCCGGCATCGGCTTCGACGTCGAACTGCAGCCCGGATTGGCAAAAATCAGGATGAGGGCAAACAAATGGATGCCGATGACGATGCCGAAAATCTTGAGGACTTTCATATTAAGAATGGTTGATGGGGTTGTGAAGACTTGGGAAGTTGAATGCTATCTCAAACTGACGGGCGAAGCACCGAGCTCGCGTACCAGGCTTTCGAATTGGTTCCCCCGGTCCTCGTAATTGCGGAACATGTCGAAACTGGCGAAGCCGGGACTGAGCAAAACGTGATCGCCCGGCACGGTCAGCTCGGCCGCCCGACGCACGGCGTCGGCCAGCGAGCCGCAGCGAGTATGGGCCACGCGAAACGCCGAGCAATGAAATGCGAGCTCGGGGGCCGCTTCGCCCAACAGGACGGCGTGCTTCACCCGCGGCGCGATGCGATGCACGAATCCGGCCAGGTCGCCCCCCTTCGGCTTGCCGCCGGCGATCAGCACCACCGGCGTGGAGAAACCCGCAAGCGCCGCCTCGACCGCGTGGAAATTCGTGGCCTTTGAGTCATTCCAATACGTCACGCCTTCGACGGCCGCGACGCGGGCCAGCCGGTGCCGGCCCAAGTGAAAACTCCGCGCTGCGGTGTACAACGCCGCCTCGTCGTAACCGGCCGAACGCCACCATGCGGCGGCGAGCAGAAAATTTTCGTACTGGGGATAGTTCGCAAACACGGTGCCGGCGAGCCGCTCGTCCGCCGGCTGACCTTCGGTCGGTACCACCGCCCCCGGCGGCAGCGTCCGGCCGAATTTCTGCGCATAGCCTTGCACGGACGTGCCGGCGAAGACCGCGCCGCCGGCCCCCTTGGCCGTGGCGGTGTGCACAACGAGATTCCATTTCGCGCTGAAGTAGCTCTCGAGGCCCGGATGGCGTTCAAGGTGGTCCTCGGCGAAATTCGTCCACAGCAGCGCATCCACCCGGAAGTGGCCGAGCGTCTCCGCTTGGAACGAACTCACCTCGCAAATCGCCAAGGCCTCCCGTTTTCCGCCCGCCTGCTCCGCGGCGAGCTGCGAAAGCGGATGACCGATGTTGCCCGTCGCATGCGCCGTGCGACCGACGCCCTGGAGCGCGTGGGTCAAAAATTCCGTCAGCGTGGTTTTTCCGTTCGTGCCGGTGATGGCGATCACCCGGCCGCGCCAGAAAAGGGAACCGAAATCGAGTTCACTAAGACAGGCCGCACCGGCCGCGCGGGCGCGTTCGAGCCACGGATGCTCCGGGAGAAATCCCGGGGAGACGATCGCGAGCGCGTGCCGCCGGGCGGCCGCCGCCGTCAATTCGACGCCGCGCGCGTCGTAGACGACCGCCGGCACGGCCAGTGCCGCCAGCAGGGCGCGCACACCCTCCCCGCTCACGCCGCCGCCCAGGATGGCAACGGGCTTCGCCAGCAGGGGCGCGAGGAAATCGGGCGGCGCAGGCAGCATGCTAGAGCAGGATCAACTGGCGGCCGGAGGCCGGGGCCTGGTCGGTCGCGCTGGCGGACTCAACGCCGGTTTCGGCGCGGTCGTCGGCCCAGCCGCCCCGCGGGGTCCGGGGAACGTGGTCCGACACGATGGCGCGAATCGGCACGTCCAGCAGGCGCAGGACCGAGGTCCGTTGCGCCATCAAGGCCGGACCCGAAACGCGGATGACTTGAGCGGATGATTTCATGGTTAGCGAAGCTTGAGCGTGGCGAGGCCGGCGAGCGCGCAACCGATCGAGAGCACCCAGAACCGGATGACGACTTTCGTCTCCGGCCAGCCTTTTTTCTGAAAATGATGGTGGATCGGCGCCATCAGGAAGAGCCGGCGGCCCGTCCCAAAACGTTGGCGGGTGTACTTGAACCACCCGACTTGCAGCACGACCGAGAGCAACTCCCAGACGAAGATGCCCCCGACAATCACCAGTGTGAACGGCTGGTGAATCATAAAAGCCATGACACCGATCACCCCCCCCAGCGCGAGTGAGCCGGTGTCGCCCATGAAGACCTCGGCGGGATGCGAGTTGAACCAGAGAAAGGCCATGCAGCCGCCGATGAGCGCGCCGCAGATCACGGCCAGTTCGCCGGTGCCCGGCACATGGCTAATCAGCAGGTACTCGGAGAGAAAAATGTGATCGGCCAGGTACGCCATGATCGCGAAAACCAGCACCACCGGAATGGTGCAGCCCACGGCCAGGCCATCGAGCCCGTCCGTCAGGTTGATCGCGTTGCTGAACCCGACGATCCAGAGGTAAATCAGCACGAGCAGCAGCCACCACGGCATCTGCGTGATCACGGCGTGCTTCACGAACGGCACCCAGAATTCGCGAATCTTCGTCGCGCTCAGCGGATGCCAGAACAGCACGCCGAGGGCGACGAGCGTCGCCACGGATTGCCACAGGATCTTTTCCCGCGAAGAGATACCGTCGCGGTTCTTGTGCACGACCTTGAGGTAGTCGTCGCGGAAACCGGGCACCGTCAGTGCGGCGTAGACGAACAGGCTGACCAGCACCCAAACATTGGGGATCGCCCAGAGCACGGCGCTGGTGAAGACGGAAAAGAAAATGATCAACCCGCCCATCGTTGGCGTGTGCTTCTTGTCGGAATAGGTGTCGCCCAACGATCCGGTCCGGTCGTCGATGTAGCCGTGCCCGAATTTCAGCTCGCGGAAACGCCGGATCAGTATCGGGCCGATCACGAATCCGATGATGAGGGCCGTCGCGGCGGCGAGCCCGGTCCGAAAAGTGATCGAACGCAGCAGGCGAAGCGGCCCGAAATAGGCGTCGTAATCGGCGAGGTAGCTCAGCATCGCAGCCCCCTTACCCTCGCCCGCGCCCGGCCCCCGCCCACCACCCACGCCGCGGTGCCCGGCCCATATTTATCCGACTCGGAGTGAGGATGCTCGTGCTGCATAGCCGGGTTGAATCAGTGCGAGGAGGTCACCAAGGTGCCGGGAGAACCCAAGACGTGTTCCAGCTGGTACCGCCGGCTGCCTTTGATGAAAACGGCCCCGTGCCAGTCCGCGAAACAAGCGGCCACCGGATCGAGGGAGGACACGATTTGAACCGGAAGCGCGCCTTCGCCCCGCTCGCGCAAACCCGCCGCGATCTCCTCCGCGTGCGTGCCGACGGCGAACAGCCGGTCGAATGCGCGAAGCGGAATCGAACGGCCCAAGGTCCTGTGATGCGCCGCCGCTTCCGTCCCAAGTTCCTCCATGCAGCCGATCACGTAGAGCCGCGGCTCGGCGGCCGGCGCGATCGCGTCAAAGGTGGTCAGCGCATCGGCCATCGAGGCCGGATTGGCGTTGTAGCAATCGAGGTAAAGCAGGCGGCCCGCCTCGCGCCGAATTTCCCCCCGGAGCTTGGTGGCCTGCCATCCGGACAAGCGCCGCTGAATCAGGTCGCGCGGAATCCCCAGCCAGAGCGCCGCACCGATCGCCAGCGCCGCGTTCTGCGCCATGCCATCCGACACCCGGCGGAAGGTGAACGCCAGCGGCGGCGGCGGGCCATACGCCAGCGCCACCGCCGTCCCATCGCCGCGTTGGGTGATGGCAAAATGAACTTTGTCGTTCGGCGGCTCGGCCGGCCGGATCACATCCGCGCGCTCCAGAACCATCGTGCGGACGCCGAGATCGCGAAACGCCGCGAATTCGGCCGTGGCATTCGAAAAGATCGCCACGCCGCTCGCCCGGGTCGCCGCCGGCAACACCGCCTTTTCGCGCGCGACGCCGTCGATTCCGCCCAGATCCTGCGTGTGCGCCGGCCCGACCAGGGTGATCAGGGAAACGTCCGGCGCGATCATCTCCGCCAGCGGCCGCATCTCGCCCGGCGCACTGATGCCGGCCTCGATCACCGCGAACCGGTGGATCGCCGGGTCAAGCCGCGTGAGGGTGAGCGGCACGCCGAGGTGGTTGTTCAGGTTCCCCTCGGTCGCGAGCACGCCGCCGGTTTCGTTCCCGAGCAGCAGCGCGAGCAATTCTTTCGTCGAAGTCTTGCCGGCGCTCCCGGAGATCCCGATCACCGGGCCGGGAAACCCCCGGCGATGTTGGCGTGCGATCGCCTGGAAAGCGGCCAGCGGATCGGGGACCACCAACTGCGGCAACCCGCTCGCCGGGTTTGGCGCGGCCACCAGCGCCGCCCCGGCACCCGCGGCCTGGGCGGCGGCCAGAAAAGCGTGCCCGTCGCGCCGGTCGGTCTTGATGGCGACGAAAACCTGCCCGGCACGGAGTTCGCGCGTGTCGACGGCGAAGCCCGTAAGCGGCGAGGCCGGCTGGGCCGTCCATCGGCCGCCGGTCCATCGCGCAAGTTCGTCGGGCTGAAACGCGGGCATCGGGAACTAGGGTTTGGGCGCCTTGCTGCCGAGCAGCTCGCGCACCACCTGCCGGTCGTCGAAGGGAAACACCGTGTCGGCGAACTCCTGATAACTCTCGTGGCCCTTGCCGGCGATCAGCAGGCAGTCGCCCGGTTTCGCCACGTCCAGCGCGAGGCTGATGGCCCGGCGGCGATCGTCGATCCACGTGACTTTCTGCGGAGCAGTGACCCCAGCGCGCATGTCGTCGAAGATTTGGGCGATGGCCTCCGTGCGCGGGTTGTCGGCGGTGGCAAACGCAAAGTCCGCAAACTCCTGCACCGCGCGCGTCATCAACGGACGCTTGGTACGGTCGCGATTACCGCCGCAGCCAAACACCACCAGCAGGCGGCCGGGCGTGATCGCCCGGAGCATGCTGAGCGCGTTGCGCAACGCATCGTCGGTATGAGCATAGTCGACGAGCACGTTGAAGGCCTGCCCCTCGTCGATCCGTTCCATGCGGCCCGGCACGCCCTTGAAAGCCCGCAGCCGGGCGAGAAATACCACGGGATCGCGCCCCAGGCACCAAGCCGTGGCAATCGCGGCTAGCAGATTACTGACGTTGTAGCGGCCAATAAGCGGGGCATCGAGGTCGAGGGTGCCGCCCGGCCAGACGAGCCGGAACGTCGTGTGGGTGAAATTGAGCGTGATGTTTTCCGCCCGCACGTCGGCGCGCGGATTCTCCCCGAAGGTCACGAGCCGGGATTTCCCTGCCTGCGCCGTCACCAGCGCCGCGAGTTTTTCGCCGCGGGGATCGTCGAGATTGACGACGGCAACCTTGGGCGGCGCGCCGGTCTCCCCGGTAAAGAGCCGGGCCTTCACGGCAAAATAGGCGTCGAGCGTCCGGTGGTAATCGAGGTGGTCGCGGGTCAGATTCGTGAAAACCGCGGCGCTGAAATTCAGTCCTCGCACCCGCTGCTGGTCGATGCCGTGCGAGCTCACCTCCATCACGGCCTGGCGGCAGCCGGCATCGCGCATCTGCGCCAGCATCCCGTAAATATCCAGCGATTCGGGCGTGGTACGGAACGAGGGCACCGTGCGGGCACCGAGGTCATAGTTGATGGTGCCGAGCAGGCCGACGCGCTGATCGCCGTTGAGAAAGTGCTTCAGCAGGTGCGCCACCGTCGTCTTGCCGTTGGTGCCGGTCACGCCCACCACTCCGAGATCGCGGTCGGGAAACTTGTAGAAACGCTGCGCCACCAACGCCAGGGTCGCGCGGGCGTCGGCCACTTGGATGAACGTGACCCGGCCCGGCGGATGCGCGGGCATCTTTTGCGTCACCAGCGCCACCGCGCCCCGGCTCATCGCCTCGTCGATGAACGAAGCGCCGTCCGCCCGCAGGCCCGGCAGCGCGAAAAACAGCGCCCCGGGCACCACCCGGCGGGAATCGATCACGAGACTCGAGATCGGCCGGTCGAGCGGACCCTTGACGGCGAGGATCTCGTCGTCGTGAAAATAATCGGAGAGCTTCGGAGCCATCTTGAAAACACGATTCACCGCCAGCGACTCGCGGCGGGTGCGGCGGGCCGGGGGCGATTGAAACGCGTGGATGAGGGAATAGTTGGCAGAAAGATAACCGATCACCGGCGGCCTTCTTCGTTCGCCGCGATCAGCGGGGGACGCGCCACCGAACCGGCCGGTTTGATATCGAGAATAGGAATTAACTTTTCGCCGATGGACCGGAACGACGGTGCGGCCACGCTTTTGCCGTAGGCCACGCCACCCAGCGCCTTGGCGTCAGCATCATCCACGATCACGGAAATCGCAACCTGCCGCTCGCCCGGGCGCGCGGTCGCGGGAAAAAATCCGACGAACGAGGCCACGTGATGCTTGGTCGAGTACTCCAGTTTCTTCTTCCCATTGGCGAGGACGACCTCCTCGAGTTTCTGCGTCGTGCCGGTTTTGCCCGCGACATCGAACCCCTCGATCGCCGCCTCCGGCGCGGTGCCTTCCTTCGAAGCCACCCTCATCAGCATGCCCGCCAGGGTGCGGGCCGTGGCCTCGGACACCACTCGGCCGAGTTCGACGCGATCGTAACGATAAACAACCTCCTCCGCGGCATCGCGAATCTGGCGAATCACCTGCGGCCGGTAGAGCACTCCGCCGTTCGCGATCACGGACATCGCCTGATGCATCTGCAGCGCGGTGGCCGAAATCGAATGGCCCATCGGGATGCGCGTGATGTCGATCGGGTCCCATTTTTCGACCGGCCGGAAAAGCCCCCGGACTTCGCCGCCCACCGGGAAACCCAGCGTACGGCCGAAGCCGAAGGCGCGGGCGTAGCGATTGAGCCGTTCCTCACCGAGGAGCATGCCCAGCTGCGCGGCCCCCTTGTTGCTGGAATGGGCGATGATCTCGGCCACGTTCAGCGGATAGGTGAAACGGTGGTCCTCGCGCGGAAGCTTCAGGACGAAGGTCTTATTCGATTTAGGATTCGTGTACTCTTTGCTCTCCAGCGAACAGTCGAAGACCGTGTCGCGGGTCACCAGTCGTTCCTCCAACGCGCCGGCGGCGGCCACGATCTTGAAAACCGAACCCGGCTCATAGACGTCGGCAACGGCCACGTTTTTCATCCGTGCCTCCTCCGCTTTCGACACTTTCCGGTATTCGTTGAGATTGAAGGTCGGGTAGTTCGCCATCCCGAGGATAAACCCGGTGCGCGGATCGCTCACGATGATCGTCGCCTTCTGCGGCTCAAAGCGCTCGGCGAGGCGACGCAATTCCTGCTCGATCACGTCCTGCACCATCGCGTCGATCGAGAGCATGACGCTGTAGCCATCGGCGCGGGGCACCTCGCGCGTGTTGAACTGGGCGAGTTCGCGCCGGCGGCCGTCGCGCTCCCCCACCCTCCAGCCGTTCTGGCCGCGCAGATAAAAGTCCGTGTAGAACTCGATGCCTGAAACCGGCCGGCTCTCGCGATCGACATAGCCGATCAGGTGCGCCGCCAGTTGATCGTTCGGATACTTCCGCCGGTAGACGCGGTCGCCGGTAACGCCCTTCAGGCCGAGCGCCTTGATCTCGGCATAAAGCTGCTCGGAAACATTTTCGCGGAGCTTGACCCACTTGATCTCCCGGGACCCCGATTCGCCGGCCGCCGGTTCCAGTTCGGTTTCGTCATCCTCGGCGGCGCCGGGCGCGGCGGCCACCGGGGCCTTGGTGAGATCGAAATTAAACACCAAGCCCGCGGGACCGGCCGCAGGCGCCGCCGGAGCGGACACCGGCGAACCGGCCGCGCGAAACTTGGTGGTGAAAATACGCCGCAACTCAGCCTCGGGCAGGCCGATCAAGGCGGCGAGCTTGGGCCACTTCTGCTTTTCGCGATCCGTCTCGACGAGGGCGCTGGGATCGACGCCCAGCACGATCGACGAATGACTGGTCGCGAGCACGGCGCCGCGCGCATCGACAATATTGCCGCGGCGCGCGGGTTCGACGATCAGCTGCCGTCGCACCTTGCCGATCGAGCTCAGCGAATCCTCGCGATCGACGACATGGAGCCAGTAGAGCCGGCCCGCCAGTCCGGCGAAACAGGCGAGCATGCCGGTTGCCAGCAGAATGATGCGGTAGCTCGAAGCGAAGCCCCTGGACATGGGTTTCACGGGCCGAGGGCGAGGCGAACCGAGACGGTCGCCGCCGGGTTATTTTCTCCGCGATCGTAGAGACCGAGGTTGGCGCGGGCGCGGAGCCGGCGTACGAGATCGACCGTGACATGCACCACCTGCGTCTCGCTGACCGGCACCAATCCGATCCGCCAGTCGGTGTTGCGCTGGCGGAGCAGCGCGGGGCTCTGCTCGCTTTCCACGAGCGCGGCCGTTTCGTCGGTGCGCCGTTTGATCTCCGCGAGCTCCGCCGCCAAGACGCGCCGGGCGTTGGCCGTGAGCGAAATCTGGTGGCGCATCCAAACCGTGCCGAGCCCGATGGTGCCCCCAAAGCAGATCGTCACCAGCAGGCAGAGGATGACCTGGTTCACGAAGGCGTGCGTGTCGTTTTTTCTCATCGGCGGCGGGAGGCGGCGCGGCGTACGGTCAGAGTTTGCGGAGCGCGCGCAGCTTGGCGGAGCGGCTCCGGGGATTGGCGGCGACTTCGAGCTCACCCGGCGTCACGGGTCGGCGGGTCAGCGGCTCGGCCAGCTTCACTCGGAAATCCTGCGGCGTATTGTCGGCCGCGCTTTCCGGCTGTCCGCACATGCGGCGAAAGAACTGTTTGACCGGGCGGTCCTCCAGCGAATGGAAGCTGATCACACACAGCACGCCACCGGGAAACTGGACCCCCGGAGGGGCGAGCTTCGCGAACGCGGCGGGCAAAGCGCGCTCGATCGCGCCAATCTCATCGTTCACCGCGATCCGGATCCCCTGGAATGAACGGGTGGCCGGATGAATCTTCGAGGCGAACCGGTCGCGGGCGGGAATCGCCTCCGCGATGATTTGGGCAAGGGTCGCCGTCCGGGCGAGCCCGCCGGTGCCCCGGGCCGCCAGGATCGAACGCACGACCCGCCGCCAGTTTTGCTCCTCGCCAAAATCACGAATCGCGCGGGCGACCATCTCCTCGGTGGCTGTTTCCAGCCACGTGCCGGCCGGCACGCCGCTGCGGGGATCCATGCGCATGTCCGCCGGCGCATCGTGCCGGAACGAGAACCCGCGCGCCGTTTCGTCGAGCTGAAACGACGACACCCCGAGGTCGAAAAGAATGCCGTCGAAGCCGTCCATCGGCAATTCCGCGAGGCG
Source organism: Opitutia bacterium (assembly GCA_947442255.1). The sequence goes on from CANEVO010000013.1 coordinate 47,190, forward strand.
CCCGAAGTCTCGGTCGACCAGCGCGAATCGGTTGGGAAACTCTTCGCGCAACACCGCCGCCCGTTCGGCCGCGGCCGGGTCGCGGTCCAGGGCGATCACGTTCACCGCGGGCGCGGCCTCAAGCAGCGAGCGGGTGTGACCGCCACCGCCAAACGTACAATCGAGGTACCGGCCGCCCGCATTCGGCGCGAGGAGTTCGAGCACCTCGTGCAGCAAAACGGGTTGGTGGCCGGGCGTCATGGTCGCGGCTGAAAGGTCATCGCGCGCCGGGGCCATCGGTTGCACTCCTCGGGTTCGCGGTTTTGGTTCGCGGCACGACCCGCAGCACAAAGGCATCGCGCACCCGGGGCGTGACCCCTCGGGTGGAAAAAGCGGCGCCATCCCCCGCATCGATCCAGGCGGGATACGGCCGGCGCGACGCCGCGGAAGCGGTCAGCGCCGATTCGCGACGGGGCAGACCGTTCAAGGCGGGTTTAACTTGAGCGGTGCGGCGCATTTTCAGATGTCCAGCCGGCGCATGAGGTCGCCGAAATTCTCGCCCGCCGTTCGCGCTTCCTCCTGCTGCCACCGCGCGGGGCTGTAAATATTAAATTTGGTGAGCGACCCGACGAGGACCGCGTCCTTGTCGATCCCCGCATGCGCCAGCAGCGGGCTCGCGAGACCGATTCGGCCGGCCTTGTCGAACGAGAAGCCCTGGGTTTGAGAGAAAAAACGCGCAGCAAAAGCCTGGGCGGCCGCATCGCTCAACCTCATGTCCGAGAACTTGGCGTGCAGTTTTTCCACCTCAGAAGGCGGAAGCACGGCGATGTAACCGTCGGGATGTGGGGTCGCGAGAAAAGTGTCCTCCTCCGCGTGGGCATAGCGCCACGCCGACGGGATCGTGAGCCGAGCCTTGTCGTCGAGCGAGTGCCTGAAAAGGCCTGTATAAAACGCTTTGCCGGACTGTGCCATGTGGGATGCCGGGGCAGAAGCGCCCCAAACCGCCCCATTTCAACCCATTTTAGTGCATTTAGGTCAAGCCAAGACTCGTAAAAACCCAGAGAAACTTATTCACAGCCCACCCTAGTTTGCGCCGTGTCGGGAGGACGTAAGGCGGCATCCGCGATTTCGGAAACGCCCGCGCCGACCTTCTCATGGGCGGCCGTACCATCGATCCGAAGCAGGAAAGCGCGATCGGGCGCACCGCAGGACTGCAGTCATCGGCAGACTCCACGCCTAGCCTCCCGCGAGTTGCTTCGCGCTCCTTTCCAGTCCGGCAAAAATGCGATCGCTGGCGTGGGCTGGAAACTTCACGGGAAGCTCCTTGGAGACCGAGGCCAGCACCGCCGGCGTCTTTCCGATCAGCTCACCAACGATCGCTCGGGCATCTCCCAAGCCCGCCAGCTTGGCGACGGCGTCACGGTGGGATGGGCCCCGGCACCAAATCACCTACGGGCTAGGATTAACCACGATCTGCGAAGTCACATCGACGCCGTTCTGCTCAAGGCGGGCGCGGTTGCTCTGGGCTAGGTAGAGGTTTCCGTGCGAGTCGCTTCCCGCCGTGAATTCAGCTGGCTTATTCCATTAACCTGAACGGCGCGGCCATTGCTCTGGAGCAGGCTGCCGCCCGTGATTCGCACATCGGTGCCCGAGCCGAGCACGAGGGCAGGCGTCGCATCGTCAAAAGCGTAAATGTCACCGGCAAAAACTAGTCCAGTGAATTGCACGTTAGGCGCCTAGATGCCGGTATAACCGCTGACGCCATAAAAGAGCGCATTTGCGGCCCGAAGTCCTCCAAATTTCCCGTCCGTGCTCGTTATGGCGATGAAAGCGAAGCGGGCACGGCCGAAATAGGTTACATCGCTGCGGAAAAGTGACTGGTTGGCGGCATTCGCACGACCAACGCTGAAAACAGACAGCAGACAGGTTCGTGGTCGCGCTGGCGCCGCTCAGGACGATCCCTGCGTGGCCTTTCATGTAGGTGGTGGCCTGATTGTAGTTAATGGGCAGCGCCGGCCCGGAGGGCACGGCGAGCACAAGAGAAAGTGTACCGGGGCCCGAGAATTCCACCTGCACGATGTCGTCTAAGAGGCTAATGAAGGAAATACGGAGGATCTGGCCCAGAGCGGAATCGGCGGTCACGCTCGCGGCAGCACCACCGAGCAAAATTTGATCGTAGGTGAACCCTGTCCCGGCGTGGAAGATATTTGGAAACTCGGTGCCCGGTCCAACGAGCTTCGCCGTACTTTTCAGGCCGACAATCGCTGGAGGTCCGACGCTTGTCGCAGTCCCACTTGTCACCAAAACGGAAAATAGGCCCGTGTAGGCGGGCTGCATACCGCTAATGTTTATCAACGTACTCGTGAGGCCCGGTACATTAACCCCATTTTGCTGCCACTGATAACTCAGTTGGCCGTTCCCGGAGGCCATGGTAGATAACGTCACATTCGCACCAGCATTGACCATCTGCGAAAGTGGCAATGCCGTGATGCTTGGCGCAGTCGCATCCGGGTTTACGGTTAGCGTTACCGTGGAACTCACAATGGAGCCAACGGTATTGGGTGACCACGACCGTATAGTTGCCAGCGTCTGCCCTCTGTAGGTTGCCAAGGG
>CANEVO010000014.1 GCA_947442255.1 Opitutia bacterium
GTAGTCGTCGACCACGATGTCCCACCGCTCGACCCCGGTGTTGGCATCGATGCAGACGAGGTGGGAGTCGAAGGTGCCGAGGTAAACCGCGTCGCCGAGCACGGCGAGGCCGCGATTCGGCCGGCCGCAACAGATTGGTACATCCTCCGGCAACGGCCGGCGGTAATTCCAAATCGGCCGGCCTGTCCGCGCGTCGAGGGCGGTGACGACGTTCGGCCGTTCGCTGACGTAAATGATCCCGTCAACCACGATGGGGCTGACCTCCCACTTGCTCGTGTCGGACTGTTGGTAGACCCAGACGGGTTTCAGGTTGGCGACGTTCTCGGGCGTGATCTGGGTCAGCTTGCTATGCCGGTGGGCGGCGTAGTTGCCGGAGTAGGTGAGCCAGTTGCCGGGCTCGTCATCCGCGCGCAGGATGCGCTGATAGGGCACCTGGGTCTGGGAAAATCCCGAAGCCGCGGTGGCCAGCAGGAGGAGGGCAAAGGTGGTGGGACGCAGCGAAAGGATCATGTTCGGAAAAGGGTTAGCGGCTTTCGACGCCCCGCAGGGAAGAGAGGAAGGCGACCAAGTCGGTCAATTCCTCAGCGGAGAAAACGGCCGCATACACCGGCATGGGCGACTGGCCCCAGTCTTTGTGCAGTTCGGTCAGATCGTCCTTGGAGAAGGAGTGAATCTTGCCGGTGAGGTCGCGGAGTTGGATGGAGAACGTGTCCTCATTGACGCGGACGCCGGCGATTTCGCGGCCGTCGCGCGCCTTGGCGCGGACGAAGAGGAAGTTGAGCGGCATGTTTATGTCGGCCCGGTAGGCATTGAAGCTCTGGGGCACCTCGGCGCTTGGTTCGGTGATCGAGCGGCGGAGGAAGGCGGCGCTGCGCTTGCGGCCGATCTCGGTGAGATCGGGGCCAATGAGATTGCCCTCGCCCCGCAGGGTGTGGCACTGGGCGCACGCGCCCTTCGTCTTGTACAATTCGGCTCCCCGCGCGGGATTGCCGGGGACCGTTTCCGGGGCCAGCTTGCCGAGCGAACGGACGAACGCGGTGAGGTTCGTGAGTTCGTGCGGCTGCATCCGGTGCGCTGGCATCTCGGTGCCCTGGATGCCCGAGCGAATAATGCGCACGAGCGCGGCGTCGGTGGAGGCCCGCGGGAGATTGGGCTGCGCGAGGGTGGGGCCGCGGGCGCCTTCGCCATTCGGGCCGTGACAGGAGATGCAATGGCCCTGAAACAGCTTCTTGCCGTGATCGAGGTTGGGGGCGTCCGTCGGGGTCTGCGCGCGGACGGCCAGCGAGGCGAGGATCAGGAGCACACAAAGGTAACGGTAACGCATGATAGGGCTTCCCTCCGGTTGGTTTGGCCGCTGCCGGTCAAGCCGGCGGAATCGGGTGGGGGCGGGAAAGCGCGGATGATTCTTCTGCGAGCGGCACGGAGTCTAGCTTTTTCCACGACGCCACCGGCCCGTGACTGGCGGTCGCGACCCACGAACCGGGTTGGAATTCCGTTTCCCGCTTGCCGCGCGTTTCGGCGGTCTCAACCCTCTTTGAGATCTGCGCATATGCCCAAACGCACCGACCTGAAATCCATCCTCATCATCGGCGCCGGCCCCATCGTCATTGGCCAGGCCTGTGAATTCGATTATTCCGGTACTCAGGCGTGCAAGGCGATCAAGGAGGAGGGCTACCGGGTAATTCTGGTGAATTCGAATCCGGCCACGATCATGACGGATCCGGAGTTCGCCGATGTGACGTACATCGAGCCGCTGACGGTCGATATCCTCGAGAAGATCATCGCCGAAGAGCGCCCCTCGGCTCTGCTGCCCACGTTGGGCGGACAGACGGCGTTGAACCTGTCGATTGAACTGCACAAGCGCGGGATTCTCGAAAAGTACGGCGTCGAAATGATCGGAGCCAAGCCCGAGGCGATCAACAAGGGCGAGGACCGCGAGCTGTTCAAGCAGTGCATGCTCAAGATCGGTCTCGATGTGGCCAAATCGCGCACCGTCAAATCGCTGGAGGAGGCGCGCGAGGCGGCGGAGATGCTCGGCGCGTTTCCGCTCATCATCCGGCCTTCGTTCACGCTTGGCGGTTCCGGCGGCGGCATCGCGTATAATCGCGAGGAATTCGAGCACATCTGCGCCAACGGCCTCGCCCTCTCCCCGGTGCACGAGGTCCTCGTCGAGGAGTGCCTGCTGGGCTGGAAGGAATACGAGATGGAGGTGATGCGCGATCACAAGGACCAGTGCGTCGTCATCTGTGCGATTGAGAATTTCGATCCGATGGGCGTGCACACGGGCGACTCGATCACGGTGGCGCCGGCGATGACGCTGTCCGACAAGGAATACCAGATCATGCGGGACGCCTCCTTCGCGGTCATTCGAGAGATCGGCGTCGAGACCGGCGGATCGAACATCCAGTTCTCCGTCGATCCCGAGACGGGCCGGATGGTCGTGATCGAGATGAACCCGCGCGTGTCGCGCTCCTCCGCGCTGGCCTCCAAGGCGACCGGGTTTCCCATCGCCAAGATCGCGGCCAAGCTCGCCGTGGGTTATACGCTGGACGAGCTGCGCAACGACATCACCCGGCTCACGCCCGCGAGCTTCGAGCCGACGATCGATTACGTCGTCACGAAAATACCGCGCTTCACGTTCGAGAAGTTCCCCGATGCGGATCCGACACTGACCTCCGCCATGAAGTCGGTCGGCGAGGCCATGGCGATCGGGCGCACCTTCAAGGAATCGATGCAGAAATGCCTCCGTTCACTCGAGACGGGGGCGCGCGGCTTTGGCGGCGGCGGCAAGCACGGCGGTGACGAGCCGGTCGAGGAAAAGGTCATCAATGCCAAGCTGGGCACGCCGAATGCAGAGCGGATTTTCTACATCCGGCACGCCTTCCGGGCGGGTTATTCGGTGGAGCGGATTTTCGATCTCACGAAGATCGATCCCTGGTTCCTGCACCAGCTCCGGGAAATCTGGGAGATGGAGGAGGACCTGACGGCGCGGGCCGCGGCGGCTCCCGGCAACCCGCTCGAGGCGATCGACAACGATCTGTTCCGCCGGGCGAAGCAGTTTGGTTTTTCCGATACCCAGCTCGCGCACGTGTTGCGGACCGACTGGGCGACGGTCCGGGCCGACCGCAAGCGGCGCGGCATCCAGACGACCTACCGGCTGGTCGACACCTGCGCGGCGGAGTTCGAGGCGGTCACGCCGTATTACTATTCCAGTTACGGTGACGAGAACGAGATTCTGCCCCCGCAGGGGAGGAAGAAGATCATGATCCTCGGCGGCGGTCCGAACCGGATCGGCCAAGGCATCGAGTTCGACTACTGTTGCGTCCACGCGAGCTTCGCGCTGCGCGAGGCCGGGTACGAAACGGTGATGGTGAACTCCAATCCCGAGACCGTTTCGACGGACTACGACACGAGCGATCGCCTCTACTTCGAGCCGCTGACGCTCGAGGACGTGCTGGAGATTTACGAGCAGGAGGGCTGCAGCGGCGTGATTGTGCAGTTCGGCGGCCAGACGCCGCTGAACCTCGCCACGGCCCTGAAGGCCAATGGCGTTAACATCATCGGCACCTCCCCGGAAAGCATCGAAATGGCCGAGGACCGGAAGTTGTTTGCCGCCATCCTCGGGCCGTTGGGCCTCCGGCAGCCGGAGAATCGGATCGCCTTAAGCGAGGCCGAGGCTCTCCGCTGCGCCGGCGAGATTGGCTATCCGGTGCTCGTCCGGCCCTCGTTTGTACTGGGCGGTCGCGGCATGTTCATCCTCTACAGCGAGGACGAGTTGAAGGCGGTCGTCCGGCAGGTGTTCGACGTCATGCCGGGCAAGCCCGTGCTGATCGACAAGTTCCTCGAGGATGCGATCGAGCTCGACGTGGATTGTATCAGCGATGGCGAGACTTCGGTCGTCGGCGGCATGCTCGAGCACATCGAGTATGCCGGCGTGCATTCCGGCGACGCCGCGATGGTGATGCCCCCGCACACGCTGCCGCCCGACATGCTCAACACGGTGCGGCGCGCGACCTACGAACTGGCGCGTGCCTTGAAGGTCATCGGCTTGATGAACGTGCAGTTCGCGATCAAGGATCACCAACTCTACGTGCTTGAGGTCAACCCACGGGCCTCGCGCACCGTGCCTTTCGTCGCCAAGGCGATCGGCGTGCCACTGGCGAAGCTGGCCGCGAAGGTGATGACCGGGCTCAAGCTCAAGGATCTCGGATTCACCCGGGAGCAGACTCCAAAACACTGGTGCGTAAAGGAGGCGGTGTTTCCTTTCGCGCGTTTCCCCGGCGCCACGATCGCGCTCGGTCCGGAGATGCGCTCCACCGGCGAAGTCATGGGCTTGGATGACGATCTCGGGATCGCGTTCGCGAAGGCGCAGGCCGCCGCCAAGCCCGGCCTGCCGGTCAAGGGCAACGTCTTCCTCTCGGTCAAGGACAGTGACAAGCCGCGGGCGGTGGAAATCGCGCGCCGGCTCGAGCAGTTCGGATTCACGATTTATTCCACGAGCGGCACCGCCCAGACCCTGACGGACGCGGGCGTGAAGGTGAAGCGCCTCGCCAAGATCACCGAAGGCCGGCCCAACGCGGTCGACCTGATCAAGAACGGTCAAATCCAGATGGTGATCAACACACCCGGTGGAATGATCCCGCGCCGCGATGAGAATGCGATTCGCTCCGCGGCCTATGCCCACAACGTCTGCATCATGACCACCATCACCGGCGCGATCGCCGCGGTGGAGGGCATTCATGCCTTGCAGGCCAAGCACGTCGGCGTGCGCCCGATTCAGAAGTACAAGGGCAATGTCACGCTGGTCTGAGGGCCGTCGAGCGGAACTTTGACACCCGGCGACGCCTTCCTTTCCTCTTCATTTATGCGCGCAATCCGGATTCATGAAACGGGCGGGGCGGAAAATATGCAGTTGGACGACGTGCCGCTCCCGGCGCCCGCGACCGGTGAGGTGAGGATGCGAGTCGAGGCGGCGGGCCTCAATTTCATCGATACGTACAAGCGCAGCGGACTCTACCCGGTGAAGCTGCCACATACCGTCGGCCAGGAGGCCGCCGGCGAGGTGACTGCAGTGGGCCCGGGCGTGACGGAATTCAAAGTCGGCGACCGGATCGCGAGTGCGGCGATCAACGGCGCCTATGCCGACGAGGCGATCGTCGCGGCGGCGCAGGCGGTGCCGGTCCCCGCGGGCGTCACTTCGGCGCAAGCGGCGGCAGTGATGCTGCAGGGCATGACCGCCCATTACCTCGCGTGCGACACCTTCCCGCTCAAGGCCGGCGACACCGCGCTCGTGCATGCCGGCGCGGGTGGCGTCGGGCTCCTCTTGATCCAGATTGCGCGGCTGCGCGGCGCCCGCGTGCTCGCGACGGTTGGAACCGACGATAAGGCAAAACTCGCCCGGGAAGCGGGGGCGGAGGCGGTGTGCGTTTACACGCGGGATAATTTTACCGAGGCGGCGCGGGCTTTCACGGGTGGGCGCGGGGTGGATGTTGTTTTTGATGGCATCGGCAAGGACACTTTCGAAGGCTCGATCAACAGTCTCCGGCCGCGCGGCATGATGGTGTCGTTTGGCAATGCCAGCGGGCCGGTGCCGGCGTTTGCGCCGCTCCTCCTTTCTCAAAAGGGATCCCTCTTCGTGACGCGGCCGACGTTGGTGCACTACACCCAGAACTCGGCGGAATTGCGCGGCCGCGCGAACGATCTCTTCACCTGGATGGCGGCGGGAAAACTGGCCGTGCGGGTCGGCGCCACGTATCCCCTCGCCGCTGCCGCCGACGCCCACCGTGCGCTCGAAGGCCGGGCCACCACCGGCAAAGTCCTGCTCATTTCCTGAGCGGGACTTCGAGGTTTCCGACCCTTTTTACCCAGGCATGGACGCCACGCCGACGCTGATCGCCCTGCTGCACGGCCCGGATCAACCGGGATTGGTGGCGCGGGTCGCGAGCTGGATCTTCGAACGCGGCGGCAACATTCTCCACGCCGACCAGCATCGCGACAGGGAGGTGGGCGTGTTCTTCCAGCGGGTCGAATGGCAGCCGGCGTTCTCCGTGGCCGTGGGCGAGGGTGCCGCCAGCGCCGCGGCCAAGGCCACCGCGGCCAGCCACGCGCTGGCGGACAAGTCGCAGGGACGCCCGGTGGATCGGGCGGCGGCCGCGCGGGATTTTTCCGAGTTTGCCACGCACTCGCTGGGCATGAAGGTGCGGATGCAATCGTCGGATGCCCGGCCGCGGGTGGCCTTGTTCGTGTCGAAGGCGGACCACTGCTTTCACGATCTCGTGCTGCGCTGGAAGGCCGGCGACTTCCCCTGCGAGATTGTCGGGGTCGTTGGCAACCACTCGGACCTGCGCGAGGCATCGGAGGGCTACGGTCTGCGCTTCGTGCAGATCGCGATCAACGCCTCGAACAAGGCAGCCGCGGAGCTGGAACAGATCGCGTTGCTGCGGGAGTGGGGCGTCGAGTTGGTGGTGCTGGCGCGTTACATGCAGGTTTTGTCGGCCGATTTCCTCGCGACCCTCGGTGCTCCGGTGATCAATATTCACCATTCGTTCCTGCCGGCCTTTGCCGGCGGCCGGCCGTACCATCAGGCTCACGCCCGCGGGGTGAAGTTGATTGGTGCGACGGCGCACTATGCGACCCGCGATCTCGATGAAGGGCCGATCATTCATCAGGATGTGGCCCGGATCACGCACCGCCATGGAGTGGAAGACCTGGTCCGCAAGGGCCGTGACCTAGAGAAGTCAGTGCTGGCCCAGGCGATGCGCTGGCATCTCGAAGGCCGCGTCCTCGTTTACGGCAACAAGACCGTGGTCTTCGACTGATCATCCGATTGGCCGGCGGGAACGGAGTTTTCCGGCATTTACATGCACACCGGCATTTGTTCTCGTCCTCGGTTCCATCGATAAAACCTCCGACTATGCCTGCCTCCCCCCTGCCAACGAACCCCGCCGGTGATGATCGCAACCCCGTCGCGGTCGAGGGGACCTATGTCCCGACCTTCGGCGACAAGCTAAACGAATTCTGGGAGAAAAACAGCAAGGCCGTCATCGGGCTTTGCGTCCTCATCCTCCTGGGCGTCCTCGCGAAGGGTCTTTGGGAGTACATGAGCCGGCAGAAGGAACTGGACATCGAGAAGGCCTATGCGGCAGTCACGACGTCCGAACAGCTCAAGACCTTTTCCGCCGCGCATGCTCAGCATTCGCTTGGAGGGATCGCGCAACTGCGGCTCGCCGACGAGGCTTATACGGCCGGAAAATTTACCGAGGCGATCACGGGCTACGATGCCGCGTTCTCGGTTCTCAAGGGCAGTCCGCTCGCCGCGCGCGTTCATTTGGGGCGCAGCCTAGTGAAGATCCAGTCTGGCAAGGTGGCCGAGGGGAGCACCGAGTTGAAGCAACTGCTGGACGATGCCAACCAACTCCGCGCCATCCGCGCCGAGGCCGGCTATCATCTGGCCAGCCTCGCGGGCGAGGCGCGGGACAGCGCGCAGGTGCAGAAGATTTCCGAACAGTTGCTGCAGATCGATCCGAGCAGCCTGTGGACGCAGCGCGCCTTGACGCTGCGGATGACCCAGTTGGCGGAGTCGGCGCCGACGGCCGCTCCCGTCCCGGCGGCGAAGCCGGCGGATGCTGCTCCTAGCGTGCAGTTGAATCTGCCGAGCAAGTAACGTTTTTCCCGCGGCGCGATTCGCCGGGGACACTCGCCGGGCGCGCTGAGTCCGGCGAAGACGCCGAAAGGCGAAGCCCTGATATTGGGGCCTGGGGTGCCTTTTCGCTGGCGGGTTCGGTGTCATGCACTGGTCTGCATGACAACGAGCAGGATTTTACCTGACCGCAGTCGGCACTCGGGCCTCGGCGGATCTTCTTCAGCGTGACATAGGGCGGGGCCGCTGTGCTTCACGGCCAGATCGTGGCCTGGAATGTCTCCGGCACCAACGCCGCCGCCAGCCGGCCGCTGGCCGCCACCCTGCTCGACTCCGCTTTCGCCGGCGGAACGCTCAACGTCGGAAGCGGACTCACCGTCTCGCCCGCGGCCAACACCTTCGGCGGGTCCGGTTTTGATTAAACGTCGCTGGCTGTGGCGATGAGCGCAGGAGATTTTATCTCCGTCACGATCACCCCTTCGCCCGACCACGCCCTTGCGCTCACCTCGCTGACGATGCTGTTCGGCGTCTCGTCGGCGGTGACCAATTTTCACCTTACCCTCGCGAGTAATGTGACCGACTTCACGCCCGGCGGCTCGCTGTGGGACTTCGCCTTCGGCAACACTCTGCCCGCGGCCCAGACGGTGGACCTCACCGGGATCGTGTCCCTCCAGTTGATCGACAGCGCGATTGAATTTCGGATCCACGGCTGGCGCGACGGTCCGGGCACGCCGACCTTTCGGTTTCGCGACGATGCCGGCGCTGATTTGTCGCTCGCCGGGACGATTAGCGTCATTCCGGAACCCGGAGCCTACGCGGTCTCGATCGGGCTAATCCTGCTCGGCATGACCCCTTTGGCTCAACGGCTCCTTCGCCGCACAGGGAAGGAATCCCGCAGGTAATAAAGATGGTCGGGGCGATAGGATTCGAACCTACGACCTCCTGGTCCCAAACCAGGCGCTCTACCAGGCTAAGCTACACCCCGATCAACGAAGGAGAGACGCTTGCCTGAACGCGCGGGGTGTCAACGTTGGTCTGGATGCTCTGGCATTATTCCGCGTATCACCCGAGGCCTCTGTCGGACATGGGGCCGCAGGAACGGCAGGTCGATCGGCCGGGCTTCGATCGCCGATTGGACCGGACACACCAAGTCACAACCATGACTGCTAGTGATAAGCGAGCAGACAGTTACAGTAAGGGCTGATGATGGGATCTGTTGGGCTGTCTTGGGAAAGCGCGGCGCTTTGGCCACGATTTCCCCGGCGATCAATCTCTTCTTGCGTCACCTGCGGATCGGCATTGTGCTGCCTTTCTTACTTCTCTCCATGGACACTATTTCTCGCGAAAACAGCAGCATGCTTCCGGTCGGCGGCATTATTGTCGGGGCCATTGGCCTGCTTCTCGGGGGCCTTGCCCTCGTTCAGGTTTCAAAGGTCAACAAGACCGTAGCTGAGCATCAGCTCAAAGTCGACAAGGTCGACGGCATCGAGTCTCAGGCGGCGGCCGCTTCGACCGCCGCGGAGAAGTCCCGCAGTGATGTCGCGGCCCTCCAGCGCTCCACGCAGGAAGCCATGAATCAGGTTGGCGCGATGATCGGCGACATGGGTGGCAAAATCACGAAGCTCGAAGAGGCCGCCAAGAAACCGGCCCCGGTCGGTTCGAAGAAGGGTGGCGCTCCCGCCGTCGCCGGTCCCGGCGAGTATATCGTCAAGGCGGGTGACACCGGCATGAAGATTGCCAACGCGAATGGCGTGAGTCTGACCGACCTCCAGTCAGTCAATTCAGGGGTGAGCTGGACCGGCCTCAAGGTCGGTCAGAAGCTGAAGCTGCCGGCGAAGTAAGCCGTTCCCAAATTTATTTGATGCCTCTCGCGCCTCGCGCCGGGAGGCATTTTTTTTGTCCCCCGCCATGACGTCACCTTCCACCGGGCCTTCGCGTTGGGAAAGGTTGCACGAGTCGATCCAGGCGAAGACCCCGATCTTCGATTTGCTCCGGGCGCGCTTCCGTCATCCCGTTCGCGGATCGGAACGGGATTTTGTCGTCCTGAGTCCGCCCGACTGGGTCAACGTCGTGGCCCTGACGTCCGAACATCACCTCGTGCTCGTCCGGCAGTTTCGTTATGGGATTAATGATTTCTCGCTCGAGATACCGGGTGGCGTGATGGAAGCAGGGGAGAATCCCATCACCGCCGGGTTGCGCGAACTGCGGGAGGAAACCGGCTACCAGGGCACTTCGGCCCGACTCCTGGGCAGTGTGCATCCGAATCCGGCAATCCAATCCAACCGCTGCCACTTTGTTTTCGCGGAAGGAACGGTGCCGACCCACGCACTCGAATGGGATCAGGACGAGGAAATCCAGATCATGACATCACCGGTGGACGCAGTCCTGGCGTTGGCGCGAAGCGGTGGGATCACGCATGGGCTCGTGTTGGACGCGCTCCTCCTCTTCGAACCGCATTGGCAGCGCATCAAGGCCGGCGCCTCATAGGGTGCGGCGTTTGACATCGGAGGTTTGCCCGCTTTCCTCCGAAGAATTCCCTTGATGCCCGCCTCCAGCCCATCCTGCCCGCCGCCTTCGGCCGCCCCTGTCGTGGATGAGTTGTTGCCGGAATCGCTGGAGCAGGAAGTCCGGCGGATTTACGCCCGCAGCCCCCTCTACGGGCAGCGGTTTCCGCTGCATCCCGAGCCCCTGCATTGGTCGTGTTTCCGCGAAATTCCCGCCCTTTCGAAGCAGGAGATCGTGACGCGTGGTCATCAGGCGTTTTTTGCCGACTACAGCGAGGTCGAGCGCGGACTGCAGACGAAGCGGTTCGAGTACGAGAGCACGGGCGGGACGACGCAGTCACCGATGACGGTGATCATGGAAGACGGCTGGTGGAATGCTCAGACGGAGCGGGCGTATCGCGCCTCGCCAATCCTGCGGCCGTTCGCGGGCCGGCCTTATCGCAAGTGCGTTCTGGCCCCCGTGGGTTGTTCGAGCAACCTGTGTCCCTACGAGGATCACCCGTTTCCCCACCGCTATTTTGACGGGACGGTTTACCTGAATCTGTCGAGCGATCCCTTCGCTTTTCCCGAAAGCGAATGGGAACGAATTGTGGTGGAACTGCAGGCGACCCAACCGGAGGTCCTCGAGGGCGAGCCGGTCTATCTTTCGCTGCTGGCCCGCGCGGTGCAGAAGCGCCGAGTCAAGGTGCCGAGTATCCGCGCGGTTATCCTGACGTATGGCAAGGCGAGCGCACATCACGGCTGGCGGATCGCCGAGGCGTTTCCCGCACCGCAAGTAGACCTCTATGGTTCGACCGAGGCCGGTTACCTCTTCGTTGGCGAGGCCTTCAGGGACAGTTCGCAGGTGATCGAGGAGAACGCGTTCATCGAACTGGTCTCGTGGCGGCCGAATTTGCCCGACATTTTTCAGATTTACGTCACCACCCGCGGTCGCGAGGCCATGCCGCTCCTGCGGTATCATACGGGCGACATCGTACAGCGCTTCCCCGAGGGCTTCCGGTTGCTGGGACGCGAAGCCAACCTCTTCTTCCGACCCGACGGATCGCTGGTTTCTCCGGCGGACGTGGACGCCGCGCTGCCGGACGATTTTGCCTGCTGGCATTACCTCCTCGTGCAAACGGGTGAATCGCGCTGGGACTTCCATTACGTGGCGGACCACACCGCGGCGCATCGCAAAGTGGAGGCGGCGCTGGCCGGCCTGCTGGGGGCCGGAGCGCGGGTGAGTGCCTTCCGGCGCCGGGCGATTGCGCCGGCTGCGAGTGGCAAGTTTGCCCTGCTGAAGCCGCTCGTTCGCTAGCGGCGCCTTCTGAAAAAGGTTAGGCTCGCTAATAAGCTTCCTTCCGCGAGCACGCGCCTTTACTTCGACCCGGGGGTCGCAGATTTTCCGATTGGTTCCCTCACTTTCACCCTACCGGCGGATTCCCGATGCATCTCTTTGGCTCTCTCTTCCGTTCTTCCATTGGCCGGAAGGTTCTGATGGCGGTGACGGGCCTGATCCTAATCGGTTTCGTGGTCGGGCACCTGGTGGGCAACCTGCAGGTGTTTCAGCACCCTGACCATCTCAACGGCTACGCCCAATTTTTGCAGCAACTCGGCCCGTGGCTGTGGGTCGCCCGGGGCGTGCTCCTCGTGAGCGTCGTCATCCACGTTTGGGCGGCGACCGTTCTCACCTTGGAGAACAACCGCGCGCGCGGTCCCGAGGCCTACAGGATCAAGCACACCATTCGGGCCACGCTCGCGTCCCGGACCATGCGGCTCACGGGCTACGTGGTGCTGGCCTTCGTCGTTTACCATCTCGCCCACTTCACCTGGGGCTCGGTCTCCCGGGAAAGTTTTAAGGACAACCTCGAACTCTACACGATGCAGTCGGACTACAAGTTCGCCGGCATTCCGGTGGTCAAGGCCGGCGCCGAGGTTCACGACGTCCATGAGATGGTGGTGCTCGGCTTCAGCCATCCGCTCGTCTCGCTGTTCTACATCGTCGCCGTGGGTCTGCTCAGTTTCCACCTGCTCCATGGTCTGGACAGCATGTTTCAGACGCTCGGCCTGCGATCCGGCCGCTGGTCGGGCGCGCTGCGAACGATCGCGGTGGTGTTCTGCGTCACGTATTTCGCCGGCAATCTCCTGATCCCCGGGGCTGTGCTGGCGGGCCATCTTCGGCCGCACAGGGCTGGCCCCGCCTTCTCCAGTCGCTGAACCAACCTTCACCTGCCGCCTCGCCCCCATGGCCACTCTCGACTCGAAAACTCCTCCTGGCCCGCTGGCCGACAAGTGGCGCAAGCACAAGGCGGACATGAAGCTCGTCAATCCTGCCAACAAGCGGAAATACGAGGTCATCGTGGTCGGCGCCGGCCTGGCGGGCGCGTCCGCCGCGTCGTCTCTGGCGGACATGGGTTACAAGGTGAAGTGCTTCGTCTTTCACGACAGCCCCCGTCGCGCCCACTCGATCGCCGCCCAGGGCGGCATCAATGCCGCCAAGAATTACCAGAACGACGGCGACAGCGTTTACCGGCTGTTCTACGATACCATCAAGGGCGGCGACTATCGCTCCCGCGAAGCGAACGTCCACCGCCTGGCCGAGGTCTCGGTCAACATCATCGATCAATGCGTGGCGCAGGGCGTGCCCTTCGCCCGGGAGTACGGCGGCTTGCTGGCCAATCGCTCCTTCGGCGGCGCGCAGGTGAGCCGCACGTTTTACGCCCGCGGCCAGACCGGCCAGCAACTCCTCCTTGGAGCCTACTCGGCCCTCATGCGGAACGTCGGTGCCGGGACGGTCGAACTGCACACCCAGCGCGAGATGCTCGATCTCGTGATCGTGGACGGCCAGGCCAAGGGCGTCGTGATCCGCGACCTCGTGACCGGGGCCATCGAGCGACACGCGGCCGATGCTGTGGTCCTGGCGACCGGCGGTTATGGCAACGTCTTCAATCTCTCCACCTATGCGCGTGGCTCGAATGCGACCGCGATCTGGCGGGCCTACAAGCGCGGCGCGTGTTTTGCCAATCCGTGCTACACGCAGATCCATCCGACCTGCATCCCGGTGAGCGGCGATTATCAATCGAAGCTCACGCTCATGTCGGAATCGCTGCGCAACGATGGACGGATCTGGGTGCCGAAGAAGGCGGAGGATCGACGGAAGGACCCTTCGGCCATTGCGGATGCGGATCGCGATTACTTCCTCGAACGGATGTATCCCGCGTTCGGCAATCTCTGCCCGCGCGACATCGCGTCGCGCGCAGCCAAGCGCGTGTGCGACGAGGGCCGCGGCGTGGGCCCGAGCGGGCTCGGCGTCTACCTGGATTTTTCTGACGCGATTTCCCGCCTCGGTGCCAACGGGGTCCGCGAACGTTACGGCAATCTCTTCGACATCTATCACGAGATCACGGCCGAGAGCGCCTATGAGCAGCCGATGCGGATTTTCCCCGCGGTGCATTACACCATGGGCGGCCTGTGGGTGGACTATAACCTGATGTCCAACGTCCCGGGGCTCTTCGTGCTCGGCGAGGCGAATTTCTCCGACCACGGCGCGAACCGCCTAGGTGCCTCGGCCCTCATGCAGGGCCTGGCCGACGGCTACTTCGTCATTCCCTCCACCATCGGCGATTATCTCGCGACGCAGAAGCCCGGCTCGTGCCCGAAGGCGGACGGCCCCGAGTTCAAGGCCGCGGAGGACAACATCCGCACGATGACCAAGCGCCTGCTCGACAACCCCGGTCGCGAACCCGTCAGCCACTTTCACAAGCGGCTCGGCAAGCTCATGTGGGAATTCTGCGGCATGGCCCGCACGAAGGCCGGCCTCGAGACCGCGCTGCAGAAGATTCCCGAACTCCGCGAGGAGTTCTGGGCCAACGTGCGCGTCCCCGGTTCGGGCGACAGCCTCAACCAATCGCTCGAGCAGGCCGGTCGCGTGGCCGATTTCATCGAACTCGGCGAACTGATGTGCCGCGACGCGCTCACGCGCGAGGAAAGCTGCGGCGGACACTTTCGCGAGGAGCACCAGCACCCGGACGGCGAGTGCAAGCGCAACGACGAGGGCTTCGGGCACGTCGCGGCGTGGGAGTTCAAGGGCCCGGGACAGGCCCCGGCCCGCAATGTCGAAGCGCTCAACTACGAATTCGTGAAGATGAGCGTGCGGAACTATAAGTGACGCCGTCCGGCCGCGCCGATTCCAACCACCAACACCTCTTTCCATGGTCGCCGCCAACAGCACCCAGCCCCTCAGCATCACCCTTCGCGTCTGGCGCCAGGCTGATGCCCGCCAGCCGGGTAAATTCGTCGAGTATCAGGCCCGCGAGCTCAGCCCGGATATGTCGTTCCTCGAGATGCTCGACGTGGTCAACGACCAGCTCACGGTCAAGGGCGAGGATCCGATTGCGTTCGCCCACGACTGCCGCGAGGGCATCTGCGGCACCTGCTCCTGCACGATCAACGGCAAGCCGCACGGTCCGGGCCGCGGCGTCGCGACCTGCCAGATCTACATGCGGACGTTTCGCGATGGCGACGTCGTGACCGTCGAGCCCTTCCGGGCCGCGGCGTTTCCGGTGGTGAAGGATTTGGTCACCGACCGCAGTGCGTTCGACAAGATTCAGAGTGCCGGCGGTTTCATCACGGTTCGGGCCGGTTCCGCGCCGGAGGCGAATGGGCTGCCCGTGCCGAAGCCGGATGCGGATCTCGCGATGGACGCGGCCACGTGCATTGGCTGCGGCGCCTGCGTCGCGGCGTGCAAAAATGCCAGCGCGATGCTCTTCGTCGCCGCCAAGGTTTCCCACCTGGGCTTGATGCCGCAGGGTCAGGCGGAGCGCGATCGCCGCGTGCTCGCGATGGTCGGAACGATGGACGAACTCGGTTTCGGCAACTGCACGAACTACTACGAGTGCAGCGCGGCCTGCCCGAAGCTGATCTCGCACGATTTCATCGCCCGGATGAACGGTGACTATCTGAAGGCGTCGTTCCGGGCCGCGCTCAAGCCGGAGTCGGCGGGTGCGAGCGGCGGGGTCTGAGTCGAGGGCCTGCCGACGAGCGGCAGCCCGGCACGAATCGGTTTCGGGCCGCTCGAGGTTGCAATCCCGACCCCACGCGGGGTGCGGTTCCGGACGGGAAAACCGTCAGAATACCGAAAGGGCCTTGGCACTCTCGAGCACGACCCACGCCGCGCCGCCGGCCAGTCCGAGCTTGAGCAGGGTGCGTACGAACTTCCGGCCCCGCAGCACCACATCATGGACATCGGTGTTGAGCTTCCGGCGATTGCTCTGGGCCATGAAACTCACGAATTGCGGATCCCGAAAGCGGCCCCGCGGATCGCGCCGCAGTCCGAACCGGACGGCGGGGCGATGGCAAACGTTGAGCAGGGCGCGGAGCACAGCGTCATCTGTCAAAATTGCGGGTCGTTCTTACAAGACCAATCCCACGAACATCGCGGTTTCACGCGAATTTATCGATCGTCCTGGCCTCCCGGTGGTACCGATCACGGTGGTGATCGGTCCGGCTGCAGGCACGGCGGTGACCGGATTTCGGCTGTTCCCGCGGAGCTTTTTTCTGGTTTAGTCTCCTCATGAATTTTGTCGTTGTGGGCGCTGGAGCTTGGGGAACCGCGTTTGCGCTCCATCTTGCCCGGGTGAATCGGTCGGTTACGCTGGTCCCGCGCCGGGTGGATCAGGCCGGCGCATTGTTGGCTGCGCGCGAGAATGTCGATTATTTACCGGGACTCCCACTTCCGTCCGGGATTGCGCTGACGGCGGATCTGCCTGCGGCGCTGGCGGGCGCTGAGGTCATCCTGCTCGCCTGTCCGGCTCAGGCTTTGCGGGAGACGTGTATCCGAATCAGGCGCGCGCTTCCGCCGGTCGCGCCCACGAAGTTTGTCCTTAGTCTGGCCAAGGGTCTCGAATCGGGTACCCATCTCCGGCCGGCCGAGGTGATCGCGGCCGAACTACCCGGAATTCCCGTGGGAACGCTCACCGGTCCGACCAATGCCCGCGAAGTGGCCCTCGGCAAACCGGCGGCGATGGTGCTGGCGGCGTCGCCGTTACAGACCGTGGCCGCAGAGGTGCAGCTCGCGTTGAGCAGTCCGGCCTTGCGGATTTATACCAGCGACGATCTGGCGGGGGCCGAGTTTGGCGGATGCCTGAAGAACATTTATGCCATCGCCGCCGGTTGCTGTGACGGCCTCCAACTGGGGGACAACACCAAGGCCGCGCTGCTCACCCGAGCCTTGGCGGAAATGGTGCGGGTGGGGGTGGCCCTGGGCGCGCGGGCCGAAACGTTCTATGGATTGAGCGGTTTCGGCGACTTGGTGGCCACCTGCTATGGCGAATGGAGTCGCAATCACGATTTTGGCCGGCGCATCGGCGAGGGCAGCACCGCGGCCGAGCTGATCGCAAATCGGAAGACGGTCGTGGAAGGTTACAAGACGGCTGAGGCGTTTGCCGGGCTCTGTGCCGAGCGCGGGCTCGAGGCCCCCATCCTCCGGGAAGTCCATGCCATCCTGTTCGAGGGCAAGGCGCCGGAGCGGGCGCTGAACGCCTTGATGACGCGCGGACTCAAGCGCGAGTGATCCGCGGCGGGGCCTGCGTCGGGCTTGCACCGCGGGGGCCGGCCTTTTGACTCGCGGCTCTTTCCCACCCCATGGCCAAAAATCCGGAATCCGCCGCCCTCGACCGCAAGCACAAGCTCGTCATCTTCGCCTCTTCGCTGGGCACGGTCTTCGAGTGGTACGATTTTTATATCTACGGCACCCTCGCGGTCTTCTTCGGGAAATTGTTTTTCCCGCCCGAGAATGAAACCGCTGCCTTCCTCTCGAGTCTCGCGCTGTTCGGTGTCGGCTTCTCGGTGCGGCCGTTCGGGGCGCTCGTCTTCGGGCGGCTCGGTGACCTGGTGGGCCGAAAATACACGTTTCTCGTCACGATCGTGGTGATGGGCATTTCGACGGCGCTTGTCGGCGTGCTGCCAACCTATGCCTCGATCGGCTTCTGGGCGCCCGTGATTCTGGTGATTCTCCGTCTGGCCCAGGGTCTGGCCCTGGGCGGCGAGTATGGCGGGGCGGCCACCTACGTGGCGGAGCACGCGCCCAAGGGAAAGCGGGGTGCTTTCACAAGTTGGATCCAGACCACCGCGACTCTCGGGTTCTTCCTCTCGCTCGCGGTGATCCTCGGCGTGCGGCAGTCGATGTCACCGGAGAGTTTCGCGGCGTGGGGCTGGCGGATCCCGTTCCTCGTTTCCATCCTCCTCCTCGGCGTCTCGATCTACATCCGGCTCAAGCTGCACGAGTCGCCGGTGTTCGCGGAAATGAAGGCCCAGGGCAAGACCTCGAAGGCGCCGCTGACCGAAAGTTTCGCCGAGTGGGGCAATGCCAAGGTGGTCCTCAAGGCGCTCTTCGGTGCTACGGCCGGACAGGGCGTCGTGTGGTATGCGGGGCAATTCTACGCGCTCTATTTCCTGACCACCACGCTCAAGGTCGACTACGTCAATGCCTACATTTTTGTCGCGATCGGGCTCTTGATTGGAACGCCATTCTTCATCGTCTTCGGCCGGCTCTCCGATCGCATCGGTCGCAAGGGCATCATGATGACGGGCTGCCTTCTCGCCGTCCTGACCTACCAGCCGATTTTCAAGGGTCTTACCCGCGCGGCCAATCCGGCCCTGGCCGATGCCATGGCGGCGACTCCGGTGGTGCTCCACACCACGGAACACCGCGGCACGGTGGCCATCACCATCGAGGCCATCGTCGACGCCGCGGGCAAGATTGTTGGATTGAAGAAGGTGGCCACCGAAACGGATCTGGCCCGCAATTACCTCAACAACCGCGGGATACCCTTTGCGCTGGCTCCCGCCCGGGCCGAGGGGGCGTTGACGCTGACGGTTGGCGGCAGGGTGGTGAGGGGGTTCAACCAACCGGCCTACGAGATGGCCCTCGCTCCGGCCGGTTACCCCCGGACGGCGGATCCGGCCCAGGTCAACCGGACTATGGTCATCGCGTTGCTGGCGATCCTGATGATCTACGTGGCGATGGTGTATGGACCGATCGCGGCCTTTCTCGTGGAGTTGTTCCCGACCCGGATTCGCTACACGTCGATGTCGCTGCCCTACCACATCGGCAATGGCTGGTTCGGCGGGTTCCTTCCGCTGATCGCGGCCAGCATCGTCGTCTTCACCGGGGACATCTACGCCGGGCTGTGGTACCCGATCGCAATCGCCGCGATGAGCTTCGTGATCGGCATCTTCGTTCTGCCCGAGACGAAGGACCGCGAACTTTAGACCATACTCGCGACTTTCAGCGTCAGCGGTTGCACGAAGTGATAGGCGGACACGTGCATCCGCTCCCGGAAATAGAACCGGTGGGCATCGAAGCGCTGGACCCCTGAGTCCAGTTCGAGTTGAACGCAGCCGTGGGCTCTTGCCTCCGTGACCAGCCACGAGAGGAGTCGCCTCCCGTGTCCGCGTGAACGATGGGTGGAATCGGTCACCCGATCGTCGACGTAGAGATTCTGGCCCGAGAGCAGTTCTTCCTGAAACCGATAACCGGCCACGGCGCGGACTACGCCGTCATCTTCCAGCGCGGCGAGGTGGAAACCCTGGCCCTGCAGCCGCCGGACCTGGCGGACGAATTCCGGGGAGACGAGATGCGGCCGAAGTTGGGCCATGACGGCGAAACAACGCGCGATCTCGGAATCGGTTTGGGCTGGAAAGATGTTCATGGTTGAAGATCCAATTCGCAGAATGAGATTCGTGTACGTGCCGGGGCGGTTCGTGATTTAGCGGACGGAGCTGCGCGGGGGGGGCTTTTGCGTCGTGATGATGGCCACCGCGGAGACAATGATAAGGGAAGCGACGACGCGCGACTTGACGGGCTCGGCGAGCAGCAGCCAGCCGACCTCAGAGTTGCTGCTTCGCGAGTTCGCCCAGCGTGCGCACCGCTCCATCGATCACCTCGGTCCACGGCACACCGCAGTTCATCCGCAGGCAGTTCCGATACCGATCTTTGACGGAAAACAGCGCCCCGGGAGCCGTGGTGATGTGATGCTTGAGGGCCGCCCGATAAAGGCGGAGCGTGTCGAACCCCGGCGGCATTTCCACCCAGAGAACGAAGCCGCCCTCCGGCCGGCTGAGTCGGGTGCCCGCGGGAAAAGAGCGCAGGATCGCCTGCGAGAAGAGATGCAATTGATGATGGTAGGCCCGTCGAATCGAACGCAGGTGGTGATCGTAGCCGCCGTTCCGCAGAAAATCGGAAACGGTCTTTTGCAGGACCACGGGTGTGCCGAGCGTATTGGTGAACTTAAGCCGCCGGACCCTTTCCAGATAGCGCCCGGGCGAGCACCAGCCGACCCGCAGCGACGGGGCAAGGGTCTTGCCGAAAGAGCTACAGAGGATCACGCGCCCGTCAGTGTCCCAAGCCTTGAGCGGCTTCGGCCGACGCTCGCCAAAGTGGAGATCGCCGTACACGTCGTCTTCAATCGCCGCCACGTCGAACTCGGCCAGGAGCTGATAGAACTTCGCCTTCTTCTCATCCGGCATGCATGAGCCCAACGGGTTCGAATAGCTCGGCATCACGATCACGGCCTTGATGTCGTTATGCGCCAGTGCCTCGCGGGTGGCGTCGAGACAGATCCCGGTCCGGGGATCGGTCGGCACTTCGATCGCCCGCAAGCCGAGGCTTTGGATGGCCTCGAGAAATCCGAAATAGGCGGGCGTTTCGATCGCCACCGCGTCGCCGGGCTTCGTCACGGCACGGAGCGCCAGGTTGATCGCCTCGGTGCAGCCGATGGTCACCACCAGTTCGTCATGCGCGAGTGGGCAGCCGGCCTGGAGGTACCGGCGCGCGATTTCGCGGGCCAGGGGATCATAGGCCCAGTTCATCGCGTACCGTCCGAGCAGGGCCGGGTCATTCCGCCCGACCGAGGCGAGGATCCGGGCGAGCTTCTTGGTTGGGAACAGGCTGTGGTCCGGGCACGCGGCCCCGAAGGGCACATACTTCGGATCGACGGCGAACGAGAGCACCTCGGCAGTCAGGTCATTCACCCCGACATAGCTCGGCTTGGCCATCGGACGGGCCATACGCGGCTCGGGCGTGTGCGTGGGTAGGCGGGGCCGGACGTAGTAGCCGGACTGGGGCCGCGCCTCGATCCATCCGCGGTGCTCCAATAGAGTGTAAGCCTGCAGCACCGTGGAAATGCTGACCACCCGTTGGAGCGACATCCGGCGGACCGACGGCAGGCGATGGCCCGGACGAAGCGTGCCTTGTTCGATCAACTGCTCGAAGGAACGCGCCAGCTCGACATAGAGCGGCGCGGGGGCGGGGGGCGTGACAGTCTGAATCATGGCGGAGGTCAGCGTAGGGAAAAAGGCCGCCGCGCGGCAGGCGTACCGCACAGAGTTTGCTACCAGCACAGTTGGACGTGAGTGCGAGGTGTGACCATGACAATTAATCCCAAGGCGAGTCGGCGGATCCTGGTTGGCGCAAGCCGGAGGAACCGTTGCGCCGGTGCGGGGGCCGCCACGTTGACAGTCCATCGTGTTTCCGCCGGGCTCCCCCGATGGCTGAGCAAGTGGAGTGGGCGGACCTAGTCGGCGCCGTGGTGCGGCGCTGGTTGCAACAGCACGGGCGGCCGTCGCCCGATCCCACGATCGTCGCCGGCCTCGCGACCCGGCTGCGGGAATTGATCGACGAGCGCGGCCTTCCGCCGGCCCTGCCGGCAGGGGAGTGCGGCGCGCCGGGCGGAATGTCCGAGGCCGAGTGCTCGCCACTCGTCCTCCGGGTGGCGGGAACTCAAGCGGAGCCACTCCTCGTCGAAGCGATCCGACAGTTGGTGAAGGCCTGTTTCCATCCGGAGTTCAGCAACTGTCGTGATTCGTTTCGGCAGGTTTCACCGGATGGTAGATGCCGTCGGCAGGATTTGTCGCGGGTGCGGAGTCGACTGAGCGGAGCTCACTGTATCGATTGCCCTCATTGGATTCGTTTCGGACCCGCCGAGCATGCGGACTTTCTCACGGCCCAGTGGCACGAAGGAGCGACGGCGTTTCTCGCCCATCGCGACATCTTCCTTCCGGAGGACTTCCGGGACTTGCGCCGCTGGCTCTGGACTCGGGCGCGGACGGGGCCGGAGGGACCTAGGCTTGGGTGATGGTCGCCCGGATGCCAGGGGCCCGGACGCCCAGTGGGGCGAGCAGGGCCTTGAGACGCTGCGCATGAGCCTGCTCCACTTTGCCTTGGGCGTAGGGAAACAGGCCGCTGAAATTGTCTTCATCGCAAAGACGCTCGGCCGCCAGCCAGCGGGCAAAATCCACGAGTTCCTCGCGCGGGTACGAGGTGATGTCCCACGCGATGAGAAAACGTTCCGCCACGGCGAGAGCGCTGCCCAGGCCGCGCGCCTCGGCGACGGGCACGAGAAGCGTGATCGCGGCCAGGCGTTCATCCTGGCGTTACAAGCGGGGCAGTGCGTCGCGGATGGCCGCGGGTGAAACGCGGGCCCCGGGAGCGAGAACGATGGGTGCCGGCAAGTGATCGCTGGGATGGGCTAGCGTGCCCAGATCCACGCCACCAAGAAGTCCGGCGACACCGGGATAGTTGGTTGGAGTTTCGAGGTTGAGCACCAGGCCCAGCGCCGGTTCCGCCGAACATTCGACGAGGAGATCGCCGCCCAGCGCCCGGCCGTCGGGACTGTTGAGGAATGCGACTACCGCGGTCGAGTCGTGAAACAAGCAGGTGATGCGGGGCGCGGGCATGGCGGTTACGTGCAGAGCCGGTCGATGATGGCCGCCGAGGGTTCGCGGCCGATCACGCCGCGGATCGAGTCGATCCGCTTCGGGGCGGTAATCACGAAGGTGCATTCGGGCGCCCCGAGGTGGGCGCAGGCGATTTCTTCGCACCCGAGCTCCTGGCCGCTGATGTGTTCGAAGAATCCCTGGATCAGTCCGGCGGGAAGCGGATCGGCGAAATCGTGGGCGGAGCCTGCGGCCGAAGCCATGAAACTGTCCGCCAGCGTTGCGACCACCACGCCGTGTTCGGCCGCGCGGGCGAGATCGAGCCTCAAGGTTCCGAAGCCATGCCGCGCGAAATGATGCGCAAGGAAGACAAGGCAGGCCTCGAGCGGAAGCCCCGTCAGCGGGGGCTTCTCATTTGGTCGACTTGCCGCTGCCGGTCGCCCGGTGACGACCACCAGCTCCTGGTCGAGATGGCAGAGTTTCTTCAACGCCTCGGGCAGCTTCAGTTCTTCAAACGAGAGAATCTTGGCGGGAATTTGCCGGAATACGGCTGCCTGGCCCCAATAGTTGTAGAGATAGTTGCCGCGGAAACGTGCCAGACCCGGGATCTCATGTGCGAGATCGAGATCCTTCCGTTCCAGGAAATCCGCCCAGCGCTTCTCCGGACAGATCTCCTTCAACAACGCCTCCATGGTGATCGCCAATCGGAGCCAGCGTGCCCGACATGCGGGCCTTGGGCGGAAGCCCGACGGTGAGGTGCAAGTCGGACCCGCCTCGTTCGAGCATTGTGCGGGGAAGAACGTCGATGGCGGCCATGAATCAGGAGGTGGAGTGGGGGCCGCGGAGACGCCGGAGTTCGTTCCGGCAATAGAGCAGCTTCATGATATCGCCACCGAACAGGACGAGGGCGACAATGAACACGGTGGCCAGGAAGATCTGGGGCAGTCCCGCCGCGCGGCGGACCACTACGCCCACGAGACAGGCGAGGCCGACAAAGATCAGGTGACCGAAGATGGTGCGTTTCGCGCGGCGGTACGCGACTTCCAGCCGGGCGATCTCGTCGAGCGATTCGGACATCACGTGATCTTCGACTTCAGGACGCGGTTGGTGATGTTCGCCAAGGCGGTTTCGGCGGTGATCTTTCGATCTTTCCAGAGACCGAAGACGACATTTTCCATCAGGCACATGCCTTCCTTGACACCGGTTTCCATCGTGTTGCGCAGGCCCGTGGATTTGCCTTCGCGAATCAGGTTCTGGATGGCCGTGTTGCTGATGAGGATCTCGCAGGCGAGCGTCAGTCCGTCCTCGGGGGAGGGCAGCAGGCGCTGGCATACGCCGCCGCGCAGGCTCTCCGCCACGCTGGACCGAATCTGCGTTTGCTGCGTCGGAGGAAAGACGTCCAGCAGTCGATTCAAAGTCGTGGCGGCGTCACTGGTGTGCATGGTTCCGATGACCAGATGGCCGGTTTCCGAGGCGCTGATGGCCATTTCGATCGTTTCGAGATCGCGCAGTTCGCCGATGATGATGACATCCGGATCTTCGCGCAGCGCTCCTTTCAGCGCCGTAAAAAAGGACTTGGTGTGAGGTCCGACCTCGCGCTGCGTCACATTGCAGCCCCGGGCAGGCTGAACGACCTCGATCGGATCCTCGACCGCGATGATGTGGTCGGTACGAGTTTCGTTCAGGTAGGCCACCATCGAGGCGAGCGTGGTGGTCTTGCCGGAACCGACCGGACCGGTGATGAGGATCAGGCCGTTATGGTACGAGAGGAGCTTCTTAATCGTCGTCTCGTGCGCCGCGTATCCGAGATCTGAAAACGTGCGCGGCTCGGCCGGGATCATCCGATAGGCTCCCGCGGCGCCGTTCTTGTGGAACATCAGATTGACGCGGTACCGGTCGGCGTGGCTCAGCGCGAGGGCGTAGTCGTAATCCTTCCGCTCCAGGAAAATCTGTTTCTGGTGGTCGGCGAGCAGCGCGGTATTGAGCCGAATGGCGTCTCTTGCGGTCAGGACGTAGTCGGAAAGATACGAGAGAGCCCGGTTCCTGCGGATGAATGGCCGGGCGCCGGTCGAAAGGTGGAGATCGCTCGCGCCGAAACGAGCCGTTGCCACCAACAACTCTCGGAACGCGGCGGCCAGTGCGTCATCGTCCATTCCGGCGACGGTGGAGAAGTCGAAGTCGGGGGGGGCGCCCGCCGCACCGCTGTCCCGCCGCACCGCCGTGCTGCTCCGCTGGACCACGTGAGGAGCGTCGCTTTCCTCAAACGGGTCGTTGACCGGTGCCCCTTCGGCCTCCTTGGTCGCGGCCAGTTCGGCAATGGCCTCCAGCTTCTCAACGTTGGCCACGAAGCCTCCGTCAATCAGCTCCTGCGCCAAAGACATGAGGTCCGGATCGTCTCCCAGCTTGGCCTGCACCTCCAGGCACTGGGGCCGCTTGAGCAGGCCTTGATCGATGCCCAAGCGGGCCAGCCAACGGGTATCTTGGTGCATGCGCGGCGGGATGATGGGCGCGAACCATGGTCGCGGCGTGGTTTCAAGCCAAGCGATAACGGCTAACCTGAGGCGGGTGCAGGGAGGGACGATGGATCGGACCACTCGCAGAGGCGGACCGGGAGGCTGCGACCTTGACCGGACAACCTCTGGTCGTGGCGCGGGCAGGGTCGCTGACCCGGTGCCGGGCGGCATATCGTGGTTGCAAACGACGCTGTTTCACCGACGCTTCCTGCTCCCTGATTACATGCTGAAGAAAATATTTGCGAAGTTGCGCGAGACGATTTCGCCCTCGCGTTCCGCGAAACCTGCCGCTGGCGGCAACCCTGTTTCTCCGTCGAAACCGCATGGCACCGCCCCGCGGCCTGAGGCGCGACAGGGCGCCGGTCACCCCGCGAAGAACCCCCCTGAGCGCAGTCATGACCATTCACGCGAGGCCCGTCCGGCGCGGGAAGGTCGTGCGCGACGCGACGAGCCTGCGGGTACCGGCGGTTACCGGCAGGGCCCACGGCGTGACGATCACGGTGGGCGTGGCGGTGGTCCGCGCATGGCGGGAGGACGCACGGGTCGGGGACCGCAGGAGCGACCCACCATCGACAAGACTTTTGATCATCCGCGCACGGCCGACGTCAAGCCGGCAACGCCGGTTGAGATTCCGAAGATGGATACCGCGTTCACCGCGCTGGGACTCTCGGATGCGCTCGCTTTTGGCGTGCAGGAGATGGGATACATTGCGCCAACTCCAATCCAGGCGCAGGCCATCCCCGTGGTGCTGAAAGGGGGCGATGTGATTGGCTCGGCGCAAACGGGCACTGGAAAAACGGCGGCCTTCGCTCTTCCGATCATTCAGCGCCTAGGCGGTCACGGCAAGCTGAGGTGCCTGATCCTCGAGCCGACCCGCGAACTCGCGCTCCAAGTCGAGGAGGCGTTTCAGAAATTCGCCAAGTTTACCGACCTTCGGGTGACCATCGTTTACGGCGGGGTCGGTTACGGCAAGCAGACGGACGATCTCCGCCGGGGGATGGACATTTTGGCGGCGACGCCGGGCCGCTTGCTGGACCATCTTGAGCAGGGCAATTGCTCCCTCGACCAGATCGAGATTCTCGTACTCGACGAAGTCGATCGCATGCTCGACATGGGTTTCCTGCCTGACGTGCGGCGCATCGTGCAGAAATGCCCGAAGATCCGCCAGACACTCTTCTTCACGGCCACCTTGCCGCCGGAGTTGGAGCAGTTGGCCGGCTGGGCGTTGCACAACCCGGTGAAGGTGGAGATTGGCCGTCAGCGTTCACCCGCCGAAACGGTTTCTCATGCATTTTATCCAGTGGTGGCCTCGCAGAAGTTCGATCTGCTGCAACTCCTGCTCGAGCAGACCGAGTTCAAGAGCGTCTTGATCTTCAGCCGCACTCGGATGGGTGCGGATCGCATCGCGCACCGGTTGTTAAGCAAGGGGCACACGGTCGGCGTCATGCATTCCGATCGAAACCAGCGCGAGCGCATCGAGGCGCTCGATGGCTTCAAGAGCGGACGCTACGAGGTGTTGGTGGCGACCGACATCGCCGCCCGGGGCTTGGACATCGCCGGCGTGTCACATGTGATTAACTATGACGTGCCGGAAAACGCCGAAGACTACGTGCATCGCATTGGCCGCACGGGCCGGGCGTCGAAGTCGGGCGATGCCTTCACGTTGGTGACCGAAGAGGATGTTCGCGATGCCCGGTCAATCGAGCGGTACATGGGCTTGGCAGTGGAGCGGAAAAAGATTGAGGGATTTCCCTATATCTACTCCGCGCTGTTCGATGAAAAGGCGCTGGCGGAGACAGCTGCCGCGACGGCGAAGCCGACTAGCCGTTTACATCGCGGCGTCCGGCGCTGAGTTTGCAGCGGGGGGCGCGCACCGCCGGACCTGTTGGCATGCGGCTGATCTCCACCCGTCGGCCCAGACACTTGCAGCTTTGTGGACCCGCCCAACTGCTGGTTTCCGCTCGAGCCACCGGGTGGGGCGCCGGAATGAATTGCCACCCGGTCCGTCGGGCACAGTTTGACGGTTTCGCATGAAACTGGAGATTCCGGCTGGTGAATTCGCAGGCTACATCTTCGACCTCGACGGGACGTTGGTCGACACGATGCCGCTGCATTTTCGGGCCTGGGAAGCTGCGATGCGGCGTGCGGGTTTGGAGGCGCCGTTGGACGAGGAGCTTTTTTATTCCCTTGGCGGCGTCCCAACGCGGCGAGTCGCCCAGTTGTTCGCCGAGCACTACGGGCTGACGATCGACGTCCAGGCCGTTTTCGACTACAAGGAGTCCGTGTTCTTCGATCTGCAGGAGGAGGCTGCGCTGATTGAGCCGGTCGTCGCGATTGCGCGTACGGTGGCGGCGACCTCTCCGGTTTCCATCGCCTCGGGTGGTCCCAGGGATATCGTGAACCGATCGTTGCGACTTGCTGGCCTGGAAGGACTTTTTCCTGTCGTTATTACACCGGAGGACGTCGTTCATGGCAAACCCGCTCCCGATATGTTTCTCCTCGCGGCGGAGCGGATGAAAGTGATGCCTTCCCAATGTCTGGTGTTTGAGGATGCGGAACCGGGAATGCGGGCGGCGGAGGCGGCAGGAATGAAGTGGGTGCGCGTGCTGAGCCGGCGACCGACAGTTACTAACAAGTCTTAGGGCGGACCTTGCGCGCCCCGAGGTTGGGGGAGTTTCACCTCCGTCGCCGGAGGGGCGCGGCGATTTCGAGCTTTCGGCGGATGAGTGAACCGTGTTCGAGTGAAAGGGATGAATGTCCATGCCCTCGCTAAACCCTCCGTTCTGACGCAGCCGATCTACGAGCCAGGCAAGCCGATCGAGTACCTGGCGCGCGAGTTGGGCCTCGGTGTGGAAACCATTCTGAAACTGGCATCGAATGAGAATCCGTTTGGTCCGTCGCCGAAGGCGGTTGTCGCAGCCAAGGCGGCCTTGGACCGCGGCGAGTTGTATCCTGATAGTGGCTGCCACGGGTTGCGGCAGAAGTTGGCGTCCCATTGGGGCCTGCAACCTGACCAGTTTGTGGTCGGCAACGGATCGAACGAAATTATCGAATTTGTTGGCCATGCCTTCCTCGGCTCCGGCGACGAAGTGGTGATGGGGGCGCCAGCTTTCGTGGTATATAAGCTCGTTACGCTGCTCTTTGGCGCGCAGGTGGTTGAAGTTCCATTGCGTGATTGGCGGCACGACCTGTCGGCGATCGCCGCGGCGGTTACGTCTCGGACCCGCCTCGTCTACGTTTGTAGTCCGAATAATCCGACCGGCACCGCCAACACTGAGACTGAATTACTCGAATTCGCCCGCAGATTGCCGGCACACGTCATCTTTGTCTTTGATGAGGCCTACGCCGAATATGTCCGTAATCCCCCAGATCTCCGACCGTTGATCGAGGAGGGCCGTAACGTCATCTGCCTGAGGACCTTCTCGAAAATCTACGGTCTGGCCTCACTCCGGGTCGGATATGGCTATGCCTCGCCGGAGATTTGCGGGCTGCTGAATCGGGTTCGTCAGCCATTCAACGTGAACGCTATCGGGCAGGCGGCCGCCCTCGCCGCACTAGATGATCACGCTTTCACGGAGCAGTGCGCGAAGGAGAATCATGCTGGCTTGCAACAGCTCGAATGCGGGTTCCGCCGTCTCGGACTGGAAATTGTCCCAAGTGTGGCAAATTTCATGCTAGTCCGGGTGGGTAATGGGGCCGAAGCCTTTGATAAGTTGCAACGAGAGGGCATCATCGTTCGGCCGGTCGCTTCGTATGGTCTGCCGGAATGGATTCGCGTTACGGTTGGATCTCATCCCCAAAACGACCGACTTCTGGCCGCAATGGGCAAAATCCTAGCCTAGGCTAAACCATGGTTGCAGAGGAGGCGTTTTATTTTCGCTTCCGAGTTTCATGCGTTCTCAAATAGACTCTTTCGCGCAGGGCGTGCTCACCGTGCTCGATGAGCACACCAAGGAAGTGCATGTGCTGGGGCGGAACGCCAGATCGGTTTGACCGACGTGATCCGACTGGTGCAGGCGGCCATCGAGCAACACGGCGCGCCCGAGTTTATCCGTTCCGACAACGGTCCGGAATTTATCGCCAAGGAACTCCAGCGCTGGCTGGCGGAACTGAATCACCAATTGGCGGCACGACGGAGGCGATCGTTAATCGCCTCGGCGAGGCCGCCACCGCCCGCCATTTCGACGTTGATTTTTGAAAATCCCAGTTTGTCGACCCGACGCAGCACCGCAAACAGGCTCTGGGCGGCTCCTTGGAGTGATCCCTTCTCATCCAGCCAGAACACGTTGGCGGCAGTTTTCTTAGCCGGCCGTCGGATGAGGATATAGGCTTCCTTCACCGTGGCACACCCATCAAGATAGCGATGCAGGAACACCGGGGTTCGTGGGCTATAGTGGCGTGACATCATGCCGGGAGCCAACTGGGCGAGGGTTGGGTGCGCAATTTTGCCTCCGCGGGTCACCCGGCAGCCGAGCACCTTCTCCAACTCACTCGCGGTGATCGCCCCGGGACGCAATAACTGTGGCCGGTTTGGATCTCGCAGGTCAACGATGGTCGACTCCAATCCGATGGAGGACGGCCCTCCTTCGAGAATGTAGGAAATCCTGTCACCCAATCCATCCCGAACATGCGCGGCTGTGGTTGGACTAACATATCCGAAGCGGTTCGCACTCGGCGCGGCCAGGGGCAGCCCCGTCTGCGCCAGCAATCGCCGGAAGATCGGATGGCTCGGCATCCGTACTGCCACACTATCTCGTCCGGCGGTCACGATATCTGGCACGATCTCGGTTTTCGGCAGGACGATGGTCAGGGGCCCAGGCCAGAACCGCTTGGCTAGCCGCAGAGCGGTATCGCTTGGTTTACAGAGCAGCGGAAGCTCTTTCAGCGAGTGAATGTGGACAATCAACGGATCGATTCTTGGACGGCCCTTGGCGCGAAATATCTTTGCGCAGGCCAGGGGATTCAACGCGTTGGCTGCCAACCCATAGACCGTCTCTGTCGGCACGGCCACCATCTCACCCTCCTTTAGGCGGGAGGCCAGAAAGGCCAGATTGCGGGTCGTCCCACGGTAGGTGCGGGCAAGTGGGCGCGTCGGCTGAGGCATGGACACAAAAAAGGCCGGAGGATTAACTCCGGCCTTTGATAATTCAGGTGAGCAGGCTTTACTGGGCCAGCAACATGTTGCGCGACTGCTTCAGCGTCCGGGTGACGGCCCGCTGATGCTTGGCAGACAAGCCGGTGTATTTGCGGGGCAGAATCTTGCCGGTGTCGGTGACGTAACTCCGCATGACCTGCGGGTTCGTAAACGGAATTTCCGCCGGCGTGGGAGTCTGCTGCTTTTGTTCGGTTGTGCTCATGCTCGAAAGGAACGGAGAACGTGGGATGGCATCGAGGGTTGTCAACCCGCAATTGGGCGCCTGTCCGCATCGATGGATGGCGGACAGGTGTCCGTCTACTACGGCTGTTCCTGAAGGTGAACGATTCGGCCGCCCACCACGGTAGCGGCAACTTTCATGCCTTTAATCTGCTCCTCGCTGCAGATCATGAAGTCTTCGGCCAGAATCGCGAGATCTCCTAATTTTCCGACCTCGATCGAGCCGGTGTTCTTTTCATCGAAGGTCAGGTACGCCGCGTCGATGGTCACCATGCGGAGCGCTTCTTCGCGCGACACTTTCTGATCCTCGCCGTGGATACGGCCACTCTCGGTCTTTCGGCTGATCGCAACATACATCGCCAGAAATGGATTGTAGGGATTGAGTGCCCGGTCGGGGTCGACGCCCTGCATGTGATCGGCGTTAATTGTCACTTTGACGCCACCCTTCAGCCAATCTCTCAGTCCGATCATGTGGTTGCCTCGCTCCTGGCCGATCGTGTCGATGAGCGCGTCGCCATCTTTGTAATACCACATGGGCTGGGTGTCGACGACCACGCCGAGCTTCTTCGCGCGTTGCACGGTTTCGGGATTCGGGAGATAGGCATGAATCAGGTTGTAGCGGCGTCCGCTGATCGGGCTTTCGCGCTCAATGGTTTCGAGGGCTTCCAGGACCGCATCGACACCGGCATCGCCCGCCACATGCGAGGACATCTGCCATCCGGCCAGATGACCGGCCCTAATAATTGCCAGGATGTCCGATTTCGGAGTCATCAGTTCACCGCGATTGGTGGCGTCCGGAAGGTCATAGTAGCGGGCGGAGCCGGCAGCCAGATAGGGTTCCCGCAGGTAGGCGGTCCCGTAGAGGAGGCCCCCGTCGATCCGCAGCTTGAGCGCGCCGGCCTTGACCCACTCATCGCCTTCACCCGGCTTCAGTGGCAGGCTCTTGATTTGGTTGAGCGCATTCCCGATGCCCTGATATCCAATGCCGATCGTCAGGGTGGACCGGACATTCAGCCGTCCCTGTTTTTTCAACTCGTTGTAGACCTGAAATGTGCTCGGATCGGTGCGGCGATCGTTGATGCTCGTAATGCCGACGGAATTGTAGTGCCGGTGCACGTTCTCCAGCTCCTTGAGCAGCATCTCCGGCGTCAAAGTGGGAGCGGGCGGCAGGTACGGTTCAATCAATGCCCGGGCATTGCGGATCATCCCCGTCGGGTTGCCCTGGTTGTCGCGCACGATCCGGCCTTGTTCCGGGTTGGGGCTGTCGCGCGTGATTCCCGCGGCCTTGAGGGCTGCCGTGTTGAGAATTTGGACCTGGTTGATGCCCGCGTACATCCAGTCAAACACGACGGGACGATCGCTGACCATCGCGTCCAACTCCTCGCGGGTCGGAAAGCGGGCCTCCTTGAAGCGGGTGAGATCGACGCGCGGGATCCGGATCCATGTTCCGGGCTTGGTGATGGCAGCCTTCTGGCGCACCCACTCGCTGATCTCGGTCATCGAACTCAATTGTCGGAACGGCTGGTCCGCCTCGCCTCGGGCGACGCCGATCGCATGGGTGTGCGATTCAATCAGGCCGGGCAGCACGCTCTTGCCTCGGGCATTGAGCACCCGCGTGGTGATTCCGATGTGGGCATTGGCGCCGGCATTGTTGCCGACGTAGACGAACCGGCCGCCGCGGATGGCCACCGCTTCGGCGACCGAAGAAGAGCCATCCATGGTAATGACCTTGCCGTTGAGAACGACGACGTCGGCCGGGTCTTCCGCCGCTCGACCTGACAGCACCGTGAAGATGCTGGCGGCGAGGGCCGCGAACAATGGGAGTGGGAGGATTTTCATGATTGGGGTTCCGATTCGGGAAATCTGGCTGGTGCCCCTGCCCGGACTTGAACCGGGATCGACGGTTTAGGAAACCGCTGCTCTATCCAGTTGAGCTACGGGGACAGTTTAAGACGACGGGAGGCTGAGACGATTAGGTGTTCAGGAAAAAATCCGGCAAGCAGTTTCGCCGCCGGCAGCGGTCCGTTCCCTGCGATCGCACCGCGGAGACGTGGTGAGTTCCGGGCTGCCGAGATGCCGAGCTCAAATCCAGACCAGGCTTCCGCGTTTGGCCGGCCACCTGCTGTCGTTTGGGTTCATGCGCCCCAAGAAAGTCGCGATTCTCACCGCCGGAGGGGCTGGCACCGTGTCTTAACGCCGCCATCGCGGGACTGATCGAGCGGTACACGCAGGCGGCGCCAATCCGCGGATGCTGATCGTTCACGAGGTCATGGATCGGGCCGGCAACGTCATCGTGTTCATCAGCGAAGGCGCGGGCGTCGAGAGTATCGTCGTAGAAATGACGGCTCGCGGACAGGAAGTGTCTCGGGATGCCTTTGGGCACGTGAAGCTCGATGCCGTCAATCCAGGCAAATGGTTCGGCGAGCAATTCGCGCGCATGCTCGGAGCCGAGAAAGTGTTCGTGCAGAAGAGTGGCTATTTTGCGCGGTCGGCCTCAGCCAATCCGGCCGATCTCGCCCTGATCGATCGTTGCGTCGAGCACTCGGTGGGCTGCGCGCTGCGCCGGGAAAGCGGAGTGGTCGGCGAGGATGAGGGTCGCGGGAATGAGCTTCGAGCGATCGAATTCAATCGCATCAAAGGTGGCAAACCGTTCGCCACGAATGCGGCTTGGTTCGACGAAATCTTGCGGGCCATCGCCCAGCCGAAATTGGCCCCGGTCGCCGCGGCGCCGCACTGAGTCGCGTGGTCCCCGAGATTTCCCCGGCGTGGGAGCCGGGATTATTCCGATGAAGCCGAGGCGGGCGCAACTTGCCCCGATGTCTGGACGTCTCGACAATCTGTCCGGTCCAAACAACATCCGCCCCATGCGATCATCGTCCGCATTCTCCGTCCTAAAATCACGTCTCGACCACGGCTTGACCGTTCGGGCTGCCTCGGCCCGCGGATTCACGCTCCTGGAAATTTTGGTGGTGCTCCTCATTCTCGGCCTGCTCGCTGGCCTCGCGATCACCAACGTCGACAAGATTTTCGGCGGGGCCCAAGTGGACACGACCCGGCTGTTCGTCAGCCAGAGCATGAAGTTGCCCTTGAACGCCTATCGGGCGTCGATGGGGGAGTTTCCCTCCACGAGTGATGGCTTGCAGGCCTTGGTGAGCGCCCCGGGCAGCCGGGCCGAGCGCTGGCGCGGACCCTACATCGAGGGCAGTCTGCCGCTCGATCCGTGGAAGGAGCCGTACCAATACGTTTACCCAGGCCAGCGCAACAAGGGTGGCTACGACCTCTGGTCGAAGGGACCCGACAAGCAGACCGGCACCGAGGACGATATTGGCAACTGGGATTCTGCGACGCCCGAGACCAAGTAAGCGTCGTGCGCGCCTCCCCGTCATCCGCGGTCCGGATGGCATAACCTTCCCTCTTCGTCCTGTGTTGCTGACGCGTTTTCAGGCGAATGGTGCACTGAAGGTGCGGACGGGGAGGTTCGCGGTGGGCGTGGCGCCGGTCATCGAGGGCAGGCGCTGCCGCGGGGCGGGTGGGTTCACGCTGCTGGAGATCCTTCTCGCGATCCTGATCATCGGACTGGTCGGCGCAGCCCTGATTGGCGGCTCAGCCCAATTATTGAATGAGCGGCCGGTTGCCGCGGAGGATGTTTTCTGGTCGGCGGTTCAGGAGGCCCGGAAGGCGGCGCTCAAATCCGAGCGCGAGATGCGCCTGAAGTTCGATCGGGAGAAGAAGCGATTCCTCCTGTTCGATGGGAATGCCACCACGGCCCCTTCCGCCGACGGGCTGACGATGGAAGAAACGCCGCTGAAGGAGTTCCCCGTGGCCGCCGCCACGCCGGAAATGACGGTCGAGTTTCTCGTCCAAGCGAAGGGCGGAAACGCCATTCTCGTCGGTGGCGTACTGCTGGAATCGCAACCGATTCCCTATGTGACTTTCTATGCCGATGGCACCTGCACGGCCTTTCGGTTGCAGATTTTTCGGACCGGAGGAGTTCAGGTACTGTCAGTTGATCCCTGGACGTGCGCGCCGGTGCTGAACATGAAAGGCTCGCCGTGACGGACCGCCGGCCAGCTGCTGGCATGTCCGCCATGGGCCACCGCGGAGGCTTCACCCTCGTGGAGGTGCTGGTCGCTCTCGCGATTTTCGCGCTGACGGCCGTGGTGCTCGGTTCGGCGTATCTGAATGTCCTGAACAGCTACGAGGTCGTGACGCGAACGGCGCAGATCAGCGAGGATGCGGCCTTCGCCCGGCAGTTGGTCCTGACCGAGCCCGACCGGGAGAAGCTCGAACTCGGCGGCGACTTCGAGGGTGCCGGCGGCCGGCAGGTCAACTGGGATGCGGAGATCGAATCCACGACGATGGCGGACCTCTTCGGCGTGACCTTCACGTGCACGATCACCGAACCCGGCCGGCCCGAGTCGGAGAAGTTCACTCAGAAGTTCACGCTGCTCCGTCCCACCTGGTCGATCGATCCTGCCGAACGCAGCAAGCTCAAGGAAGAGACGCGGACCCGGATTCTCGAGATCCAGGGAAGGCTGGCCAAATGAAAGGGGGATACTGGACCTTCGATGCCGGGTCCCGGCATGCCCGGCTGCCCTCTGCGATCAAGTTCCGCCGGATGAGCAGCGAGCCCCGTCAATTCAAGGCGCGCGACGCCTTTACCCTGCTGGAAATTCTCCTCGCGCTCGCGCTGGTCGGATTGCTGCTCGTGGCGCTCAACACGTTTGTCTTCTCGATGGGCGAGTTGTGGGGACGCGGCACGGATGGGCGGCTCTTCGATCAACATGTCCGCGCCGTAACCCGGTTCCTCGAGGAGGAACTCCGCGCCGCGGCGTTGCCCCCGGCGGCCCGGCCCGATTCAGCTCCGATTGGTTTGGAGGAGATTCGACCCGAAAATGGAATGACCGAGCACCTGTTGACGTTCGAATTGCCCGCCGGCAGCCGGCTGTTCTTCTGGCCAGAACGGCCGTTGCCGGAGGTCGTCACCTCTCTCCAGGTTCGTCCGAACGAGGGATTGCTCCTCCTCTGGCATTCGCGACTGGAAAATAATTTCGACACCGATCCGCCCCGCGAAACGATCGTCTCTCCCATGGTCACGACCCTAGCGTATGACTATTTTGAACCGGACTTCAATCGGTGGACGACCGAGAGCCGGCTCAAAATGGATCAACAGGGAAGTCCGATGGCCCCGCAAAGACTGCGGGTGACATTCGCCTACGAAAAGATGACACGCGAGAGCGTGATTACGTTGCCTACGCCGCGCGAAGGTCTGCCGATGTTTTGATCATGCACCACATGAGCCAGATGGAGATGGCGGGAGGGAGTAATCGTCGACGAGTCGAGGTAAACTCTCATGCCAGTGGCGCGCTGCTTCGCACGCGCGGTTCGGTCCTCGTGATCGTGATGGTGACTCTGCTGTTTACGGCCTTCGCCTTGATCGCCTTCATCGAGAAGGCGTCGAATGACTTGCTGGTGGAACAACGAGCCTCTCAAAACCGTCGTCTGCGGATCGAGGCCTATTCGGCACTCGAGACCACGCTGGCCGTGCTCGAGGAGTTCCGGACAGTGGGCAACGGCCTGCATAATCCCGCGGAGGGTTGGTCGGATCCCCTTGGTTTCGCGACCTACATTCCAGCGGACGATCGCACCGTCGAAGTCACTTTCGACGACGAGAGCGGGAAGATCTCCCTGCCGCGGGCGAGCGCGGTGAACTTGACCAATCTCTTTCTGAATTGGGGCATTGTTCAAACCGAGGCCGAGGATCTGGCGGATTCACTGATGGGCTGGATGAAACCAAACCATGTCTATGCGTCGGCAATCGTGCCCGATTACGGACAGGGCGCACTACCGTTCGAAGCGCCGGGACGTCCGTTGCGTTCCTTTCATGAGTTGGCGGCGGTCGACAAGGTTCGGGATAAATTTTACGATGCCGAGGGTCGGCCGAACGAGTACTGGCGCCGCTTCGTCGCCGCGGTTTCGCTCTACGATTTCCAACGCCCCAACATCAACGGCGCCAAACCCGACACCCTGGCCGCGCTCGGTCTGCTGGATGAAACCCAGCAGGCGAATGTCACCGACTACCTGAAGGGCAGCGGTAATTTCATGGCGCAGGGTCCCGGGTTCTTTCGGGACGTCGTCCAAGCGCAGCAGATCGCGGGGCCTTCCGGTGACTTAAGGACCTTTTCCACGATGATTAGCGCGCTGTCGCTCAACGTAACCGTGCGCGAAGGTGGAGCGGAATTTAGGCTGGCGACCCTCATCGCCCCGCTCGATGGGGCCACGGCGGTGCAAACGACGGCAACTTCGCAGCGCACGCAGGCGTCTGCCACCGGAACCCAAACGACCAAGCAACAGTCAAACCGCCCGAACGCGTCCCAAGCGCGAGCCCCGGCGGCCGCGGCGGCGGGTCAATCCGCGAATTTCCGGAAACTGCGGTATCCTTTTACACTCTTGGAAATGCGCGAGAATGCTGAGACTTCTCAGCAGGCTCCTTCTGCGACCACCTTTTCTGCCAACTGAATGTGCGCCTCTCCGTTTAAGTTCCTCCGCACCACGCCGCCGCCGCCCAAGGTCGTGCTCCTGCCCAGCGGACTGTTCTTCACGCGTTCGATTCCCGTGGTCGCAGGCGGCCCCAGCGAAATCGCGGCCCAGGTCGAACTGGCGCTGGAGGCCAGCTCCCCGTTTCCGCTGGCGCAGTTGTACTACGGCTGGTTTGCGCGGCCCGGTGCCGATCAGGCGTTCGTGTTTGCCGCCTATCGCCGACGATTCACGGATGATCAGATGGCGGGGTGGGAGGGAGCGGAGGTTGTCATGCCGGCCTTCGCCGCCGCGTTCGGTGCGAATCTCGAACCGGCCACGACCGTGCTGATGGCCGAGCCCGACGGGCTGACGGCGCTGGGTTGGGACGGCCCAGGAGTGCCGTCGCGCGTGTTGACGCGCCCGATCGGACCCGAGGCTGACGAAGCGACGTGGGAGCGGACGAAGTCCGAACTCCTGGCGGCCATGGGCGGCAGCAGGACGGTGATCGACCTGCCGGGCGGGCCGGTGACGGATGCTTCCGGCAACGATCGCGAGATCGTCTTCCGGAGTGGAGACTTTGTTTCCAAGCTGCCCTCACCGGTGGCCGCGACGATGGACGTCCGCGATCGCAGCGAATTGGCGGCGCTTCGGGGCGCTCGCCGGCGCGACTTGGTTTTGTGGCGGGTGGCGCTGGGATGCCTCGCCGCGCTTGGTCTGCTCGCCTTGGGCGAGCTGGCGCTGGTGGGCGGGCGAACCTGGCAGACGATACGCGTTGTCCGCGTGAATGTCCAAAAATCCGTGGTCGACAAGATCATGACAGCACAAGAGCTCGCCAACCGGATCGAGGACCTGGCCACGAAACAGCTTCTGCCGCTCGAGATGTTGACCGAGCTGGTGGGGCCGAACCTCGAGCGGAAGCCGGCGGACATTCAGTTTACGCGCATCCAGACCGACAAGTCGCGCGGGCTGTACACCGTCGTGATTGACGCCCAGACCGCCAATGCACCGCAAATGAGTGTTTACCAGACGGCGTTGGAGAAGCTGCCGTCCAAGGAGAAGGTGGAATTCGTCCCGCAGCCGTCGCGTGGCCAGTTCGCCACGTTCCGGATTATTTTCACCTTCAAACCCGGCGTCATCAAGCCGACCTCATCATGATCCGGTCGCTGCGAACATTTTTTCTGAGCCGGCTGCTGCGCGAGAAGATGCTCCTGCTGGCCCTTCTCGGAATCGGCACCTTGTGGTGGCTGTCGGCCTTCGCGACGCGAGCCGCCCGCTCTTCGCGGGATCAGCAGGCCACG
The DNA here is from genome assembly GCA_947442255.1 of Opitutia bacterium. The sequence goes on from CANEVO010000014.1 coordinate 37,542, forward strand.
ACGCTGGCCTTGGCCATCCAGCAGCAGTGGCTGAACAACCGGGACAGCATTGAGGCCAGCGCTCAACAGGCGGCCTCCCGCCTCGATCCGGCCCAGACGCGAAACAGTACCCGGCTCTTTACCGAGGTCAGCAATCTCGCGAACGCATCGGGTTTCCGCAACGCGGTCATCAATCCACAGCCCGTGGCGACCATCGGTCAGTTTTCGATCCACACGTTGAATTTTACCGTCAACAACGTGGACTGGGAGTCGCTGAAAAAATTCTACCTCGGCCTTCAGGCGAAGGCCCCCTATGTCGGCATCGACCAGTTCTCGCTCAACAATCCCGGCAACGGTACGCATACCTTGGGCATGCGAATCTCGTCCGTCGAAGTCAGCCGATAGTTGGAACAAGGCGCGCGCGTTTCTGTATGACTTGTTACGCTTCTCCTATTGCGGGGCGGCAGGGTGCGAATGCTTTGGGATGAAACGAATTCCCTCTTCTTGACGACGTCGATGGCCACTAACCTTCAGCGGGTGCTTACCTGGGCGGTGCCACTGCTGTGGCTCGGCCCAAAGGCCCGCGGCGAGAACTCGATCAGCTACAAATACGCCGACTACCAGGAGCTCGGTGGGCGCGTGGGAGTTCAAACCCAAGGGGCCTTCATCGAACAGGACCTAGGCCCGAGCATGCGTCTCAAGCTGACCGGTATTCTTGATGCGATCGTGGGAGCCACGCCGACTGGGCAGCCGGCCCCGGCCGGCAGTGATCAAGTCCCGCTGGCCGGACTGCATGAGTACCGGAAGGCGTGGAACGCCGATCTCTCCCGTCAGTTTTCGCGGGTAAACCTCGGCGTCGGGGTCGCCAACAGCCGCGAGAGCGACTATGTTTCAACCGGGTGGGCGGTGAATGCGGTGACCGACTTCAATCAGAAGAACACGACGCTGCTGACCGGGGTGGCGGGGACGGACGACACCATCAAGGTGTTTTATCAGGCGGCACGGGCGACGAAGCGGACGAACGATCTCATCGTCGGGGTGACCCAATTGCTCGACCCACGGACCTCCCTCACCGTCAACCTCAGCTGGGGACGGCAGCGGGGTCAGATCTCGGATCCCTACAAATTGGTGCAGAAAAACATCGAGATTGTTCCTGGCCTGTTTTTGCCCCTGACGATGGGCGAGAACCGGCCGGGCTACCGGGAGAAATGGGTCGGCCTGGTGGCGCTCAACCGGGCCTTTCCCGAGGCTCGTGGAGCGGTGGAGGGAACGTATCGGTATTATAATGACACCTTTGGGGCCGATGCGCACACGGTGGATGTTTCGTGGTTCCAACGCGTGGGCGAGACCCTGATCCTGAAGCCCTCCTTCCGTTTCTACGATCAATCGGCTGCGCGATTCTATGCCTACGACTTCGATCGGACGAACGTGATTCCCCGTCAGGGAGTGCCGAATCCCGGGGGTCCTTTCTATTCCTCCGACTTCCGGTTGTCGGACTTCCAGTCCCGCACCTACGGCCTCAAGGCGATCTGGAAAGTCACGAGCGCGATCCAGTTCGATGCCGGCTGGGAATGGTACGACATGCGAGGGACGGACGATGTCACTCCTGAGTCGGCCTACTGTCGGGCGCGAATCATCACCGTCGGCGCCAAGTTCACCTGGTAGGAGGAATCGCCATTTACCCGGTCACCGTTCAAATGGATTCGCGATAGGGAAAATTTATCGTGGCCTTCGTCTCACAATCGCACCGTGCGCCGCCCTCACTGCCTCCGGCGAGTGACCCGGCGCTGCCGTTGCGGAAAATTTCATTCGCCGCGCTGGGCACGCAGTGTGGCGTTCAGTTTGCCGCGCCGGCCGGCGATCGACAGGCGCACGAATTTGAGCGCGCCGCGGTCGATTGGGTGAAGGGCTTCGAAGCGAAGTATTCCCGCTTTCGCGAGGATAGCCTGATCAGCCGGATCAATGCCGCCGCCGGTCGCGAATGGATCGCAGTCGATGCCGAGATGGAGGGGCTGTTGAAGTTGTGCGATACGCTGCATTTCATGACGCAGGAGATACTCGATCCCACGACGCTGCCGTTGCTGAAGCTGTGGGACTATCGAACGAAGCCGCCCTCGCTGCCGGCGGACCGAGAAATCGCGACAGCGCGGGAACTCGTGAGTTGGAAGAAGGTGCAGCGAAAGCCCGGGCAGATTTTTCTGCCGCAGGCCGGAATGGCGCTGGATTTTGGTGGCTTCGGCAAGGAGTACGCGGTCGATTTTGTTGCCCAACTGGCGCTCGATCGCGGGATCGGCTGCGCGCTGGTGGACTTCGGTCACGATCTTCGGGCGCTGGGAACCCCTCCTGGACGTCCGGCGTGGCACATCGGACTCGAGGATCCTCGCCGTCCGGGCAGCACCGACGGCAGCATGGGTGTCTCCGGCAAGGGCGTCGCGTCCTCGGGAGACTACCTTCGGTCCTTCGTCGTGGAAGGAAAACGCTACGGGCACATCATCGATCCGCGGACCGGTTGGCCGGTCGCGAACGGCTGCCTTCAAGCCACCGTCATTGCATCCAGTTGCCTCCAGGCCGGCGTGCTCTCGACGACGGCGTTTGTCCTCGGCCTGATCAAAGGGGTGGAGTTCATCCAGAGTGTGCCGGGGGCCGAAGGTTTGTTGATCAATCACAACTCCCGTGCGCAAACGCGCGGATTCTATCACTATGTCGCCTCCCCTTGATTCTCCTGTTGCGAACGGCTTTCGCCGGCCGGCCGCGGTCCTGCTACTCCTCACGTGCCTCCTCGCCGCCGCGTCGTCGGTGCGGGCTGCGATCAAGGAGGGCGATGCGTTCCCCCCGCTGACCGCGGCAGGCGTGGCCATCCTAGCCGGAGGTGAACTGTCGACCACCGCCGGCAAAGTCATGCTCGTCGACTTCTGGGCCTCGTGGTGCGCCCCCTGCAAGGCGTCATTTCCGGCGATGGCGAAACTGCATTCCGAGTATTCGCGGCGTGGATTCGTGGTCGTGGCCGTGAGTCTCGACGAGAAGCTCGCCGATGCGATGCTCTTCGTAAAGAAACTGGCTCCGCCCTTTCTCACGCTGCACGATCGGCAACAGAGCCTCGTCAAGCAGGTGGTGGTGCCGACGATGCCCACCAGTTATCTCGTGGGCCGGGATGGAAAAGTGCGATTTGTGCAGTCGGGCTATCACGGCGCTGCCTCCGACCAGGAGTTGCGGAAGCGGATTGAGGCCCTGTTGGCCGAGCCGAACTGATCCTCGCGTGAAAACGAAAGTCATTTCCTTTCTCCTGCTGGGTCTGGGGACGCTTCTGGGCAGCGGCTGTGCCGGAACCAATTTGGTGCTAGTGAAGCCTTGGGAGCGCGCCACCCTGACCGACTACACCATGCGCGCGGATCGCGACCCGCTGTACACTGCATTCTCGGAGCATACTTACTTTTCCCGTGAGACGGCGACCGGCGGTCGCGGGGTCGGCGGGAGTGGCTGTGGGTGTAATTGAGGGCGTCTCCGGGGCCGCGAGGCCAGGACCGTTGATCCGGAGCGGCGGGCCGCCGACGGCTGGTTTTGCCAGTGGGGAGATAACCACTTCACCCCTCGCGTGGCGGGCCATGCGCATTCTAGTCATCGAAGACGAGCGGCAGTTGGCTGGGCATATCACCCGTGCCCTCGCGCGTCGCGGCCACTGTTTGGCCACCCAGTACGATGGCGTGGCCGGGTTGCAGTCGGCGCTCTCAGATCCGCCTGACTTAATCCTGCTCGATCTCAATTTGCCGGGACTCGACGGTCTCACGGTGCTGGGGCGATTGCGTGAAGCCCAGTGTGCGGCCCGCGTACTCATTCTCATTACCCGGGGAGAGGTGGAACAACGGGTCCAGGGATTGCAGGCCGGGGCGGATGACTATCTCGGCAAGCGTTTCTCGATGGACGAGCTTGTGGCCCGGGTCGAAGCGCTCGGACGTCGTGGCGTCACCTCCTCGCCGGCCGATTGGCTCAAAGTGGGCGACCTGCACATGGATGTCCGCCACCGGCGAATCACGAGGGGCGGCAAGCAAGTTCTTCTTTCACCCCGGGAGTTCGATGTGCTTCAAGTGCTGATGCAGGAGCCCGGCCGGCCATTTTCGCGCACGGAACTTTGCGAGCGCGTTTGGCAGCGGGAGTGTCATTGGTAACAGGCCGGTTACCTTAGGATATTTTCCGTACCTTTAGGCCTCACTATTCAATTCGCGACTCCTCAAATGAAACAGCATTTTTTTCGTCCTCTCACCCTTCTCCGGCAGCGGTGGCTAGGCCTGCCGATCGGCCTGCTGATCGCCCTCCTCCAGCGCACCCCTGTGATCAGGGCGATTGCGGGTGTGGGCGAGGATCTTGCCGCGGCCGGTCCGACGCAAATTTTGCGTGCCGTGTTCACGGCGGGCGGATTGGGGGCAATGCACTCGATGGCCGGCGCTACCCAATTCGTCGGGCCGGCCGGTCCGGTGGTTGGAACAGTTGGCACGTCACTCCAGGTGGCGTTCAGCTACTCGGGCGCACCGAGTTCACCCGCCCGCTTTGACTTTACCGGTTCGCTGCCTCCGGGACTTCGATTTATTCCCGAGCCGAGCGGTTCAACCATCCCCTCCGGCACCCCGGTCATTGCGGGTACGCCCACCCAGGCCGGTTCGTATTCGATCTCGGTTCAGGGATTCAACGCCTCGGGCCTGACGAACAATTATCAGGAGACGATCGCGTTTCAAATCGCTGGGCTGACCGCCGCGACGCCGACGTTCACCACCCAGCCTTCATCCCAGACCGTGGTGGCGGGAGGAACAGCTACACTCAGTGCGGCGGTATCAGGCGCGGGCACCATGCAATGGCGCCGAAACGGGTCGGCTGTTGCTGGCGCCACTTCGTCGACCCTATCGATTGCCAGCACCCAACCAGAAAACACGGGACTTTACACCTTGGTGGCCACGGGATCAGCGGGGACAACTGCTAGTAGCGCCGCGATCGTCGGTCTCAGCAGCGTGGCCAAGATCGTCGGAAGGGGAACCGAATTTCCAGACATAGTTCACGGGGTCACCAAGTTCACTTACGACCAAATTCTGCTCGAGGGCACAGCCGCCTCGGTAACAGCCGACTCCGGCCAGATTCTGCGGATGTCCTACATCGATCTCAGCGACGACATTGTCCAAGTTGAATTCTCGGGAGCAGGCACACTTTCGCTGGTCCTTGAAGGTGTCTCAGGGCCGGCAGTCCCGCTGAAATACAATCAAGGGACCACTTACATGAAGGGCCATGCCGGCATCGTCCTCACTGGTGCCAATGAAACCACCAATCTTTCGGTTTTCAGCGTCGGTCGCGCGAATGCGGCCAACCAAGCCCTTTTTCGCAGTGACACGACCTACGACGGCTTCGCTGATATCGCTTTTGTCGCCATCACGAGTACCGACGGCAAGTTCGGTGGCCTGCGCACCGCAAACGCAAGTTACTTTGGGACTCAGGGTTTTACAGGGGTTTACGCACCTGGTGTCCAGTTCACAGGTCCGGTCTTCGTTGGTGATATCCGCGCGGAGAGCGACGCGACGCCCGTGCTCGTCATCGGCTCCGGCAGTGACACTCGCATCACCGGCGGCGATTTACTTCAGACCAACGGGCGGGCCGTTCAGGTGAGCGGGCTCGCTCAGTTACGATTTACCGCCGGCAGTAATTCTCACGGGACTGGTCTGTCGCCCCAAACGAATCAGTCACGCCTCGATCAAAACGGCACCGACGTCACAAGCCAAGTCGTGGTGAACCCGTGAGGCCGGCCCAGCGGCGATATCCACACCGCAGCTGGGTCATCGAGGTCAGGTAAACAGATCCGGAGGTGTCCGGCTGAGGAAGTCCTCCATATAGGCGGTGGTGGCTTTGCCCTCGATGAAAACAGGGTCCGCCATAATCGCTCGATGCAATGGGATGGTCGTTTTGATCCCGCGGATGAGGTATTCGCTGAGAGCGCGGTACGTCCGCTCGAGCGCCGCTTTCCGGGTTGAGCCGAAGCAAATCAGCTTCCCGATCATCGAATCATAATACGGAGGAATCGAATAGCCGCTGTATGCGTGCGAGTCCACCCGGACCCCGTGTCCACCTGGGGCGTAATAGAGTCCAATTGTGCCGGGTGAAGGGGCAAAATTCCGCGCTGGATCCTCGGCGTTAATGCGGCACTCGATGGCGTGCTTCTCGAATTTGATATCCCCTTGGTCGAACTCGAGTTTCTCGCCGTTGGCTATGCGGATCTGCTGCTTGACCAAATCTATACCTGTAACTTCTTCTGTTACAGGATGTTCAACTTGAATCCGAGTATTCATCTCAATGAAGAAATAGTTGCCCTTGGCGTCGACGAGAAACTCGATGGTACCGGCGTTTTCGTACTCCGCCGCCTCGGCCGCCTTGATGGCTGCCTTACCCATCTTCTTGCGAAGATCGGAAGTCAGAAAGGGCGAAGGAGACTCTTCGATGAGCTTCTGGTGGCGGCGCTGAACCGAACAGTCGCGTTCGCCCAAGTGAAGAGTCTTACCATGGCTGTCGGCGAGAATTTGAAACTCGATATGCCGCGGTCTCTCAATGTATCGTTCGATGTAAACCGCGCCGTTGCCGAAGGCTTTCTCCGCTTCGCCCCGAGCAACGTGGTATTCTTTCGCAAAGGAAACGTCGTTGTGGGCGATGCGCATGCCTCGGCCTCCGCCACCAGCGACAGCCTTGATGATCACGGGATATCCGATCTTACGGGCCGTCTTGACTGCTTCGCTCTCCGTTTCCACCGGCCCGTCCGAGCCTGGAACAACTGGAACGCCGACTTTCCGGACCGTATCCTTTGCCACCGCTTTATCGCCCATCATTTTGATCGATCTTGACTTAGGGCCTATGAACTTAATGTTGCAGGACTCACATTGCTCCGCAAACTTGGCGTTCTCCGACAGGAATCCGTATCCGGGGTGAATCGCGTCAACGTCGGCAATCTCAGCGGCACTGATGATTCGGTCAGCGCGAAGGTAGCTGTCGGCGCTTCGCGGACCGCCGATACAGATGGCCTCATCGGCCAATTGCACATGGAGCGATTGGACATCGGCTTCGGAATAGACGGCGAGGGTTTTGATACCCAATTCCCGGCAGGCCCGAACAATCCGGAGCGCAATTTCACCGCGATTTGCGATGAGGACTTTTTGTATCATTGAACAAGAAAACCACTAGTCCTCACTAATGCACTAATTACGCGAAATTAGTGAAACTAGTGAGCACTAGTGGTTAATTAAAATTAACCCTGCTTAAGTTTGAAGAGACGCTGGCCGTATTCCACCGGCTGCCCATTTTCGACTAAGACCTCCACCACCGTGCCCTTGGCCTCCGCTTGGATTTCGTTCATGATCTTCATCGCTTCGATGATACAGACCACCGTGTTCTCAACCACCTTGGTTCCTAAATCGGCGAACGATTTACTCTCTGGAGAGGCCGCCCTGTAGAAAGTGCCCACCATCGGCGATTTAACAAACGTTATCCCCGGCTCATCCTGAGGCGTTGTCTCGCGAATCCCGGTTTGTGGGGGGGTACTTGCCGAGGTGGCCGGAGCTGCGGAACCTGCTTCACTTGCTGGAAGCGGTGGATTGGAGCCCCTGCCACCTGAGACTATCGGCAGACCATTGAGGCCTCGCCGGATCTTTAGCTTGAAGCCCTCTTCCTCGACCGCGAACTCCGTCAGCTCCGAGCGCTTCATGAGTTCGATGATATGTTTAATCTGTTTGAGATCCAAAGAGAGAGCCTTGGTTAATCTGTCGTTAGCTGGGGATGGTTAGTTGGAAATTGAGGTTGGTCGTTCAAAAGTAATGTCGAGGAACTAGCAATCTTGGAGTTTCCACGAGATCAGCCAAAATTTAAAAAGTGGCCTTAAAGTATCTAAAAGTGAGGAAAGATTGGCTAAAATAGCTAAAAAAGCAGTGAAATAGCCGGTTAGAACCTCGCCACGTAATGAGATGAAATTCTCCTTGTCCCAGGATAGAACGAAAGAATTTCTGCCCATGCGCATTGTTAAATGAGTCCAATTGCTAGGAAAGCTGGGGAATGGTGGACAAAAGCTGAACCTAAGACGATCCCGATAGGCGAGGGCGCCAAAGCGGGAGCCGAAGCGAAAGCAAGAGGGCCTCTTTCCTAGTCGGCCCGTGGTCGGACGGTGGGATTGGGTTATCATTGGTTGATGGCAAGGGCAATGGGTTGCCGATAGACTTCCACGGGTGTTCTCGGGTTGGTGATGCCGAAGACGCTGTGCGGGCGCTGCTCGTTGTAGAACCGGAACAAGGCGTCGAGATTGGTATCCACCTCGATTTGGGAGCGGTAGCTCTCCAGGTAGGCCTCGTCGTATTTGACGGTGCGCCAGAGTCGCTCGACGAAGACGTGGTCCAGCGCCCGGCCACGACCATCCATCGAGATCTTCACGCCGCGGGCTAGGAGCGGCTGGGTAATCTCGGCTGACGTGAACTGGGACCCTTGGTCGGTGTTGAAGAATTCTCGCACGCCGTGCTCCGCGACCGCTCGATCCACCGCCTGCACCCAGAACCGGGCATCGAGCGTGTACGACAGTTCCCACGCCGGCACCGCGAGGCTATGCCAGTCGATGACGGCACAAAGGTACATCAAGCCGCCGTGGATTGGGATATAGCTAATATCCATCGCCCGGACCTGGTTAGGCCGACCAATCACCAGCCGGCACAGCAGGTGGCGGAAGACCGGATAGGCCGGATACGTTTCCTCAATCACCCGCATCAGTCGCAGGTTCTCGTCCGATTTCGGATCCGCCCGGTGATAGTAGCTGGCCCGCGCCAGCCCGATCAGTTCGCACTGCCGGGTAATCGGCAGCGCGGACGTTGCGGTTCAATCATGCGGCGTCGCTCCTCAACGCCCGAGCTGGCCAGATTTTTTTGGACCATTCTAGCTCCATTTTCAGCCGGCCGTTCTCCTTGAACAGCTCCTTCTCCCGTTCCTTCGCCTCCTGCGCGTTAAGGTCCGCTTTGCGGAGGAACACCTCGGGCAGCCGCTCTGCCGCCTCCTGTTTCCAATGGCTCACCCGGAGAGGGTAAACCCGAAACTTCGCCGCGATGGCGTGGACTGGCTCGATGACCTTTAGGGCTTCAAGACCAACTTTGGCTTTCAGGCCAGGACTGATCTGACGACGCTTCTTGAACCGGGGGATCGGTGTTCTGACTTTGGGATAACGATCCGGCCTGTCCAACTTTCGGCGTCCACCTAACTCAGAGCAAAATCGAATAGAATCCGTTTAAACAATTCAGGCTGAAAATGGGACGCTGGACGATGCGTCTGCATAATTGCAGGTAGGCACGGACGTGAAATTGCAACCGACGACCGAATTCGATGTACCATAACCTTCTATTATTAAGCATCTAATGGGAAGACTCTCGGCTGACAGGAAAAAGAACTTGAAGAGGAATGCCGGGCTTACATGTTCCGCGTCCCTTCACATCACATCCCGCCGCAAAAACGGTGACAAGGTGATGTAAAGGAGACGAAAGCTGGTTCTTTTCCGCAGACCTTATTCGAAGAAACTTTAGGAATCTTCGGGAAAAGTATTGACGGATGAAAAACCAAACTGTTTGTTGATTCTCTTTCCCTAATCGGGAAGCTCTTTGAAATTTACTTTGTGCGATTGATTGGGACCCCCAATCAAAATTCAAAAAGAGGCGTCAACTTCGGTTGACGCTAAGTATAGTAGTTCATGAATCACTAGGTTCATAACTCTTTTCGGAGAGTTTGATCCTGGCTCAGAATGAACGCTGGCGGCGTGGTTAAGACATGCAAGTCGAACGGTTTTCATTGAAGGGCAACCGGATATGAAAGCAGTGGCGAACGGGTGCGTAACACGTGAACAATCTACCTTCAAGTGGGGAATAGCTCGCCGAAAGGCGAATTAATACCGCATGTGGTCAGGGCTCGCATGAGTCTTGAACTAAAGTCAGGGACCGCAAGGCCTGACGCTCGAAGAGGAGTTCGCGGCCTATCAGCTAGTTGGCGAGGTAACGGCTCACCAAGGCTAAGACGGGTAGCTGGTCTGAGAGGATGATCAGCCACAC
>CANEVO010000015.1 GCA_947442255.1 Opitutia bacterium
AGCCGGGCGAGGAAACCTCCGATGGACTGAATGCCATCCTGGGAGTTACCCGCGAGGCGGATGACAACGTCGTGAATTGAGCGAGGGGCGGCGGCTTTTCCAGCTCCACCGGGGATTTCGGGAGTGTTTGCGCTAACCATAGGTAACCGAAACGGTGTTGCGCTTGTCGGGTCGAGTCAACGGGATGCCCCCGATGGCTTCGGTTGATTAGCGTGCAGCAACGGGCGTGGGCATGGCAGAAGTAGGGGTTATATTCGGAATCCCTTGATGCCGATCGAGGATGACGCGTCCGTCGCAAACCCGGTCCGTGGAGCTCACTGCAGACTGCGCAGCACAAATTGGTTACAGAGGCAGCCAGTAAAGCCACCTGAACTCCCGGTCGCTCAGTCGTAGAAGAGAACGCAAACCGTCATCGGCACGTCCGCCGTGTTTCCGGCCGGAGTGAGGCGGCCCGTCGCGGGGTCGACCCGGAAAACCGTGAGATTACCGGAGTCTTGGTGGGCGCAAACGAGCCATTTTCCGTTCGGGGAGAGGGCGAAGTTGCGCGGCACCTTGCCGCCGGTGGGTGCGATTTCGACCGGAGTCAGCGAGCCGTCGCTGGGATTGACCGAGAAAACGGCGATACTTTCGTGGCCGCGATTCGACCCGTAGACGAAACGGCCATTGGGATGCACCCGGATTTCGGCGGTGGAATTCGAGCCGGTGAAGCCCGCGGGGAGGGTGCCCAGGCTCTGGCGTTCGGTCAGCGTGCCGCGGGTGGCGTCGTAGTCGTAGACATTGACCGTGTTGTTGAGTTCGTTGATCGCGTAGGCGTGCCGCCCGTCCGCCCCAAATTTGAAGTGGCGGGGGCCGGCCCCCGCGGCGGTAGCGACGAACGAAGGCTGGGCCAGTGTGAGGCTCGCCGCGGCGGGATCGAGGGCGTAGCTGAAGATCTTGTCCAACCCCAGGTCGCAGACGATGACGTGGCGGTTGTCCGGAGCGAGCGTCACGGAATGGACATGCGGCTTGTCCTGGCGCGTCGGGTGCGGCCCCTTGCCGGAGTGAGGCGTGAGGGTGGGTGTTCCCAAGGTACCGTCCGCCCGGATGGGCATCGCGGCGACGTAGCCGTCGGCATAGTTCGCCGCGAGGAGTGTCCGCCCGCTGGCGTCGACGGCGAGATGACTGGGGGCCGCGGTTTCGGCTGCGGCGGCAGCCGGCAGAGGCGAAAGGATGCCCTGCGTACCATCGACGGCAAAACCGATGGCCTGGGCTTTCGACGGGTGGATGGCGTAGAGATATTTCCGGTCGGGCGTCAGCGTGATCCAGGCGGGGTTGGTCGCCGCGGCCGCGAGCACGGGAGAACTGAGCCGGCCGGTTTCGTCGTCGAGCCGGACGGCATAGATGCCGCGGCTGGTGGTCCGGGTGTAGGTCCCGAGAAAAATTAGGTGGGAGGAGGCCATGGCGAGGGTTCCGACTTGGAGGAGTAAAAGGCCGAGACAGAGCGCGGTGCGGGGCCGGCGGAGGCGGGCGTGGAAGAAAGTCACGACGGAAGAAAAAATGGTCTGTCGCGGGGGGCGCGACGCAAATGGTGATCGGCAAGAGCCGCCGCAGGGGATCGCGCGGTGCTCAGGGGCGAGTGCTGTCCGGCGTGTCCGTCCGCGGAAACGGCGAGGCGGAGTGGGTGGCGTTCGCGGCACCGAGAGCTTCCTTATAATGCCGGCGGCAGACCGCGACGTAGCGATTGTTGCCGCCGATCTCGATTTGGGCGCCGCGGTTGACCGCGCGACCGTCCGAATCGAGCCGCAGGTTCATCGTCGCCTTCCGGCCGCAGTGGCAGATCGTTTTCAGCTCGGTGAGATCGTCCGCGAGGCCGAGCAGCGCACCGCTGCCGGGGAAAAGTTTGCCCTGAAAATCCGTGCGCAGGCCGTAGCACAGCACCGGGATGTCGAGGGTGTCGGCCACTTCAGTCGCCTGCCAGACATGTTCCGGGGACAGGAACTGCGCCTCATCGATCAGAACGCAGGCGACCGTTTGAGTGGCGTGTTCGGTCCGCACGCGGACGAGAAGATTGTCGGACGGAGCGAGCGAAATGGCGCCGGAACGCAAACCGATGCGCGATTCGATCCGACCGGTCCCCCAGCGCGTATCGACGGAGGGGGTGAAAAGGAGAGTGCGCATCCCGCGTTCGCGGTAGTTGTAGCTCGACTGGAGGAGCACCGTGCTTTTGCCCGCGTTCATCGCGGCGTAATAAAAATAGAGCTTGGCCATGGCGGAATCCGACCGTGTTAAGGGCGTGAATGGAAAAGGCCAGACTCCGCTGCCGGGAAGTGAGGCATTCGCACTTGCCTCGCCGGCCGGTGCGGAGAGCGTTGGGGGCGTGAAGACCTGCCGCTTTGCCGTCGCTTTGCTGGGATTGACGCTGGCCGGATCGATTCTGGCCGCCGCCCAACCGTCCCAACCGTCCCAACCGTCGTTGCCCCCGGCGCCCGCGGTGAAGGTTTCGGAATGGCATGGTTACAGCCGGCTGGACTTTGAAGTCGCCGGCCGTCCCTGCCTGCTGATCGTGCCGAAATCGCCCGCGCCGCGAAATCCCTGGATCTGGCGCACGGAGTTTTTCGAGCATGAGCCGCAGGCGGACCTAGCGCTGCTCGCGCTGGGCTGGCACGTCGCCTACATGGACGCCCGCGATATGTATGGGGCGCCGAGAGCCATGGTCTTGTTCGGGCAATTTTACGCGCATCTGGTGTCGCGGTATGAGCTGGCGAAGCGCGTGGTGCTCGAAGGGCTCAGCCGGGGCGGGCTGTACGCGTTCAACTTCGCCGCGTCCCATCCGACCCGCGTGGCGGCGCTTTACCTCGACGGCGCCGTCCTGGACATCAAGAGCTGGCCGGGGCGGAGGCGCGATTCGAAGGAATGGAAAGAGTGCCTGGAGGCGTATGGACTCACGGAGGAGACGCTGGTGGGATTCAAGCGCAACCCGATCGATCGCGTGCCGCAGGTGGCGGGGGGCAAGATCCCGATTCTCGCGATCTCCGGCGACGCCGACGAGTCGGTGCCCTTCGAGGAAAACACGGCGCTGCTCGAAAAACGCTACAAGGCGCAGGGCGGCTTGATCGAGGTCATTGTGAAGCCGGGCGGGAAACATCATCCCCACAGTATCAAGGATCCCGCGCCGATCGTGGATTTTATCATCAAGCACGCGCGGTATTGAGCGCGCGGGCATGCCCGACGGGCCCGGCGAGGCGGGAGCGGAGCCACGACGGGTGGTGAACGAATGCGCCCGAGGCGCCGCGCTACGTGGCCTCGTTCTCGTGCGTGCGCTCGGGCAGCCACCAGGAGGCAAGCGCGGCGGCGGCGGCGATGAGGCTCACGCTGAGGAGTGCCACGCGAAACTCGCCAACCGGCGCGAACAGCCCGAACACGATCGAGGCGACGGCCGCGGCGATGCGGCCGATATTGTAGCAGAAGCCGGCGCCGGTCGTGCGCAGCAGCGTCGGGAAAAGCGGCGGCAGATACATGGTGAACAGCCCGAACACCCCGCCGAAGAATCCGCCCAGTGGCAGCCAGAACCACGCGAGCTCGCCAAAGCCCCGCGGCACGCAGAACGCGCCAAAGATGCTCGCCGCGAGCCCGACAAACATCGCGGCGATGGCGCGGCGGTTCCCGAACCGCAGCGCGAGCCAGCCCGCGCCGAAGTTGCCGAGCACCGAGGCGAAGTTGAAGGCGAAGAACGCCGCCGACACGAGCTGGGTGGTCTCGGCGCCGGGAGTGTCCGCGTTGGCGAGGAGCTTGCGCAGATGCTGCGTCTGCCAGAAGAGAAACAGCCACCATGCCGAGAGACCGAGGGCGCAGACGAGGGTCGTGCGGAGCGTCGTGGACCGCACGCTGCCACGGAACAGGGCGAGCGCGCCCGGCTTCTTCTCCACGGCGGAGCCGGCCCGCTGCCAGGTTTCGGGTTCGGGGACGTGGCGGCGGATCCAGAACACGAGAAATGCCGGCAGCACGCCGACGATAAACACCCAGCGCTCCGAGCCGGCCGGCATGTAGCTCACCAGCAGGCCCACGAAGACCGCGCCGCCGAGCACCCCGATGTTCACGCCGGTTTGGAGCACCGCGGCCATCCACGGGCGCCAGGCTTTCGGCCACGTCTCGGCTAGCAGCGACGCGCCGACCGCCCACTCACCACCGATGCCGAGCGCGGCCACGAAACGGAAGATCATGAGCTGCCACCAGGTCTGCGACAGCGAGCACAAGCCGGTGCAGATCGCATAGGTGAGCACCGTCAGCGCAAGCGTGCGGCTGCGCCCGAGCACGTCCCCCAGTCGCCCGAAAAATGCGCCACCCAGCGCCCAGCCGACGAGAAACGCCGCCTGGATGTAGGCGCTCTTTTCCTTGATGGCAGGATTCGCCGCGTCGGTCGTATGCAGGAGCTGCATCACGAATGGCGCGGCGACCAGCGTGTAGAGATGCAGTTCGAGGCCGTCGAACAGCCAGCCAAGCCACGCGGCGATGCCGGACTTCCATTGCCGGGGGGAGATTTCGCGGAGGTGTTTGGCCTCGGGCGGGGCTGGCGGGGCGGCTGCGACAGGAGCGGGGTCACTCATGGGGGCCCTTTGGCTACACGCGAGTGGGGCGTGCTCAAGCTAAATGGCGGAATCGGCAGCGGTCGGAGCCACCGATCCCGCCGGCATCATTTCAACCGCGTGCAGGCGCGGTGGCGGGGGCAGCTGACCAGGTGGTCGTTGACCATGCCGGTGGCCTGCATGAAGGCGTAGCAGATGGTGGTGCCGACGAACTTGAAGCCGCGGTCGAGGAGATCCTTTGACAGCGCGTCGCTCTCAGGGGTGCGGGCGGGGACGTCCTTCAACGTGCGACGCCGGTTGACGATCGGGCGGCCGCCGACGAATGGCCAAAGGTAGCGGTCGAAGCTTCCGAACTCCTTTCGCACGGCGAGGAAGGCCTTCGCATTTTGCACGGTGGCGGCGATTTTCAGGCGGTTGCGGACGATCCCGGCGTCGGCCAGCAGCGCCGCCACTTTGCGGGCGCCGTAGCGGGCGATTTTTTCCGCATCGAACTGGTCGAAGGCGCGGCGGTAGTTTTCCCGCTTGGCCAGGATTGTGTTCCAACTGAGGCCCGCCTGCGCACCCTCGAGGATGAGCAACTCAAACAGCGCGCGATCGTCGTGCAGCGGTGCGCCCCACTCGGCGTCGTGATAGGCAATGGCGAGGGGCGTGGCGGCCCAGGGGCAGCGGATAGACGTGGGTGCGCTCATGGTGGGAAAACTGCGGGTGGAATTCTGGCGGTTGGCCCATTCGCGCCGCAAGCCGCATCCCGCGGCAATGCGGCCCGGTGCTTGCGTGGGGCGCACCCTCAGTTGCATGGTCCGTCCCATCATGACCCCCTCCCGTGCCTGGCTGCTCACCTGTTTTTTCGCCTTAGGCTCCGTGGCCGCCGCGGCGGAACCGAAATGGATTTCGCTGTTCGACGGCAAATCCCTGAAGGGCTGGAAGCCGCTCGACGGCCGGGCGAAGTTCGAAGTGCGCGACGGCACGATCGTCGGGATCATCACCGAGGGCGTGCGGCTGAATTCGTTCATTGTGACGGAGGACGACTCGTTCACGGATTTCATTTTCGAGGCCGAGTTCCGTTGCGAAGCCGGCATCAACTCCGGGGTTCAGTTTCGCAGCAGTCCGCCGGACGAAAAGGTCAAGCGGGTCTACGGTTACCAGTATGAGATCGACCCGACGCCGCGCGCGCTCACGGGTGGCGTGCAGGAGGAGGGCGGCTATGGCCGCCGCGGTCCCGACAACTGGCTCGCGCCCGACAAGAGCAGCGGACCCGATCTCGAGGCCTGGCAGAAGAAGCACGGCGACCAACTAAAGGTCGGACCGTGGAACACGATGCGGATCGAGGTCCGCGGCACGCACATCAAGACTTGGCTCAACGGCCACCTGCTCGCCGATTTCGACGACAACGACAATGTGCGCATCCGGCGGGGCTTCTTCGGGCTGCAGGTGCATGCGACCCGCGACGCCAAGCTATTTGGCCGGGAAGTCGCCTTCCGCAATTTGCGGGTGCAGCGGCTGGACTGAAGCCGCGTCGCTCGGTGACGGGGTGCCGCCGGCTGCCGGGGCGCTTCGATTCAGACTGGTCAGCGCCGGTGCCGCCGGCTAGACGATGGCCCTTTCCAATCCCCCTACCCTTATGCCGCTCTCTACCCACATGGTTTCCCTCCGCCTTTGGTTGCTCGCGCTGGCCCTCGCCGGCGCTTCGCTGGCTCCGGCCGCCGACAACGGAAAATGGATCTCACTTTTCGACGGCAAGACCCTCAAGGGCTGGAAAAAGATCGATGGCACGGCGAAGGTCGAGGTGCGCGACGGCGCGATCGTCGGCATCGTGACCCAGGGCGCCGACAACACCTATATCGCCACCGAGGACGCGACGTTCGGGGATTTTATCTTCGAGTGCGAATTCCGCTGCGATGCGGGCAACAACTCCGGCGTGATGTACCGGAGCCGTTTCGCCGACGACAAGATCAAGCACGGTTACGGCTACCAATTTGAAATCGACCCGACGCCGCGGGCACTGACCGGCGGCTTATATGACGAGGGCGGGAAGCCGCGGCGCGGTTGGGTGATGCCGGCCAAGAGCAGCGGGGAACCGCGCGACGAGTGGGCGAAAAAACACGGTGACCGTTTCAAGCCGGGCGAATGGAACCTGATGCGGATCGAATGCCGCGGGAACCACATCCGCACGTGGCTGAACGGGCATCTGCTGACCGACTTCGTGGAAACCAACCAGGAACTCGCCATTCCGCGCGGGTTTATCGGCATGCAGGTCCATCCGCAGACGAACCCGCAGCTGTTCGGGAAGGAAGTCGCGTTTCGCAATATCCGCGTGCAGCGGCTGGATTAAAACGAGGCCGCCCATAACCCCCGTAATTTATGTTCAACCCCAAGTTCGCCCGGCTTCGTTTCATCGCGCTCGCGCTGCTCCTCGCCGGCGTCTCCCTGGTCTCCGCCGCCGACAAGGAGAAATGGATTTCATTGTTTGACGGCAAAACCCTCAAGGGCTGGAAACAGGTCGACGGCACCGCGAAGATCGAGGTGCGCGACGGCGCGATCATCGGGAGTGTGACCCAAGGGGCCTTGAATACCTACATCGCGACGGAAGACACTTCGTTCGGCGACTTCATCTTCGAGTGCGAATTCAAATGCGATCCGGGCATCAATTCCGGCATCCAGTTTCGCAGTCGCTTTGCCCACGACGACATCAAGCGCGCCTACGGCTACCAGTATGAGATCGACCCGACGCCGCGGGCGCTGTCCGCCGGCCTCCAGGAGGCGGGCCGGCGGGCGTGGCTCACGCCCACGGCGAACAAGGGCGAACCGCGGGATTCTTGGGTCAAGGCGCACGGCGACATCTTCAAACCCGGTGAGTGGAACACCGCCCGGATCGAAGCCCGCGGCCGGCACCTGCGCACCTGGCTGAACGGCCAGCTGATGGCGGACATCGAAGACAAGGCGGACGTCGCGATCCCGCGCGGCTTCATCGGCATGCAGATCCACCAGACGAAGGATGCGAAGCTATTCGGGCGCGAAGCGGCTTTCCGCAACCTGCGCATCCAGCGGTTGGATTGATTGACGATCGCGCCTCCGGCCAGGGAGGCGGTTGATGGGCCGGCCATCCGGTCCGCGGAAAACCTCAGCCGTGCGAAGACAGAGAGCCGGGCGGACGGATGATCAATCCGCCCGCCCGCTCCTTTTATTGAGTCTTCAGGTAGGCGGCGATGTCCGCGACATCCTGGGCGGACAACCCGAGTTGTTCGGCGCTGAGCATGAGTGAGCGGCCGAGCGGGGCCCGGCTGCGGATGCGTGCGGCGGGAACCATTTGGGTGAGCCCGCCCATGGACTGCACGATCACGGGGTCGCCGTTGCTATAAACGATACCGTCGATGACCGAGCCGTCGTTGAGCTTCAGTTCCGTGCCGTCGTAGCCCTGCGAGATATCGGCGGAGGGATTGATGATGGAGTTGATCACGACATCGGCCGTCTGGCTGCGGGCGAACCCGGTCAGCGTGGGGGCGTAGTCGACGCCTTTGTCCCCGATCCGGTGACAGAGCAGGCAGGATTGTGCGAGGCCGCCACCGCGCGCGGCGTCGCCCGGCAGCCGGGCGATGTCGGCGGCCGGCGGCAGCGTGTTTGCGGCCGGGGCGGGCACGACACTGGGGGTGACCGTGACTTTCTCGGCGTCGTAGAGGCCCCGGGTCTTGAGGGCCGCATCCAGGCCGTTGCCGGCCCAGCGGCTGTCCTTGTAATTGAGAATCCACCACAGGGCGTGGGTTTTGACGGCACCGGAACCCTTTTCCGCGAGATTGAGCAGGGCGTCGGAAGCTTCGCGCGTGGGAATAAATCCGAGGGCGGTGACGGCTCCAAGCCGGTCGGACTCGGAAAGCGTCGACGAGCCGGCGCGGGCGGCGAGAGCCGGTTCGGCGCCCGCGGGAGTCAGCCGCCAGACCAGATTGGCAAACGAGGCGGGCCATTTTTGTGCATCGGCGCCCGGGGCTGACGCGGCGAGGGCGGCGTAGATTTCCTGCTCCTTGCCGGTGCAGCCGGTGCCCCACGCTTCGAGGTAGGCGCGATCGACGCCATCGTAACCGCGGGCGAGCGTGAGCAGCAGGGCGCGCGATTCGGCGAGCGGCACATCGCGCAGGGCGAGGGCGACTTCGCGGCGAACGGCGGGCGCGGCATCGGTGGCCAGCGACTTGGCGTGATCGAGCACGCGGTGGCCGGCACGCCGCAGCGCGCGGAAGGCGGCGATCCGCAGCATCGGGTCGGCGGTGCGCAGCTGTGCCTCGGTATGCGCCACGCCCTCGGGCCCGAGTTGGGCCAGCAGGAAGACGGCCCGCGCGCGGACGTAGGGGTTGGAGTCGTTGAGCAACGCGGCGACGGCGGCGGTGGCCTTGCCGCCCTGGGCGCGCAGCTTGTTGAAGCCCAGGGCACGAACGTTGACCGCGGGACTCTTGAGCGCGGCGATCTGGCCCGCGGTGGTGGCGAGATCGAATTTCGGCGTCGTGAGCTTCCGGCCTTTCGGCGCGATGCGGTAGATGGCGCCCGTCGCGGTGCTGTCGCGATCCTGGTGGCCGCCGACGCGGGGATCGAACCAGTCCGCCACGTAGATGGCTCCGTCGGGGCCGACGGCGACGTCGGAGGCACGGAACCAGGTTTTCAAATCGGGCGAAAGCACGCCGCGCTGGGAATCCATGCCGCCGAATTCCCGTTCCTTGTTGCTCGTTAGAAAATCGAAACGTTCCAGCTTGTAGCCGGCGCCCTCGGCCTTCGGGAAATACCCGAAAATCGTATTGCGGGCGGATTCGCAGGTGAGGAGGACCCCGCGCCATTTTTCGCCGAGGGCGTCACCCTCGTAATTTACGATGCCGGTTGGAGCGCCGTTGCCGTAGACATCGCCGACGGGAATCGTGCCGGGATCCTGCTGGCGCCACTCCGCGATCGCCGCGACCTGCCCGGGACGCTTGTCGGCCTGCCAGGTGCGGCGGCCGTCGCGGGAGAAGAAACCCGCGTTGCCGTATTCCATCAGGAAGGAGGTGCGCGCGGCCGGCGGATCGTCGTTGTCGTTCTGGAAGACGTCGCCGAACGAGCTGACCGTCTGCTCGTAGCTGTTGCGGAAATTGTAGCCGATCACCTCGACGTTGGTACCGTCGGGGTTCATGCGCATCGCAAATCCGCCGACGTAGACGTGGCCGTCGTCACTCTTCGAGCCGGAGATATCGAGCGGCTTCCAGTTGTAGAGCGGCACGGCGCCACTGCTGCGGCCGTCGTAAATGCTGCCGACGCGAAACGCCCGACCGGAGCGGTCGGTGAAAAACGCGCCGGTGTTACCCTGATTTAAATACCATTTACCGTCGGGGCCGAACGTTACCGAGTGGAGGGAATGGTCGTGGTTGCGGCCCTGAAACCCGGTGAGGAGGACTTCGCGCTTGTCGAAGCGCGCGTCGAATTTTCCGTCGCGATCGACGTCGGTGTAGACGATGAGGTCGGGGGCGTTGGAGACCACGATCTGATTGTCGATGACGGCGATGCCGAGCGGGGCGAGGAGGCTGGGTTCCTGGATGAAGACGCTGCTCTTGTCGGCGACGCCGTCCCCGTCGGTGTCCTCGAGGATCACCACGCGGTCACCGTCGGGATCGCGGCCGGCGTGGCGGCGGTAGTTTACGCCCTCGGTGACCCAGACCCGGCCCTGGGCGTCGACGTCGAGATTGGTGGGATTGCGGAGCTGCGGCGAACGGGCCCAGACGGTGATTTCGAGATCGTCGGGCAGGGTAAACAGACTCACGGGCACGATGGGTGCGGGCGGATCGATCCCGGGAGGGATGGGGGCTTGCGCGTGAGCGGCGGAAGCGAGCACGACGAGGCCAAAGGCAATTCGGGCGCGCAGAACGAGACGGGGGAGGGGAATCATTGGTTTGAAAAAGGAGATTCCCCGCGAGTGTGGCAATCGCGTGTTTTGGGAAGAACGCCGCGGCGATAGGGCTCGCGCCCGACCGGTCCCCAACCGTGTTGGCCTGACGGTGCCGAAACAACAATCGCAGCAACCTACCCCACGAACGAAGGTTCGACCCCGAGCGTGCCAGTCAGCCCGGCGATGTAATCAGGATGCCGCGCGGCCGCTGCCGCGGCATGGGTGAAGGCGAGCCGGTCCCGGAGCCCGAGTTGTTCCGTCACATCGGCATAGTTGTCGCGGGCGAGCAGCTTTTCGAGGTAGCGCGTCTGGTTGGCCCAGTGGCGGGCGTCGCGCCGCTGTTGCGCCTCGAGTCGGGCGCGATACCAGTCGCTCGCCAGCAGGTGTTCGCGGGTAAAGAGCGCGCGGAATGCCGGGGCATCGGCCGCGTGGCCCTGCCACGTGCCGTCCCGCATCAGATGGAGCAACGCCTGGAGCGGCGGCAGGGCGTGGTCGATCGAGCCATCGGCGAAGTAGGAACCGGCCGCCGTCCGCATCGCCTCGACGATGTTCGCCATGCCTTCGGCGAAGACGCCGGTGTCCTGCGTCTCGGGGCGCAGGTGCTGCTCGTCGAAGACCGTGCTCGGGTTGCTCAATACGCGCCCGCAGTAGGTTTGGACGAAACGGGCGGTGATGCGCCAGCCGAGCCGGCTGGCCAGCACCGGTTCGCCGGTATGTTGCCAGTCGGCGCAGCGTTCGAGATAACCGTGATCGATGAGATAGCGCGGCGTGCGCTCCTCCGGCGTCATGCGGGCCCAGATTTCGGGGACAAGCAGGCTGATGTCGTGGTCGACGCGGTAACGAGGGCCGAGCCAGCCCGCGGCCGACGAGAAAACCGCGAGGTCGGTGAGCACATACGACACGAAGGCCGCGTTCAGGTCGTAAATGGGAGGCAGGGCATTGAACGGTCCCTTGGTGAGCGCGCCTTCGGACCCCGCGCCGGTGGTGGACGGCGACTTGCCCGTCAGGCTCGCGATGAAATCCATGAAGGCTTCCGGCAACTCCTGGTAATGGATGGGGCCGTAGACGCAAAGGGGACGAACGCCGGGTTCGGGTGGGTTGAGGCGGCGCCCGGCGAGCACGGCACCCACGGGAAACTGTACCGGCGAGCCGGCGGGCAGGCGGCGGTACAGTCGCGCCCCCAGGTGGGCGAGATAAGTGGAGCGGGGATCCTCGAGATCGGGCCGCTTCTGCAGGTAACGCGGATTTTTCGAGGGCTTGCCGTCGACGAGCCGCGGGTGCGCCGGCGAGGCAAGATAGTCGGGCCGGGTGGCGGTGGCGAATTTCTGGAACATCGCGCGCACGGGTTCGGTGAAGGTGTCGAAGCCGATCGCATCCTCCACGATGGTTTGCGCTGCCGCCCGGTTCAGCGGCTCGTAGTTGGAAAAGAAATTTCCTTCCTGGGAAAAATCCCGTTCGGTGCGCTTGTCGTAACCGCGGATGATCGCGTCGTCGGGCCGCTGGAAAAGCGCGTACTCGCAGTTGTGGACGAATTTCAGGGCGAGGGTGTCGCCGCTGGCGGCGGGCAGCCCGGCCACCGCGCGGCGCGGTGCAACGACCGAGGCGGTGATGTCGTCCTCGACCTGGATTTTGACCGCGGGGAAAAAATCCTTGCGCAGGCTGAAGGTCCGCCAACCACCGTCTGGCGTGAAGCCGACGCGCAGGTAGTGGGTGAGTACTTTCTGCCGGTGATATTTCACCTCGTTGCCGGGGCGCCCGTTGATGGTATCGACCGAAAAATGCCGGCGCCAGTCGTCGCCCCACTCGGGTTTGTAGTAGCGCTTGATCAGGAGCACGAGATCCCGGACGTAGTGGGGGATGGTATCGAGCCACGCGTTATACGCGTCGGTGTAATCGGAACTGCGGCTCAACAATTTCACTACGGAGCCGAGCGAGCGCTCGGGGCTGAGCAGCGGCCGGCCACGCGAGCGGTTGCGCGCCGGATCGCGGAAACGCTCGCCGTATTCGCGGCGCAGGATCGAGTCGACGAAATCGAAATCGGCCGGCAGATCGCTGACGAAGTTGGGCCCGATGAAGATGGCATCGGCGATCGACTTCGAGATTTCGGATTTGCCGCCGCCGGAAACGGTGCACGGCTTGTGGCAGAGCAGACCCTCGGCCGTCGTGCCGCGGAGTCGCCAGCGGCGGCCCTCGTCCGGCTTGACCATTTCGATCTTGTAGCCGGACGGCAGCACGTAGGTCTGGCCCGGCAGCAGTTTGATGGCGTGCAACGGGGCGGTGGGGTCACGTCCCTTGCCGCCATCGGTCCGCTTGCCGGCCGGCCAGGAGACCGTTTGCGCGCGGAGATCGAAATAGGCATCCTGCGGCACGTAGCAGATGTCGGGGTGGCGGCGGTCGCGGGCCCAGCCCTCCGGCTGGATTTCCGCGCGGTCGCCGAGCACCGCCAGCGCTTCCTCGAAGGTGTGGTCGACGGTGGCGATGTGCTGGCTCAGCTGGAAATCCTCGCCGAGATCGTAGCTCGGAAAAACGATGGCGCCCCCCGCGTGCTCTTCCTCGCACTGGCCGAGGAGATTCGCGGCAAAGCTGATCTGGGCCTTCACCTCTTTTTTGCAGTAGCCGAAATAATTGTCGGCGATGAGCGTGACGATCGCGCCGCCGGGATCGCGGGCGGTGAGCTTGAAGGCGGCGCCGTCGTTGTAGAGTTCGTCGGGTTGCTTCCAGCACATGCCGTCGCGGCGCTCGCGGGGCGTGGCCTCCGCCCAGCGCGGGAGCCCGAGTTCCCATTTGGTCAGCCGGGTCAGATGGGTCGCGAGAATGACGCAACCGGTGTGGCCGGTCCAGTGCTCGGGATCGAGGGCCGCGTCGTTTTCCGGCAAGTGCGGATCGCCGGCATTGCCGAAAATGCGTTCGACGAAATCGAGGTTGGCGACAAGGGCGCCGGGGACGAAGAAGCGGGTCTCCATCGCGCGCTGCGCGGTGAAACCCGGCACGGCGGGGCACACGACGGGCCGCAGGTGGAGCGAGACGAAACACCCGGCGGGCGCGGCGGCCGTGGCGGTGAACGGCAGCCGGAGCAGGTCGGCGGGCGGATGGAAGGCGTGGTGCAGCAACCGCCCGAAGACGGCGGGTGGCACGGCCTTCTTGTCGTCGGGCACCGGCAGGCCGAGCGCGGCGACATGAAAGATGCCCTGCGTGGTGCGCCGGTCGCTGCGCGGGTTGTGCAACACGCCCTGACGCACGCGGTAGGACGAGAGAATGTCGCTCCGGTGGCAGTCGGCATCGGGTGGGAGCGAGAGCAATCGCGCGAGGCCGACGCGGTCGAGCACGAGCGTGGTGGCGGGCACGCGGGGGATATCGGCCTGACCGTCGAACTGTTGATCGATGAAATTCTGGATCCGTTGGTCGACCGGGCAGAGATGGCGCGCCAGGGCGCGGTCTTTTTCGCGGCTGAGGGCGAGAAAGTGATCGACCAGCGGCGCGAGTCCGTCCGCCTGCGGCGCGGCGACCCCGGGCTGGCGGATTTCACGCAGCTTAAGGTTGAGGTAGGCGATGAGCTGTCCGTCGGAATCGCCGGGTAAATCCGCGAGGGAGGAATTGGCCATGGAGGAAAGGAGGGCGTGCCCAACCGGGCGCACCCTCCCAGCAAGGCAGGGCCGCGGCGGCGGGCAAACGTCTTGAGCGGATTTTTTGTGGGGACCGGTGGACTCGGTAAACGGGGTGGCAGCCCGCCGGCCGCGAGGTCCGGACGCTAATACACTTGCAGGTGTGGCAGCGGAAAATTACCGGGTCGGGGATGAGCCCCTGCAACAGCCCCGGCCACGGTTCGACGACGGTGCCTTCCCGCTTGGCCAAAGTGAATGCCTTGGACCGCCGCTGGCCGGGCATCAGCCGAGCCGCGCTGGGGATCGTGCTCCTGCTTGCGCTGCTGCCGGCCGTGGCCGAGGGCGCCGGGTCGCCGGCCTCCTCATGGCGGGCGGGTGTGGCCCGCGTGAAGATCACGCCCGAGAAGACGATGTGGATGACCGGCTACGGGTCCCGCACGCATCCTGCGGAAGGCACGATGCTGGACCTCTGGGTGAAAGCGCTCGCGCTGGAGGATCCGTCCGGGCGCAAGGGGGTTTTGCTCACCGCCGACGTGTGCGGGGTGACCCGCGACATCACCAACCGCGTGGCCGCCGAATTGAGCCAGCGGCACCAGCTGCCGCGCGAATCAGTGATGGTGAATGTTTCCCACACGCATTGCTCGCCCTTCGTGGAGGGGTTTGCCGATGGCTTGCGCGTGTTCAACGACGAGGACCGGAAGAGTTTCGCCGCCTATCGGCAGCAACTGGAAGCGTGGATGGTGCAGGCCGCGGAGACGGCCCTGGCGAACCTGGTGCCGGCGGCACTGGGCTGGAGCGTCGATTCCGCGGATTTTGCCGTGAACCGGCGGAAAAATCCCGAGAACGACGTGCCCGCCCTGCGGGCGGCCGGCAAATTGCTTGGCCCGGTGGATCACGACGTGCCCGTGCTCGCGGTGCGCTCGGCCCAGGGCGAACTTTTTGGCGTGGTCTTCGCGTATGCCTGCCACAACACGACCCTTTCGATTTACCAATGGCACGGCGACTACGCCGGTTCGGCGCAGCAGGAAATTCAACGCCGGCATCCGGGCGTGACGGCGCTTTTCGTCCTCGGTTGCGGCGGCAACATCAATCCGCTGCCGCGCCGCGAACTTCCGCTCGTGGAAAAATACGGGCGGGAACTGGCCGATGCCGTGGACCGTGCGGTGGGCCGGCCGATGCAGCCGATCAGCGGACCCTTCCGCTCCGCTTTCGAGGAAATCACGCTCGCTTTCTCCGAGCTTCCGGCGCGGGAGCAGCTGGTCGCGGCGACCAAGGCCAGGACCGAGGGCGAACGCGCGTGGGGCACCCATCTCCTTTCCCAGCTGGATCACGGAGGGATTCCCATGTCGTATCCCTTTCCGATCCAGGCCTGGCGTCTCGGCGGGCTTTCGTGGGTCGCGTTGGGCGGCGAGACGGTCGTGGACTACGCGCTGCGGCTGAAAAAGGAGGCTGGTCCAAACCTCTGGGTCTTCGGGTATTCGAACGACGTCATGGCCTACATCCCGTCCGAGAGCATTCTCGCCGAGGGTGGCTATGAAGGAAAGACCTCGATGATTCCCCACGCCAAACCGAGCGCCTGGCAGCCGGGATTGGAAGGCAAGATCGTGAGCAAGGCGGAAGACTTATTGCGCCAGGTCCGCGCGGGCCGCTGAGGCTGAGGCGGTGCGCCGGGTGGCGGCCCTTGCCTTTTTCGAGCGAAACTAAATCACTCAAGGTGCAATGCGGCCGAACCGTGGGTCGCGCTGCAATCTCCCGTTAAACGCGGTTTTCGGCGTAACAAATCCCCCATGAAACCCCTGACCCTGCTTCTTACCTGTACCGCCCTGCTCGGGCTGCCGGGCTCCGCGCGCGCCGCGGATGTTCCCCAATACCGCGACTTGTTCAACGGCCGGGATCTGACCGGCTGGGTCAATGTGAACACCGGTCCGGATACCTGGAAAGTGCGCGACGGTCTGCTGGTCTGCAGCGGGCGGCCGATCGGCGTGATGCGTTCCGAAAAGCAATACGAGAATTTCATGCTGCACATCGAGTGGATGCATCTGGAGCCCGGCGGAAATTCCGGCGTGTTCGTCTGGAGCGAAGGCACGGTGCCGCCGGGCAAGCAGCTGCCGAAGGGCTGCGAGGTACAGATGCTCGAACTGGATTGGCCGAACATAAACCGCGACAAGGATGGCAAGCCCCGCCATCCGGGTTATGTGAGCGGCGAATTGTTTGGCGCGAACGGACTGAAAACGACGCCCGACAACCCACGTGGTGACCGAAGCATGTCTTTCGAGGGTCGCTGCAAGGGCCGCGGCGAATGGAACACCTACGATGTCGTTTGCGTCGACGGCGTCATCAAGCTGGCGGTCAACGGCAAGTTTGTGAACGGCGTCAGCAAGTCGACGGTGCGAAAAGGCTACCTGTGCCTCGAATCCGAGGGCGCCGAGATTCACTTCCGGAACATCCGCATTCTGGAGCTGCCGCCGGGCATGGTGACGCCCGAACAGACTGCGCCCGTCGTGCAATAAAAACAGGGTGCCCGCCGGCTGGCGGGCACTGCGGAGGCCGGGCGGGTTAACGCCCCGGACCGATGCCGACGAGCGGCTGGGAACTGCGCAGGTAGGCGAAAAGGTCGCGCACCTGCTGTTCGCTCTGGGCCTCGAGCAGACCCTCGGGCATGAGCGAAGCCCCAGCGCCGGCGAGCTTGACGATCGCCTTGCGGTCGAGCGCGAGGTTCTGGCCGTCGAGGCCGCGCAGCACGACAAACTGGTCGTTCTTCTCGACCAGGAATCCGCTCAACGAGCGCGCGTCCTTCGTTTCGACGAGCGTGTATTCGTAGCCTTCGCGGATTTCCGCGCTGGGGTTGACGATGTTCAGGAGCATCCGCTCGACGTCGTCGCGTTTGTAGGGTGTCAGGTCCGGCCCCAATTGCCCGCCTTTGCCAAAGAATGTGTGGCAGGCGCCACAGGTGTTTTGAAAAACCGTGCGGCCGGCATACGGATCGCCGACGCCGGTGTGAACGATGCCGGCGAGGCGCTTGATCTGCTTGTCCATCTCGGCGGTCGTGGGCCGGCCGTGACGGCCCCAGATTTTTTCTGTCAGGGCCACGACCGCCGGATCCTTGTGCAGTTTGATCGCGCTGACGATGTTGGGCGCCACGGTGTCGGCTTTGATCTGACCCGCCGCGATGGATTGCAGCCACTGCCGCGACCACGCGGCGCGGCTGGCGAGCAGCGCTTGCGCGGCGTTTTGCGTATCGCGGTTCATCTTCGGGTAGAGTGCCACGATGCGTTCGCCCACTTGCGGGTCGTCGTAGGCCTGCAGCGCGTTCAACGCGGCCTTTTGCAGGGCGGCGTTGCGCGAGCGATCCATCAGCTGCAACAGCACGGGAACCGAGGCGGGGATTTTCACCTCGCCGACAATGCCGATGTATTGGATTCGGGTGGCGGCCCGGGCGTTTTCGTCGGCGATGGTTTGCAGGGCGGTCGCGATGGATTCCGGCTTGGCCTGCCGGAGGTCGAGCGCCACCGAGCCGGTGTCGAAGCGGGCCATGCCGGCGAGCAGTACGTCGGGCAGGCCGCTGAGCGAGCGGCCTTGAAAGGCGGCCTCGAAGCCGGCGAGCAACGCCGCACTGTGCTCTTTTGACGGCGACAGCTGGAACAGCCGGGCGCAGGTGAGCAAATCCTGGCGCGTGCCGGCTTGGGCGTAGCGGCGCATCACGCGCTCGAGGAGATGCTGGCGGACGACGGGGCGGGCCCAAACCGAAAGATCCTCGAAGAGCGCGAGCACTGCGGGGCGATCGGATTCGGCCTTCGTCTCGATGGCCCACCAGAGCAGCAGTGGCAGCCGGTTGTCGCCGGCATCTTCATCATGGGCCAGCAGCTGGCGCACGATGGCGAGATCGTCATGGGCCGGCAGCCGGCGGGCGGAACAGGCGAGCTGGCCGCGCACCTCAAGATTGGTTTCGGTTTGCGCGAGGCTCGCGAGTTTCGCGGCGACGGCGGGCGAGACCTGGTTTTCATCGCACAGCAGACGGGCGGTCCACAAGCGGACGAACGGATCGGTGTGCCCGAGGGTTTGCAGGGCGGTCGCTTCGGTGAGTCCGCCGCTGAGATTCAGCGCCCACAGCGCCTCGAGGGCGAGCTGGCCGTTCGATTCGGCCACGAGTTTCGTGAGCGCGGGAATCGCCGACCGATCCTTGCGGTCGCCGAAAATGCGCAGCGCAGTCTGGCGATACCATTTGTTCGGATCGCCCAGGCGTTTGATCAATTCGGCGGTCGCCAGCCGGCCGAGGTCGAACGCGGGCGCGGGTGCCGCGCCCCTGGCGTTGAGACTGTAGATGCGCCCGTTGCCGCGATCGATGCGGTCGTCCTGATTGTAGAGATGGTCGACCTGGCGATCATACCAGTCGCAGATATAGATGCCGCCATCCGGACCGACCTTGATATCCACGGGGCGGAACCACCGGTCGGGGCTGGTCACGATGCGCGTGAGGTCGATGGTTTTGAAAGCGGATTGGTCGGTCGTGATTTCGCTCTCGACGATCTGCCCTTGCAGCGGCTCAGCGCCGAATAGTTTGCCGGCGTAGCGGGCGGGCAGGCTGCCGCCGTCGTAGATGAGAAAATTGTGAGTGAAACGCGCGACGGAGCCGTGCTTCATCGGCGGGAAATAACCGAACGCGTAGGGATTCGAGAGCGGGCCGTGTTTGTCGAAACCCTTTTGGAGATAGGCGCCCGGCATGTAGTAGAAGCCGCGGGTGTCGGCGCCGTTGTGCCCCGAGAAGATCCGGCCCTTGGCGTCGATCTCGACTCCGAACGCGTTGCCGCCGCCTTCGGAAAATATCTCGAAACGCTTTGTCTCGGGATGATAACGCCAGATGTGCTGGCCGAGGGAATTTGAGATGGGTTCCTTGTCGATGCCGGGTCGGACGATGTGGGCCGTGACCGTGCTCCCCTGCGCGCCGTAGAGCCAGCCGTCGGGTCCCCAGCGCAGGCTATTGGTGACGGAGTGAGTGTCCTCAAGGCCGAAGCCGGCGAGATGCACGACGGGATCGCCGTCGGCGATGTCGTCGTTGTTCGCGTCGGGGTAGAACAGCAGGTAGGGCGGGTTCAGCACCCACACGCCGCCGCGGCCGCGCTCGACCGAGGTGGCGACGTTCAGGCCGTCCATAAAGGTGGTCTGCCGGTCGAACACGCCATCGTGGCGGGTGCTCTCGTGGATGGTGATTTTGTCCCGGCCCCGGACATGATGGGGCGGTGGCAGCGGCACCTTGTCGTAGACGGCGCGCCAATAATCGTCGTGGCTGACGACCTTGAGTCCGGCGGGTTCGGGGTATTGGAGGTATTGCACGACCCACATGCGGCCGCGTTCGTCGAAATTAAGAAACAGCGGCTGCGCCACGGCGGGTTCGGCCAGCAGCGACTTCAGCTCCAACTCGGCCGGAATGCGGAAAGCCTTCAGGGCCTCGGCCGGGCTTAGCGGTTGGGAATCGGTCGGCGCCACGCTGCTGATGCCGGGGGCTCCACCGCGAGGCCGCGTTTTCCCCTTCCTGGCATTCGGCGCGGCGTCGGGCGCTTGCGCGAAGGCCTGGGTGACGGCGAGGAGCAGCAGGAGCGGAAGCTGCCATCGGGTGCGGTGGATGTCACAATTCGACCGGACGATGCGGGAGCACGGGGTGGGGTCGCACATGCTTGGAATCTGCCCGGCGCCCAAAAATTATGCAAGAAGGCCATCCAGCTCCGGCCGCGGCAGCCCTTGCGTTTTTTGTCGGAGCCGCGTTTCTCTTCGGGGCAAGGCGGGTTCGGCTGAAGGCCGCCGACCGCGATCGAAAATGGCAGCGCCGCCAACATTCAAAACTCCGGAAACGATGAAGACCAAAACCACCCGCCGCGATTTTCTTGGAACCGCCACCGCCATGGCTGGCGCCGGCTTGAGCCTCGGTTTGGGCAAAACGTTCGCCGCGGCTCCGGCGAAGGGCCCGGCGGGCCGGAGCAAGGTTCCCAACTGGCCGGTCTTCGACGAGCGGGAAGACAAGGCCCTGCTGGAGGTGCTGCACAGCGGCATTTGGGGGCGTTCGGGCCGCGGACAAAAGGTCGTGGCCTTCGAGAAGGCCTACGCGGAACTGACCAACACCAAGTATTGCGTGGCGACGGCCTCTGGCACGGGTTCCCTGCTCACCGCCCTCGGGGCTTATGGCGTCGGACCGGGCGACGAGGTGATCCTGCCGGTTTATACGTTCGTCGCCACCTTCAACGCCGTCACCGCCAGCTACGCGCTGCCGATTTTCGCGGATACGAATTTGGAATCCTTCCAGGTCGATGCTGGCAAGATGGCCGCCGCCATCACCCCGAACACCCGGTTGTTGCTGCCCGTGCACATCGGCGGTTCGCCGGCGGACATGGACGCAATCGGCAGCCTGAGCAAGGCCCGCAACGTCCCCATCATCGAGGACGCCTGCCAGGCGTGGGTCGCGCAGTGGCGGGGCAAGGGCGTGGGCAACACCGGGCTCGCGGGCTGTTTTAGTTTTCAGGCGAGCAAGAATCTCACCGCCGGCGAGGGCGGAGCCATCGTCACCAACGACGGGGAGTTCGCCGACAAGTGCTTCAATTTCCACAATCAGGGCGGTGGCCGGCCGCGGACCAGCGGCGGCGGTCGCGGGGCGAACTTCCGGCTCACGGAATTTCAAGGCGGCCTGTTGCTGGCCCAGATGACCCGGCTCGAGGCCCAGTCGAAGATCCGCGATCAGAACGCGGCCTATCTGACGAGCCTGCTTGGCGAGATCCCCGGCATCAAACCGGCGCGGTTGCACGACGGCTGCACCCGCAGCGCGTATCACCTCTACATGTTCCGCTATCAGACGGAACGTTTCGGTAATCTGCCGCGCGCGAAGTTCATGGAGGCGCTGGGGAAGGAGGGGATTTCCGCTTCCGGCGGTTACACGCCCCTCAATGCCGCCGCCCACGTTCGGGCGCTGGCCGCGAATCCCTACTACCAGAAAATCTACGGCAGGGACACGATGGCGAAGTGGGAGGAGCGCAATCAGTGCCCGGTGAACGATCAGCTCTGTTCCGAGGGGGTGTGGTTCACGCAACCGACGCTGCTGACAGACCGCGTGGAAATGGAGCGAATCGCCGAGGCGATTCGGAAAATCCAGAAGCGCGCGCCCGACATCGCGCGGAGTTGAACGGCCCGTTGCCCCAGCCGGTTTTTGGGCCGGTGGGGCACCGCCCCGATCCCGTTACGGTGTTCATGGCGCTTTCAATTCCTGTCGACCGCGGGTTCCACCCATGTTTCTGCGTAGTTATCCTGCGCCACGGCCGGAGCTTGATGCGGGCGCGGCTGGGGTAGGGCCAACGGAAGGATCTGCCAACTACCCCGGGCCACCGCTGTTGGCGGCTGGACCAGCGACCCGGACCTGGGTGTCGACCACCAGCGTCGTCACCATGTCGGAGCCGACGTTCGTCATCGTCCGGGTCATATCGAGAATGCGATCCACCCCGAGGATGATGCCGATGCCCTCCGGCGGAATGCCAAACGTCACGAGCAGACCCGCAATCAAGGGGAGTGAGCCGCCCGGAATGCCCGCGACGGCGACAGCGCTCAGCACGGAAAGGAGCAGCAGGGTGATCTGCTGCATGGCGGAGAGGTCGACGCCGAAGACCTGAGCGACGAAGAGCACGACACAGCCTTCGTAAAGGGCCGTGCCGCTCATGTTCATCGTGGTGCCGAGGGGCAGGACAAAACCGGCCACGCTGGGCTGAAGCTTGAGAGTGTCTTTCGCACAGGCGAGGGCGGCGGGGAGACTCGCATTGCTCGAGCTCGTGGAGAAAGCCGTGATCAGCACGCCGCGGATGTCCTTGAAAAACTGCGCGGGACTCCGGCGTGCCCAGAACTTGATCCACAGCGACATCGTGCCGAAGAGGTGCAGCAGCAGCACGGTCACGCACCCGACGACGAACACCCCGAGCGCGATCAGGATGTCCACGCCGATCTTCACGATCACGCTGTAGATCATCGCCGGCACCGCATAGGGCGCGAGCCGGAGGGCGAAGTTGACGATGCCCGTCATCAGCTCGGTCACCAATTCGAGCGAGTTCTGGAGCTTGCGGCGTTTTTCCTCGCCGAGTTGCGTGCCGACGGCGCCGACGAGGATCGCGAAGAGAATCAGCGGCAGCATGTCGCCGATCGTCGCGTTGGTATGGCCGGCGACGGCGCCCATCAGATTCTTGGGCATGAACATCTCGACGATCGCCGCAAAGTTCATGTCCGGGGAGGCGGCACCGGTGGCGATGTGCTTTTGCGCCGCGCCGCCGAATTCCTGCAGCAGCCGGGTCTTGGCGGCGGCGTCGAGATGGTTGCCGGGCTGCACGACGTTCATCATCAGCAGGCCAAGGCCGACGCCGATCGCCATGTTGAGGAAGAACAGGACGAAGGTCCGGCTGGCGAGGGGGCCGAGCCGGTCGAGCCGGCCGAGCTGCACGACGCCGCCGGCCAGCGATGCAAACACGAGCGGGACAACGACGAAGAAAAGCATCCGCAGGAAGATCTGCCCGAATGGGTCCAACACCGCGGTGCTGAACGCCCGGGCATGCTCGACGAGGGAGTGCGGTGCCCGGCCGAAGGGCAGCGCAAAGACCGGCAGCGCGGGGTTGAGGGCGATGGTCGCGATCCCAGCGATGACGCCGACAACGAGCCCAAGCAGGATGCGGTTGGCGAGGGGGCGGTTTGACTCTGCCATGTTCGGGCCGCAACCTGCCGGCCCGCGGAAAGATTGTCCAATGGGAAGTGCATCCCGTCGCTTCGTGACGATTGACAGGCCGCGCGAGTCACCTCCATCTGGCGGGCCAACCCCGCCATGAATTTCCGCTGGATGATGCGTCGTCTGAACCGCTGGGGAATGTCCCGACACAAGTTACGCGGTGGTTTTTTGCACAAGCGGCTGGGCGATCGCATTCTCCATCGCGAGTTGTGGGTGCCGACCCGCATGAGCCTCGCGCTGGCGTTTCTGGTCGGCATGCCGGTGGCCACGATCCCCTTCCTGCCGTTGCAGAGTGTGATCGCGTGCGGCATCGGCTTTCTGGTGGGCGCCAATCTGCCGGTGTGCCTGCTCCTCCAGTATCTTTCGAACCCGGCCACCGCGGTGGTGCAACTGCCCGCGTGTTACCTGATCGGGGAACTCGTGCTCGGCGGCGATTTCGCCGAAATCTACGCCCACGTGCGGGCCAATCCGGTGACGGCGTTTTCCGGGCACAACTTTTTCGCGTTGTATCTCGGCTCGTTTGTCCTCGGCCCTTTGCTGGGTGGGTTGGGTTATTTGCTCACGAAATTCTTTTGGCGCGAGCAACCGCCGAAGGCGAAGAAACACGGGCGGCATCACGGGGCGCCGTTGCCCCACCACCCGCACAAGAAGCCGGTGTGAGCGGTCGGTCCGGTCGTGGCCGGGGCTGACCGCATCCTGCAATGGAGAGTTTCAGTGCCGTTCTCCTCGCGGCCGGGCGTTCGACCCGCATGGGTTGCGACAAGGCGTTGATCGAGGTCTCGGGCATCCCGCTCTGGTCACGGCAGCGTGACGTGCTGGCGGATGCCGGGGCGGCGGAAATCTTCCTGTCGGCGCGCCCGGAACAGCGTTGGGCGCACGCGGCGCCGGGTTTCGCGGCGGTGGTGGCGGATGCCGGTCCCGATGGTGGCCCGATCATGGGGATCATCGCGGCGCTCGAGCGTGCGGCCTACGCCCGCCTGGCGGTGCTGGCGGTCGATCTTCCGCGGATCGAAGCCGATTGGTTCCGGCGGCTCGGGGCGCAGGTCTCTCCGGGTGTCGGGCTCGTCGGCCGCCGCGGTGACGCTTTTGAGCCGCTCGCGGGATTTTATCCGCGCTCGATCCTGCCGCTGGCGCGCGCGGCGGTGGCGCGGGGCGAGCGTTCTCTGCAGCGGTTGCTGGAGGCGGCCGAGGCCGGGGGGCTGATGCGGGCTTGCCCGATCGGGGAGCACGAGGCCGCTGGGTTCGAAAATTGGAACGAACCGGCGGACACCGGGCCGCGGCCGGCGTAGCGTCGTCCGCTCACGCGTAGCGGTCCTCGGTCCAGGGATCCGCGGTGTTCGAGTAGCCGCGGACTTCCCAGAACCCGAGTTTGTCCTCGGCGAGAAACGTGATGCCGCTCACGAATTTCGTACCCTTCCAGGCATAGAGTTTGGGGATAATCACGCGCGCCGGTCCGCCATGCTCGCGCGGTAGCGGGGCGCCGTCGAAACGCGTGGCCACGAGCACGTCGTCGTCGAGGCAGCGGTCGAGCGCGATATTGGTCGAGTAACCGTCGAAGCCGGTGAAATAGACGAAGCGTGCCTCCGGCTTGGGTTGGACGAGCTCGTAGAGCGTGGTCAGGGCCACGCCACCCCAGCGGCAGTCGTATTTGCTCCAGGTCGTCACGCAGTGAAAGTCGCTCACATCGTCGACCTGGGGGAGAGCGTTGAACGCCGGCCAGTTCAAAACCGCCGGGTGCTCCACCAGCCCGTCGATTTTCAACCGCCACTCCGCGGGTGGGATTTCCGGTTGGGTGCCGAGGTCGAGCACGGGAAATGCGGTGGTGAGCTTTTGCCCCGGGGGCAGCCGGTCCGCCGCCGCCACGGGCCGGGCAGTGTGCCCGAGCGCTTTCTGCTTTTCGGCCCAACGCTGCTTCGCTGCGATATAGCGATCTCTCGACATGGTTGGAAGCTAGGTGGCGGGTGATGCGGCGCAAGTGTCCGCACTCCTCGCGCGTTAGCCCGGTTCCACGGTTTCCGCCAGGGCGCGGGTCACGGCGGCGCGCCGGCGCAGGTAGTAGATGACCATGCCGCCCTGGTAGAGCAGCGAAAGAAACGCGACCAGCCACAGCCCGACCCGATAAACGGTCGCCAGATATTTCTCCGTCGTCATGCCCAGCTCCGCGGCGCTCAGGTCGATCAGCGAGCGCATTTCTTCGGGGATGGGCGGCGCCTCGTGGTGGAGCAAGCGCAGCGCGCAATAGCCCAGAATGGTGGCGAGCAGGAAAACCTGGCTGCCGACGAGCCAGTTCATGCCGCGCGCCCGGCCATCGTTCAACAGGGCCGCGCCATGCAGTTCGAGGGCGCCGGCCCCGGCGACCAGCAATCCGGTGATCGCGCCGACGGAATCGCCGGCCAGCGCGGCCAGCAGCGCGAAGAGGCCGGCGATCACCAGCATGCTCAAGCCGTCCCGACGCGCGAGCCGTTGGACGCGGAAGAGGGCTTCATCGGGCAGGAGCGGAGGTTGCGGCATGGGCGCTTGTCATCCTTGTGCGGGCACCGAACCTCAAGCCTGTTCGTGTGAACCTTGCATTGCGGGCCGCGGGGGCTTGCGGCAATCCCTTCGCGTTCCTGCGGCAATGCGATGGTGCTTTGCGTTACGCTGCCGCCGGACCGATCATTCTCCGCTTCTGTGTCGAAATCCCATCCGCCGTTTCCCTTTCGTCTCGAGTTCCCCCCCGAGCTGCCCATCAGCAGCCGGGCAGAGGAGATCACCGCGGCCATTCACGCGAATCAGGTGGTGATTCTCGCCGGCGAAACGGGTTCGGGCAAGACCACGCAGATTCCCAAGATGTGCCTCGCGGCGGGGCGGGGGACGCGCGGCCGGATCGCGTGCACGCAGCCACGGCGCGTGGCGGCGCTGTCCGTCTCGCGGCGCGTCGCCGAGGAGCTCGGCGTCGAGTGGGGCGGCCTCGTCGGTGCCAAGATCCGCTTCAACGACCAGACGACGGCGCAAACGGTAATCAAATTTCTCACCGACGGCATGCTGCTCGCCGAGGTGCAGGGTGATCCGCTGCTGCGCGACTACGACACGATCATCATCGACGAGGCCCACGAGCGCTCGCTCAACATCGATTTCCTGCTCGGGCACCTGCGCACGCTGCGCTACAAACGCCCTGAACTGAAGATCGTCGTCACCTCCGCGACGATCGACACGGCGATGTTCAGCGCGGCATTCGACGACGCGCCGGTGATTCAGGTCGAGGGCCGCACGTTTCCGGTCGAGGTCATCTATGCGCCGCTCGATGCGCTGGGGAGCGACTACGCCCCCGACGATGAAAACGAAGAAAAGGACGACGCGGCCGCCGTCGCCTCGGCGAAGGCCGAGGCCCTGCACTACATCGACGGGGCCGTCGCGGCGGTCGAGCGCATCGTGCGCGAAAGCACGGGCGGCGACATCCTCGTGTTTCTCCCGAGCGAGCGCGACATCCGGGAGGTCGGCGAACTGTTGGAGGGCCGGCTGCGTTCGGCCGGCCGGCAGCACGAACTGGTGCCGCTCTTTGGCCGGCTCTCGAACGCGGAGCAGCAACGGGTCTTCGCGCCGACGCCACGCCGCAAGATCGTCCTCGCGACCAACATCGCCGAGACCTCGCTCACGATTCCCGGCATCCGCTTCGTCGTCGACACCGGCCTCGCGCGCCTGAGCCGCTACTCGCCGCAGGCGCGCACGCGCCGTCTGCCGATCGAGCCGATCGCGCAGTCCAGCGCCGATCAGCGCAAGGGCCGGAGCGGCCGCGTCGCCGACGGCGTGTGCATCCGGCTCTATTCGGAAAAGGATTATCTCGAGCGGCCGCGTTTCACCCAGCCGGAAATCCAGCGCGCCAACCTCGCCGATGTCATCCTCCGCCTGAAGGCGTTTGGCCTCGGCGACATCGAGCGCTTTCCGTTCATCAACATGCCCGCCGCGAAATCCATTCGCGCCGGCTACGCGCTGCTCGACGAGCTCGGCGCGCTGGAGGAGGCGCAGCCCGGCGCCGAATCGCGCCAGCTTACGCCGCTCGGCCGTGAACTCGCCCGCCTCCCCGTCGACCCGACCGTCGGCCGGATGATTTTGCAGGCGCGGTCCGAGAAGGCCGTGCGCGAAGTGCTGGTGATCGCGGCGGGCCTTTCGATTCAGGATCCCCGCGAGCGGCCGATGGACAAGCAGCAGCAGGCCGACGCCGCCCACCGGCGGTTCGCGCATCCCGACTCCGATTTCCTCACGCTGCTCAACGTCTGGGACGCGTGGCACGACCAGTTTGAAAACCTCTCCCAGGCCAAACTGCGCCGCTTCTGCCGCGATCATTTTCTCAGCTACACGCGCATGCGGGAGTGGCGCGACGTCCATGCGCAGTTGTTCGACGTCCTGCGCGAGCGGGATGACTTCAAGCTGACCTCGGCCTTCAAGGCTGTTGGAGCGGCTTCGCGCCGCGATCCGCCGGTGGCCAAGAGTGAATCGCGGCCTAAAGCCGCGCCGGCAGATTCCGACCCCACGCTCTTCGGCACGCCGAGCTACCGGGCGATCCACCGCAGCATTCTCGCCGGCCTGCTCGGTAATATCGCGATGTTCGACGAGGAAAACGGCGGCTACAAGGCGACGCATGACCGGCGGGTGGGGCTGTTTCCCGGCTCGGTGCTGTTCAAGCGTGACGAGGCGAAGCGCAAGTCGAAGGACGCGGGGCAACGCGACGCGCCGAAAAGCCCGCCGAAGGCTGCGCGCTGGATCATGGCCTCCGAAATCATGGAGAC
The DNA here is from genome assembly GCA_947442255.1 of Opitutia bacterium. Next base: position 27,567 of record CANEVO010000015.1, read on the forward strand.
CTCGAAGCTCTACGCGCGCACCTGCGCGCGGCTCGATCCACTCTGGGCGCTCGACCTCGGCGCCCACATCGCGCGCGTGGCGCACAGCGAGCCGTTTTGGAACGAGAAGGCGGGCCGCGTCATGGTGAAGCAGCGCACGCGGCTCTACGGCCTTGAGCTCGAGAGCCGCGCGGTCGGCTACGGCGGGATCAATCCGGCGCATGCCACCGAGATCTTCGTGCGCGAAGGGCTGGTGAACGACACGATTACGTTTCCGCTGGATTTCATTACGCACAACCGGGCCGTTCGCGAAAAAGTCGAGGACGCCCTGACGCGCGCGCGCGACCGCGGCTATCTCAACGTGGACGAGGCCGCGTATCGTTTCTACGCCGCACGGCTGGAGCATATCTCGGCGGTCGCCGAGCTCGTGGACCTGGTGCGCGAGCTCCGCGGCGCGGAGCCGCGCTTTCTGATGATGACGCCGGACGACCTGCGGGACCCGGCAACCGTGGCGCACGATGCGGCGTCGTTTCCTGCCGCGCTGCCGATCGACAATCGCGCGCTGCCGCTCAACTACGCCTACAAGCCAGGCCAGGCGGACGACGGTGTGACACTCAACGTCAGCGTGCGGGAGGCCGAGGCGCTCACCCCCGCGGCGCTCGACTGGGCCGTGCCCGGGCACCTCGCTGAAAAGGTGGAACACTACCTTCGCGCCACACCGAAAGAGGTGCGCCGCCTGTTTGTGCCGCTCGCCGAGACGGCGAAGGGTCTGGCCGAGCAGGTGGTGGCCCGCGACCGGTTGACCGGGCGGCGCGAGTCGCTGACCGAGGCGCTGGCCGGGCAAATTGCGGAACGGTTTCGCGTGTCGCTCGATCCGGCCGTGTGGAACGACAAGCCGTTGCCGGAGCACCTGCGCGTGCGCGTGCGCGTGGTCGACGACAAGGGCCGCGAGCTGGCCGCCAGCCGGGAACTCGCCGAGATCGACGCGGCGCTGCACCTGCAGAAACGGACGGCGAGCGCGGATGTCGCCCGCGTCGAGCCCGACGCGTGGCGCCGCGCCCGCGCGAAGTGGGAGACGCCGGCGCAGACGGCGTGGAGTTTCGGGGAATTTCCGGAACGCGTGCTCGTGACCGAGCAGGCCGGCGTGCCGGTATTCGCGTTTCCGGGCCTGCAGGCCGCGAAGGCCAGTCCCGACTCCGCCAAGGCTTCGGCGGGCGGGGCCACCCTCCTGCTGTTCAAGACGCCGGAAGAGGCGGAGGGGGCGTCGCGCGCCGGGCTGGCCGCGCTGTTCGAGCGTCAGCTTTCCCACGATCTCGGCTGGCTCGAACGCGACTTGCGCGCCGTGCGGCTGCTTGGCCCGCTGATATCGACGCTCGTGCCGGCGGACGAGTTGCAGGCGCAGGCGTTCGCGTCGATCCTCCGCTGGCTGTGCGGCCGGCCGGTCGAGCCGCTGACGGCGGCCGCGTTTGCGAACGTCCTTGAGCGGGCCAAGTCCGATCTCCGGGGGCTCGTGCCGCGGTTCTGCGACGTGCTGAAGGAGATTCTAACCGCGCGGCAGGACTTGCTCGTCCATCCGAAACCGTACGCCGGGCTCGACGGGGAGCTCGCCGCGTTGATCCCGCCGGATTTCCTGCGCACGACGCCCTATGCCCAGCTCGCGCATCTTCCGCGCTACCTGAAGGCGATGAAGCTGCGCGCCGACCGCTGGCGGCAGAATCCGGCGAAGGACGCTGAGCGCGCGGCCCAGCTCGCGCCCTACGTCGCCGCCGTGCGGAAGCTGGTTGGAGGCGCGGTGCGCTCACCGCGTTCCGACGCACTCCGCTGGCTCGTGGAGGAATTTCGCGTGAGCCTCTTCGCGCAGGAACTCGGCACGGCCGAGCCGGTGTCCGCCGTGAAACTTGACCGGGCGCTCGCTGCGCTCAAGGCGGACGTCGTTACCCCGCAGGCCGAAATCGCCCCGGCGCCAAGGCCGATCGTCAGCGCGCCCGTTGCCGCGAAGAAATCCCCACCGCTGAAAAACCTCGGCGCACTCGACAAGCTGTTCCCGCGCTGAGGGGATGCGGAACGTTGTTTCGTGACGGGCCTTTTCTCACCAGGTGCCCGGAACCGCTGATCTTCGCTCATTTTCAAAAACAAGGGTGGGTGATGACGTGCGTGGTTCGCCTGATCGGCGAACCGCAGAGGCAACGGGTGGTTTCGGAAATTTGATGAGCGGAGATGAGCGGTTAAGAATCCTGCCTTCCTTCGTGCGCCGACAATCGGCATGCCTCGCCCGTCCGACCGGGGTGTGGCACCGCTTCACTCACTGATGCACAGAGCCTCAGTTGGATTCCTCGACCGAGTTTGGCAGCTCGTTGCGGTCGTCGGTTTGCCGCGGGAAGTTCTCGGCGAGCAGCGCACCGGCGCGTGCGATGCCGAGCACGAGGCCGGCGGTGAAATCGCCGCGCTTGAAATGCTCCGTCATCGCGGCGGCCAGTTCGGTCCAAAACGCATCGCCGCATTTCTCGTGCACGCCCGTGTCGCCGATCACGGCGAAGCTCCGCGAGCGCGGGGCGAGAAAAATCAAAACGCCGTTACGGGCGGCCGTCCCAGTCATGCCCAGGCGCTCGAACTGGATTTTCGCCGCCGCCACCGCGTCGGCGGTTGTCCGGCGCGATATGACCACGCGGATCTCGCCAGAGGTGCGGCCCTCGGCGTCGCCGATCGCGGCAACGATCCGGGCGTGATCGATCTTGGGCTGAAGGGGCAGCAGGTTCATCACCATTTTCCTCCCGCGCCCCCGCCGCCAAAGCTCCCGCCGCCACCGGAAAATGTGCCGCCGCCGCCCGAGGAGGATCCACCTCCGCCCCAGCCCCCGCCACCCCGCGGACCGCTGCCCAGCCACATCGATTGCCGGCCCCGGCGGTCGTAAACCGCCGCGCGGCGCGACCGCGCCTGAAGCACCGCCATGATGATGATGAACACGATCACGGGGATGATGCCGTTGCCGGAACCGATCCGGTGGGAGCGATCGGCGACGGTGCGGCCCGTGCCGCGGTATTCGCCGCGAGCGGCCGCCATCAACGCGTGCACGCCGGCGGTCAGGCCGGCATCGAAATTCCCGGCGCGAAACGGCGGGATTAGCTCGTTTTCGATGATCTGCTTGCACAGGGCGTCGGGCAGGGCGCCCTCGAGCCCGTAGCCGGTCACGATGCGGATGTCGTGACTCTCCTGAAACAGGAAAAGCACGGCGCCATTTTTCCGCTCCTTCTGGCCAACCCGCCACTGCTGGGCGACGCGCACGACGTAGTCCTCGACCGAGGAGTTGGATTGCATCCGCGGATAGATCGCGACCACCAGCTGGTTGGAGGTGTCGCGCTCGAACTGCGCGAGTTCGGCGTTGAGCTTTTGCGCGGTGTCGCGGCGCACCACACCGGCGTAGTCGTTGAAGTGATTCGGCGGTACGGGCGGAATCACCTCGGCGGCGTGCGTAAGAGTCGCGACGAGGATGAGCAGGAGACCCAGCAGGCCGGGGCTCAGCCGGGCCCGCCGAAATCCGCCGGGTGAACCCCCAATGTCCGGCCGCACCGCAGGCGGCGCGGCGAAAACACCGCGCCCTGCCACAAATCCGTTCACGGCGTTTTCTTCGCGCCGAAGTCGAATTTCACCTCGGGCGGCCGGTCCGCGCCGGCGGTAGCGGCGAAATAGGGCCGGGCGGTGTGGCCGAACATGCCGGCGATCACGACGGCGGGGAAGCGCTTGATTGCCGTGTTGTAGGCCTGGACCGCTTCGTTGAAGCGACCGCGTTCGACCGTGATCCGGTTCTCGGTGCCCTCGAGCTGAGCCTGCAGGTCGCGAAACGCCGCGGTCGCCTTCAAGTCGGGATAGCGCTCGGCCACCACCAACAGTCGTGAGAGGGCGGAGCCGAGGCGGCCCTGCGCCTGCTCGAACTGCGCAAGCTGCGTGGGATTGCCCGGCGCCCCGGCCGCGGGCAGTTGCACGCGACCGACCGAGGCGCGGGCTTCGACGACCTCGGCCAGCGTGGACTTTTCGAAGTTGGCCGCGCCGGAAACCGTGTTGACGAGATTCGGAATGAGGTCGGCGCGGCGTTGATAGACATTCTGTACCTGCGCCCAGGCGGCGTCTGTGCCCTGCTGCAAGGTGACGAGGCGGTTGTAGATGCCACTGACGCCGAGGGCGACGACGACGGCCAGCAGCAGGATGAAGCCGATGACGGCGAGAACGATTTTGCCTGTGCTCATGGTGGGGCTCAAGAAGCACGGGCGTCGGCGGCGCACAAGTCGCATCGCCGTCGAAGCCCGCCAAGCGGTTGTAATGGACGGCCCAGCCGAAGGGAAAACGCGCGGGTACGGGACCGGGATTCGAGTTGCGCGGCGGCGGAGTGGGCGCACACTCCGCCTCACCCCAAGTTCCCCATGAATGCCCCCATATCCGCTTTGCTGGATCGCAAGGGATCCTTCGTTCACGCCATCGCGCCAACCCTGAGTGTCAGTGACGCCGTGGCGGAAATGAACCGGTTGCGCATCGGGGCCATCGTGATTCTCGACGGGGAAAAACTTGCCGGAATCTTTACGGAGCGCGACGTGCTCCGGCGCGTCGTCGGCGACGGGGTCGATCCGCGGACGACCTGCGTCATGGACGTGGCGACGAAGAATGTGCTGACGGTTGGCCCCACTGCGACCGTCGAGGAGGTCGCGTCGCTTTTCACGGAGAAGCGCTGCCGCCATCTGCCCGTGGTGAACGAGGGCCGGCTGGTCGGGCTGATCTCGATCGGCGACATTTCCCGCTGGGTGGCCGACGCGAATCGCGCGGAAGCCGAGCATTTAAAAAACTACATCACGGGTGGTTTTCCGACGTAATCGTCGCGGCGGCTGGGTGCCTTTGCGGGCGGATTTAACGCCGGTGTTTGACGGTGGTCCGGGCTTCCTTACCGTCCGCCGATCATGAAAGCCTCGCTTGTTTTATTTCTATCGATGGCCGCTGTTCTGCCGGTTTCGGCGAAAATCGTCACGCGGGCCGTGCCCTATGAACAGGGTGGCGTGAAACTCGAAGGCTGGCTCGCCTACGACGACGCCAAGGCCACGCCGGCGCACCCGGCGCCGGGCGTCCTCGTGATTCCGGAGTGGTGGGGCCTCAATGACTATCCGAAAGGCCGGGCCGAGCAGCTCGCGGCGCTCGGCTACGTGGCCCTTGCGGCCGACAGGTACGGCGCAGGCGTGGTCACGACCGATCCCAAGCAAGCCGGCGAGCTGGCGGGACAGTTTTACGGCAAGCCGCTGATGGCGGACCGCGCGCGGGCGGGACTCGACCAATTGCTGAAAAGCGGACGGGTGGATGCCTCGCGTGTCGCGGCGATCGGCTACTGCTTTGGCGGCGCGACCGTCCAGGCGCTGGCGTTCAGTGGCGCGCCCCTCGCGGGCATCGTGAGTTTTCATGGCAGCCTGATTGCGCCCTCCGCGGAGGCCGCGACCGGAACCAGGGCAAAGCTGCTGATCTGCCACGGCGCCGTGGATCCCTTTATCCCGAAGGAACAAGTCGATGCTTTTTTGAAGGCGCTCAACGACGGAAAACTCGACTTCCAATTCGTCAGTTATGCGGGGGCGATTCACGCGTTCACGAACCTGAAGGCCGACGACATGGCACGCCGCACCGGGCTCAACGGCATCGGCTACAATGCCGCCGCCGACCGGCGTTCGTGGGAACACATGCGTTCGTTCTTCGCGGAAATTTTCGCGGTGAAACCGTGAACCTGTCCTCCGTTTGGACCCGTTGGGTGGCGCCGCTTGCGGCGGCGGGCGGATGCCTGTTGGTCCTCGACGGGTGTCTGGTTTACCGCGCGGTGACGGCGCCGGTGAAGCTCGTGGCCACGACAGTGGTGGTCGCGGGGGAAACGGCGGGCGCGGTGGTGACGGCGACGGGCCGGGTGGCGGTGAGCGCGGTGAAAGCGGTGGGTTCGGTCGGCGGTGGCGGGATCGACGCCGCGGGGAAACTGGCGCAGGCAGGCATGGTGACGTTCGTCGATGCGACGACGGGCACCATGGTGCGGGTGCCGTGGCAGGACGGGCTGACTTTGGCCCGGGCGGGAGACGCGGCGCGGATTTCGCTGGTGCAGCGGGCGATCGACGTCGTGCGCGCCGGGCGGGTGATCTTTTCCGCGTCGCGCGGAACCGGCGAGGGTGCGCCGCTCGCCGCCGGGGACGTGGTGCGGCTGGGTGGCTAGGCCAGCGGATTCACGAGCGGACGAAACCGAGGCGCCAGCGGTCGCCGGTGCGACCCAGCCGCAACCGCGCGCCAAACGTCGCCGACAGGTTGCCCGACGTCAGGACGGCGTCGCGCGGGCCGGCCTGCACCACGCGGCCTTGGCGCAGCAGGAGCGCGTGGGTGAAGGCGGGCATGATTTCCTCGACGTGATGGGTGACAAGCACGAGGGCCGGGGCGTCGCGCCGGCGGGCCAGGCGGTTCACGAAGCGGAGGAATTTGTCGCGGGCCACGGGATCGAGGCCCGCGCAGGGCTCGTCGAGAATGAGCAGCCGCGGCCGGGCCATCAGGGCGCGCGCGATCAGCACGCGCTGCCGCTCCCCTTGCGAGAGGTACATCCATTCGCGGGCGGCCAGATAGCCGAGGCCGACGGAGCGCAGCAGCCGCGTGGCGGCCACGCGGTCGGCGCGGGTGCCGGCGTGCCACAGGTCGAGCTGGGCGAATTTGCCGCTGACCACGGTGTCGAGCGCGATCTCCGCGGGGGGAATCGCGGCGGCGAACGCGCTGGTGACGACGCCGATCTCCAGCCGCAGCTCCCGCCAGTCGGATTCGCCGTAGCGGCGGCCCAGCACGTTGATCTCGCCGGACGTGGGCGGGAGATAACCGGTCAGCGCCTTGAGCAGGGAGGTCTTGCCGGAACCGTTCGCGCCGAGAATGACCCAGTGTTCACGGGGTGCCACGCGCCAGGTTACGCCCCGCAGGATCGCAGTCCGGCCGCGTTCCACCCGGAGATCGGAGACTTCAAGAAGCGACGTCATTTTGCTCCCAGCATGTTGGAGGGATTTGCGCGGCGTCAATGAGGTGCGGCCCGACGGGAAGCGCCCGGCGTAATGAAACCGAGCCCCAACCCCCATCCATCTACCCGGATGGTCGACACCCGCGGGCCAATCCGTAATTGTCAACCAATAGTTGACAAAAATGGATTGGGCGCGTTACTCCACGCGACGCGAGAAAGGAGGTGTGCGGAGCGACAAGGCGGAGAAGGATGGGCGGCGGATGGCGATGGGTTGGGCGGACAGGCCGGGTTGAGGGCCGCGGCGGCTGTTGCACGGCCCGCGTCGGGGTCGCAAGCTGGAGCGATGAGAAATGTCCGTCTGTTCGCCTGTTTCCTCGGGTGCGTGGCGTCGGTCGTGGCGCGACCGTTCATGGTCGTCGCCTATAACGTCGAGAATCTGGTCGATCTCGATGGGATCACGCTGTTCGAAGACTATCAGCCGGCGCGCTATTCGCGGGCGCATGCGTTGACCAAGCTGCAGAATATCGCGCACGTCATCGCGCAATTCGAGGGCGGGCGCGGACCCGACGTGCTGCTGCTGGCCGAGCTCGAGGTGGATTTCACGCCGGCGAAGTCGCCGGTGGATTACGATGCGCTGCTTGCGCCCTATGGCGGAATGAAGCTGGAGGAGATGCTCGGGGCAAAATTCGACCGCCGGATCGCCGACCTGCCGTCGGAAGCGCTGTTGCTGAAGGCGTTGGCGGATCGCGGCATCACCGGCTACCGCGTCGTGGTGGCGGACAATGTCACGGCGGCGGGCACGGCGCGCAAGCTGGAGCAAACGTGCGCCGTCTTCACCCGCTTCCCGGTCCGGAGCACGCGCGCCCACCCGACACTCGATGCGCGGGCGATCCTCGAGGTGCAGATCGAGGTCGATGGCGCCCTCCTTTATCTTTTTGCCAACCACTGGAAGTCCGGCGCGAGCGACCCCGCGACGGAAAAAATCCGGATCGCCAACGCGCAAACGCTGCGCACCCGGCTCGACGAAATCTTGGGCGCCGACCCGAATGCCGACGTCATCGTCGGAGGCGATTTGAATTCCCAATACAACCAGAAGCAGCGCTACCCGGCGATGAAGCAGACCGCGATCAACGACGTGCTGGGCTCCCAGGGCAACGAGCTCGCGGTGCGCGGGCCGCGCCAGCTCTACAATCTCTGGTATGAGCTGCCCGCCGAGCAGCGCGGCAGCGACACCTACCGCGGGGAGTGGGGCACCCTGATGCACTTGATCGTTTCCCGCGGGCTCTACGATTTCCGCGGTGTGCAATACGTCGACAACTCGTTCGTGGTGGCGAAATTTCCCGGGCTCAACGCCGATGCCAAAGGTCTGCCGGTGCGCTGGTCCTTCGACGGGCCGGCCGGCAGCGGGTTCTCCGACCATTTTCCGGTTGGGGCAAAATTTGTCACGGTCAGCGAAGGGCGCACGGACCGCTACCTGCCGCTGCGCAATGCGTCGGTCGAGCGGGCGGGTCCGGCCGCATCGACCAAGATCGACTACGCCCGCCTGGACCTCGAAAAGCTGGCGGTCACCGTCGCCCAACTGCCGGAGGGAGCGAGGATCCGCACGGATGCCTTCAAGGGAAAAATCTTTCGAGTGGAGGGCCGCGTCGCGCCGGGCGCCCGATTGGTGGTGGAGTTTCTGGGCGACACGTACGACGTGTGGAGTTTTGACGAAGCATTGCGGACCAAGCTGCGGGCCGGATTGAAATCCGGCGCTCCGGTGAAGTTTTACGGGGAGCTCGGGGTGTACCGCGAGCGATGGCAGTTTGTAATTCAGGATCCCACGTGGGTTCGTTAGCCGCCGGCAACGCGAGCCCGGTTGGAAACGATGGTTCAAGATGGATTGCCTCGGCGGATCGGTCCTTCCAATGACAGCGGGAGAATGGCCGTGCTCAGACTCTTCGCGCTTGCGAACTGCGATTCCTGCCGGCGGGCGGTGCAGTGGTTGCGCGCGCAGGGAATCCCGTTTGAGGAGCGCGCGATCCGCGAGACGCCTCCTTCGGTGGGCGAACTCCGGCGGGGGCTGGCGGCGGTTGACGGCCAAGTCAGCCGGATCTGCAACACCTCGGGCCGCGAATATCGGGCGGAGAAACTGGGCGAGCGGTTGCCGGGCATGACCACCGCCGCCGCCCTCGAGTTGCTGGCGGGCAATGGCAGTCTCGTGAAACGGCCGTTCTTGGTTGGCAATGGCGTCGTGCTAGTGGGATTCAACGAGACCGCTTGGACGTCAGCACTGGCCAAACGATGACCGCTCGTTTCAAAGGCACCGGGCGAATTCAGATGCGGCTGCGCGAGCTCCCGCAGCTTTTCAATTCGATGGATCCATCGCTCTTTCTTGACCAAGACCTCGACAGCGATGCCGAGGAATTCATCGTCAGTTGGGCCCGCGAGCATCCCCGTGACCATGAGTTGGAGTTGACGTTGCACCTCGCCACGCCGCCGCCGCCGGATCGGGCCAAAGGCACGGAGGAGGCCGTGCGGCACTATTTCCTGACGCGGGCCCAGATGCAGCAACATGAGCTGTAACAGTTGATGCGCCGCGGCCGGGTGAGTTTGCTGATCGGGCTTTTATTTCGCGGCGGCTGCCTTTTTCGCGTGGGCTTTGCGGCCCAGCTCGGCACGGGGGCGATGGCCGGCATTGTGCGGGAAGGACTTACCATCATCGGATGGGTGGCAATGTGGCAGCCGCTGGAGATCTATCTCTACGACTGGTGGCCGGTCCGCGGCGAACAGCGCCTGCTTGCGCGATTGACGCGGATGCGGGTGCACTTCGTGCTACCGGCTCCGTCCCAACCATGAACGCGCCCGTCACAGATCCATTTCGCTCGACCGTCGGCTGGCTGGCCGCGCACACGCGTTTTCCCGCGAGCCGGCTGGAACCGCGCGCCGAGACCATGCTTTGCGTCGCCGCGCTCGCGGCGGCGGAGGAGGCCGAGGAACGACGGCGCTTCCTGATCCAGAGCCGGGACCCGGCCCAGACCTCGGCGTTGCGGGCCCACGGATTGCGCCGTTCGCAGGTTCATTTCAAGTGCGACAATAGCGCGAAGGTGTAGGCGCAAGGTCGTGGCGTCGCCCGGCAGGGGCGGGCGATGGATGTCAACGATTAGTTGACGAATGAGCCTGGCTGGTCCGTCGCCTTGCACGGCGCCGGGCTCCTCCACTGCTCCTGGGCGGGGAGGTCCGACGGATGGCTGGCCGGGGAGAGCGCGGTCTGGCGGTGGAATAACCCGACGGTCACCGCGGGCGGGCGGTCTCCGCTGCGGGCTTGCGCTGGAACAGCGAGTATTGGGATTCGAACTCGCACCACCGCCGGCCCGGCAGGAACCGGATCGCGTCGAGTTGGGGCCGGGCCGACCACGATTTCACCAGCTGATAGTCGCGCAGCACCGGCCGGTCGACAAATTCGTCGCGGATCATTTCGTAAGGGCGCAACACGATCCATTGGGGTTGGAGGCGGGCGATGACCTCCGTGTAGCTGCGCGCCCCTTCCCGCACCGTGCGCACGACGTCGGGCGAACTCAGGCCGGGAAAATCGTACATCCGCAGCCCGGAGAAGTAACCGATGTAGCCGAGTGGTTCGAGAAACACGGTGTCGCTGGGGGCGGCGTGGGCCCGCAGCCATTCGCCGATGTCGCGGCGCACACCGGTTTCCACCACGCGCTGCTGCACCCGCATTTGCCAGGCGGTGGCGGCGAAGGTGGCCGCGGCCATCAGCACGGTCAGGGCGCCGGCGATCCGGGCCGCGGCGCGAATCGCGGGCCGGCGTACGGCGGACGCGCTGGCGTAAGCCGCGTCGAAGACGAAGGCGACCGCGATCGAGGCCAGGACGGTCCAGGGCGGGATATACCAGGGAAAGGCGGTGATCGCGCAGAGATAGAACGCGCCGAGCAACACGGCGAGGGAGGCGCGCCGACCGGCAGCGGGAAGCTGCGGCACCAGCCAGGCAAAGGCTGCGATCACGGTCAGGATGCGGGCGAAGCCGTACAGCTGCACCGGCCAGCCGCCGAACACCGCGTAGGCGGGCATGAACAAATCGCCGCCGAGGCGCTGGCCCGTGAGCACGCGCCACGGCACCAGTAGCATGTCCGTCAGATGAATCACCGGGGCGAAGGCCGACTTGGCGATGATGGTGTTGGGAATGGGCGACCCGTAGTACCACCAAGCCCACGCGATCCACGGCAGGTAGATCAGGCCGCCGAGCAGCGCGCCCCGCCAGAGCTGTCGCCACGGGAAGGCGGAGGAACCCTCCGCCGGCCGGCGAAAGAGCAGGTGGGGCGCGATGAGGGCACCCGCGAGCACGAAGGCATCGGGTCGCGTCCACATGAGTCCGCCGAGCGCGCTGCCCAGCCAGCGGATGCGCGGGCCGGCGGGGGCCTCGAGTTCCGTCCAGAGCAAAAGCATGAAGAAGACGAGAATCGCGGTCTCCATGCCGTTGGTCGCGAAGTCGGTGAGCTTGGCGTCGGCGAGGAGCAGGCCGAAGAGCACGGTGCGGCCGAGGGCTCCGAGCCGCAGGGTGTCGGCGCGGCGCCAGATCAGCCGCGCGGAGGCGGCGAGGAGTGCGGCGCTGAAAATTCGAAAAAACCAGAGCGCGCGGACTTCCTCGCCCGGTCCGGCGAGGGCGGTGCAGAGCGCGGGGATGAGGACGCCGAGCGGCGAGGTGAAGGTGTGGACCCGCTCGCCGGGTTGGAAAACGAGGCCGTGGCCCTCCACGAGATTGCGACTGGCGCGCAGGGTGATGAAGTAGTCCTCCCAAGCATGACCGGTGAACGCGGCGAATCCGAGGGGCAGGAGGAAGGCCAGCGCCACGACGAGCCAGCGGATGCGAGCGGGGGTCACGACGAGCCAGCGTGGGCAGGGCAATTCCCTGCTCAATGCAAATTCGGAATTGCGCCGGCCGGGCCGCTGCGTGCCGCCGAACGCGACATCCGGCATGCGTTTCCGGTCCAGCCGGGCTGCCGGTTGAAAATCGACAGTTACCGCGGTCGGATCGAGGTGACGGAAAGCGCCGAACCGGAAGTGAAGATTCTCATCCATCTCGAGATTGGCGGGGAAACCGAGGCGGACGCGCGGCGGGTGCTCGACGGGCTGCAACTTGACGTGCAGGCCCGGGACAACGCGGTTTCGATCGTGGCGCGCAATCCCCGCGAGACGCGGATCCGCTGGCTCTGGCAGGAAGCCGAGCAGATTGAGCTGATGTATTACATTTCGGTGCCGCGCCAGTGCAGCGTGGATGTGAAGACCGGCACCGGCAGCATCACGGTCGGTCGGCTGGCAGGGCAGATGGCGGCGCGGATCGAGAAGGGAAATATTTTTTCCGGTCGGTCGATGGCAGTTTGAATGCGAACGCGGAGTTCGGCGATATTTTCGTGTCCTGTTGCCTGGGATCGCTGACGGCCCGGGTGTTGAAAGGGAAGATTCGCGCCGGCACGCTGGGGGGCCGCGGCTGACGATGCGCGCAAGCGGCGGTGGCGTTACGATTGAGTCGGGCGAGACTCTATTTGAATAGCCGGGGCCGGCGGCGCGAACGCCGCGATGCGCGGGCGATAGAGAACGCGTTCGATCCCGTAGTGGATCGCGAGCGTGGCGGCCAGAGATGCGATCAAGGTCGCGGCGAGTTGCAGCGAATATCCCGTCTGACCGAGCCGGAGCAGGGCCCACGTCGCCAGCATCATGGCGGGCGCGTGCACGGCGTAGAGCGGATAGCTGATCTGGCCGGCGTAACGGAGGGCCGCGAGCGCGGGCGACTGGCGCAGCGCGGGCCGTTTTTCCTCAAGGTGCAGGCATTGCAGCAAGCCGATCGTGCAGACGAGTCCCCACGCATTTTGCTTGAGGAGATTGAGCCCGTAAAAATAGGGCAGGGTCTTGAGCGCCAGAAAAGCAAGCCAGGCCAGCAACAATTCCCGGGAGTAATTTTTCGGACCGCGGGTCACGAACCAGCGCGCCGCCCACGCCCCGGACCACCAGAAAATTCCCAGCATGAAGACGCTGTTGAAGACCCAGAACGGCGTCACCCAGCGGAGCAGGACGATCCCGGCGAATTGTAATCCGAGAAAAGCGGCGGCAAGGCCGCCCCAGCGGCCGCGGATCGCGTGAAAATAAAACCACGGATAGGCGGCGTAGATCACCATTTCGACGGCTACGGTGTTGAGCGGATAGTTGCCGGCCAGAATCTCATGGGGATAGACGCCGTAGAGTCCGAGCAGCCGCACGACGATGTTGTCGATTGGCGCCACGGTATGCAGGGCGAGCATGACGCTGCCCGAGGGACGCCACGCTTCGGCGGCGACGAGGGCCAGGCCCAGCAGCGCCGCGGCCCAATAAACCGGCATGAGGCGCCAGAAGCGCCGGCGATAGTGGTCGCGCCAGTCGAGTGGCGCGGCGGAATTACGGGCGCGGCGTTCGAATGGATAGTGGATGCAAAATCCGCTGAGTACGAAAAAGCAGATGACGGCGGGGTGGTTGCCGCCGGTCGGCCAGGCAAGCAGGCCGAAGCCATCGTGGAGCCAGGCGAATGCGGCGCGGACCGCGTGTTCGGGGGCGTTGGCCGGTGGAAAGCCGGACCAGAGATGCCAGTGGCTCAGGAACACCACCAGCGCGCACGCTCCGCGCAGGGCGTCGAGCGACCAGAAGCGGGGGGCCGGGCTGGCGGCGGGCGCAGAGGCGTGGTCCACGCGGGAGATGTCGTGGCCGGGCCCCGCGTGGGCAAGCGCTTTTTCCTGCGGGACAACGCGCTCGCCTCGCGGACCGCGCCCGCTGCAAGCTGGGGCGCATGACGATTCACGACGCGTTTACCGAACTGACCGGCCTGCTCAAGCGCGCCCACGTGCTCGGGACGGTGGGCGATCTGCTCGGCTGGGATGAGCAGGTGAATCTGCCGGCCGGGGCGGCGGACCAACGCGGAGTACAGCAGGCGTTGCTGGCGGAGTTGCAGCACGCGGCGGTCAGCACGCCGCGCGTGGGCGAACTGCTGGAATTCCTCGAAGGGGAAATGAGCCGACCTGCGACGCCGGGACGCGCAGGTGAGGCGGCGTTCCGGCCCGGCGACGACGAGCGCGTCGTGATCGCGCAGGCGCGGCGCGACTACGATCGGGCGACGAAACTGCCGGCGGCCTTTGTCCGCGAACTCGCGACGGAGGGCAGCCGCGGCTATCACGTCTGGGCCCGCGCCCGGCCGGCGAATGATTTCGCCAGCTACGTTCCGGTGTTGGAAAAACACCTTGAGCTGGCGCGCCGCGAGGCGGAGTTTCTCGGGAAGGGCGCCGCGCCGTACGACTGCGCGCTGGATAAATATGACCCCGGGCTCACGACGGCGCAGGTGGAGCGCCTGTTCGGCGAGTTGAAGCGCGAGCTGGTGCCGCTCGGGCGGGAAATCGTCGCCTCGCCCGTGGCGAGGCGCGCCGCGGCGACCGCTGGGCGGCTGCGGGGATTTCCGATCGAGACGCAACGAGTGTTTCTGCGCGAGGTGACGGAAAAGATCGGCTTCGATTATGCGCGCGGGCGAATCGATGTGTCGCTCCACCCCTTTTGCTCCGGAACGGGCACCGATGTGCGGATGACGACGCGGTTCAATTCCGACCAGCCACTCGACGCGTTGTTCGGCTCGATCCACGAAACGGGCCACGGCCTCTACGAACAAGGGTTGCCCGGGGCGCAACTCGGGACGGCGCTCGGCCTCAACGCCGGGATGGCGGTGCACGAATCGCAGAGCCGCCTCTGGGAAAACCAGGTGGCGCGCAGCCGCGGTTTCTGGCGGCATTTCGAACCGCGCTGGCGCGAGTTGTTTCCGGTGCAGACGGCGGGCGTCAGCGCGGAGGACTTGTACCTCGCGGTGAATGCGGTCGAGCCCACGTTGATCCGCGTTGATGCCGATGAAGTCACTTACAACCTGCACATTGTGCTGCGCTTCGAGTTGGAGAAGAAACTATTCTCGGGCGAGCTGGCGGTGCGGGATTTGCCGGCGGCGTGGCGGAGCGCGTCGCGTGAACTCGTGGGACTGGAGCCGGCGAACGACCGGGAAGGCGTGTTGCAGGATGTGCACTGGAGCGGCGGGGCGTTCGGTTATTTTCCGAGCTATTGCCTCGGCAACATGATCGCCGCGCAGCTCTGGTATCACGTGTTGGGCCTGCGGCCGGAGCTGGAGGAGGATTTTGCGCGCGGAGATTTTTCGTGGCTGCTGCGCTGGCTGCGGGAAAACGTGCATGCGCATGGCCGGCGTTACAGCGCGCTGGAGTTGGTGCGGCGGGTGACGGGCGGGGAACTTTCGCCGCGACCGTTGGTGCGTTATCTACGGGAGAGGTATGGGGCGTTGTATTTGTAACCGCTATTCGTGGCAGGCCCATTTTCACGTTTGATCACGATCAAGATTGCGAGCACGAGCACGTCCGCTGACCTGCCATGGCCCTGATCGACACCCACACGCATTTGGAATCCTTTGCCCGCAAGGGCCTGCTGCCGGACGCGCTGACCCGGGCGCGGGCCGCCGGCTTGGAGGCGATGATCACGATCGGCACCTCGCCGGACGACTGGGCGATGTACCGGGAGATGGCGCGCGAGCACGTCGGGTTCGTCCATTACACCGTCGGATTGCACCCGTGTTCGGTCGACGGGCAATGGGAACAGGCATTGGCCCAAGTGGAGGGCTTTTGGGGCGGAACGGATCGCCCGATTGGGTTGGGCGAAATCGGACTCGACCGGTTTCACCTGCCCAAGGACGCGGCGGAAGCGGAGAAGATCTTCGCGTGGCAAAAAGCGGCGTTTACCGGGGGCCTGGACATCGCGAAGCGACTCGGTTGTCCCGTCGTGGTGCATTCCCGCGGAGCGTTTCCCGAGTGCGTCGAGATGATCGATGCCAGCGGCGTCGACTGGACCCGCGTCGTGTTTCACTGCTTCACGGAAGGCGTCGCCGAGATCGGCGAACTGAACCGGCGGGGTGGAGTGGGATCATTCACGGGCATCCTGACCTACAAGACGGCGGAGACGATCCGCGCGGCCGCCAAGGTGCAGGGGCTCCCGCGGCTCATGCTGGAAACCGACGCGCCCTACCTCACGCCGATGCCCCATCGCGGCAAACCCAACGAACCGGCTTTCCTGCGGCACACGGCGGAGTTCGCCGCGAAGGAAGTGTTTGGGATCGGCTACGACGAACTGGCGAAGACCAGCACGGCGAACGCGCGGGTATTCTTCGGGCTCTGATCCATCGCGGAAACGCGAAAGAGCGAAGGCGCCGAACCGGATCGGGCCGGCTATTTGGGCGCCGACCGGGCGTCCCGGCGGCGCTTACGCCTCGTCGAACTTGCGCGCAAACAGCGCTTCGATCTCTGCGAGCATGGCGAGCGCGTCGTCGCCGCTGGCGATAAACTTGACCTTCGAGCCATTGCCCGCGGCCAGCATCATCAAGCCCATGATGCTCTTGCCGTTCACCTGCTCCTCGTCCTTTTCGACGAACACCTCTGCTTTGAACTTGTTGGTGATGCGGACGATCATCGCCGCAGGGCGCGCATGGATGCCCATCTTGTTCTGCACGACCAACTCCTTGACGGCGGGTTGGACTGCAGGTGTGGCGTCGCTTTTGTTCATGACTTCGGAGAGACCGGTCAAAATCCGGGCCGTGGCGGTGGCTTGCAACTTAAAAACCGACTCTCAGGCTGCGCACAATGGCCCAAACTGCGATCATTGTTCCTTGTCGCCTGGAATCCACCCGATTCCCCCGCAAGCTGTTACATCAGATCAAAGGGCGTCCGTTGCTGCTGTGGGTGGCGGAGCGAATCGCCCGGGAAGCCCCTGAATTTCCCCTCGTTTTTGCGGTCGATCACGAACTTTTGCACGAGTGCGTGGTGGGGGCGGGGTTTAAGGCGATCTTCACCGACCCGGCGCACCAAAGCGGCACGGACCGCATCGCGGAGGCCAACCGCACGGTGGGCGCCAGCCATGTCATCAACGTACAGGCCGACGAACCGCTGGTGACGGGCCGTCAGATTCGCGCGCTGGCCGAGTTGCTGGCGGGTGGGGCGCCGATGGCGACGCTGGTGACGCCGTTCAAACGGGTCGTCGATTTCTACAACGCCAATCAAGTGAAGGTCGTAATGCGGCGGGACGGGCGGGCGCTGTATTTCTCCCGCTCGCGGATGCCGTATTCCCGCGACCTCGGGCTGACCATCGACGATGCCTGGGTGCAGGCCAACCCCTGCTACAAGCACCTCGGCCTCTACGGCTATCAGGCGGATCTGTTGGAGAAATTTGCGCAGCTGCCGCCGGGCCGCTACGAAACGGTGGAAAAACTCGAGCAACTGCGCGTGCTGGAAAACGGCTACGACATCTCCTGCGCCGTCACTGAAGACCCCGGCATCGGTGTCGATACGCCCGCGGATGCGGTGAAGTTCGAGCAGACGCTGGGATAGGAGCTGAGGTGGAACTCAGGGAAACGGGCTTCGGCGCCTTCTATTCCTGATTTCGCCAGCTCCACATTTCTTCAGATCTTCCCGGCCTTGCGGGCTTCCACCATCCGGTAGAAATCGAGAAACAGCGGGTCCGCGTCGTTGGGCCCGGGCGCCGCTTCGGGGTGATACTGCACGCTGAATACGGGCAGAGAAGTGTGGCGCAGGCCCTCGACGGTGTTGTCGTTGAGATTGATCTCGGTGATCTTGGCGCCCCGCTGCTCGATCGATTTCGGATCGGTCGCGAACCCGTGGTTTTGCGCGGTGATCGAAACCTTGCCGGTTTCGAGGTTCTTCACCGGCTGATTTCCGCCCCGATGGCCGAATTTCAACTTGAAGGTCGTGCCGCCCAGCGCGTGGGTCAGCATCTGATGGCCGAGACAGATGCCAAAAATGGGAAATTCGGGCAGCAGGCCCGTCACGGTCTTGTGAATGTAGGGCAGCGCCGCGGGATCGCCGGGGCCGTTCGAGAGAAACACGGCGTCGGGCTTGTGCTCGCGGATCTGTTCCGCGGTGGCCTGGGCAGGAAACACCTGCACCTCGAAGCCGTGGTTCACGAGCTTGCGGAAAATGCTGTGCTTCGCGCCGTAGTCGAAGGCGGCGACGCGGAATTTTTTCGCGGGTGAGCCGGGCAGGTGCATCGTCGTGCCGACCGGCAGGTAGGGGGTGTTGTGGCGCGAGGCGTCGGCCGCCGCCCATAGGTAGGGCTCCGTGCAGGTCACATCCTTCACGTAGTCGGCCCCCGCCATGTCCTGCCAGGTCCGGGCCCGCCGCGTCGCTTCCTCGTCGGTGATGGGCAGCGTGCTGAGGCAGCACTTCATCGCGCCGTCGACTCGGAGTTTTTTCGTGAGGGCTCGGGTGTCGACCTCGCTGATGCCGGGAATGCCGTGCTGCCGGAGGTAGTCGCCGAGGGAGAGCTTGCTCCGCCAGTTGCTGACCACGGGCGAAAGCTCGCGGACGACGAAGCCGGAGCACTTCGGCACTGCGGCCTCGGTGTCCTCTTCGTTCACCCCATAGTTGCCGATTTGCACGGCCGTCATGGTGACGATCTGGCCGAAGTAGGAAGGGTCGGTGACGATCTCCTGGTATCCCGTCATCGACGTGTTGAAGACGCACTCGCCAGAAACGGTCGCATCGGCGCCGAAGGCGCGACCGCGGAAAACAGAACCATCTTCGAGCGCTAGGATTGCGGGCTTAAACGACATTAAAGCCGAACGAAAGAGCGTCACCCGGGGCCTGCCAAGAGGTTTTGTGAAAATCTTCAAGATCCGGCGACCGGC
>CANEVO010000016.1 GCA_947442255.1 Opitutia bacterium
AATTTCAAAGGCGTCGGACATCTGATGATAGGCACGGGCATGGGAGGTACCCATGTGGCCACAGCCAACGACAAGGACGCGAAGCGGGGAAGACATGGGCGGAGAGAAACGGATTTCGGCCGGAGTGCGAAGCGGTTTTGTGGCGGAAGAGCGGGAAACGAATCGCCGGACTATTAGCCGCAAACAAAGGGGACCAAGCCGGATTAAAGAGGAAGGCCGGGAAGACTCTTTGGAGCCCGGCCCTCCACCTTGGCTGCGACCCTCCCCTGCCTCAATGCGGCGCCGAACCCGGCGCCGCCGCCTCGGTCTTCACCGCGGGCGGGTGGAAGAAGATCAGCAGTGCCACCGCGGCGCCGATGGCGACGAAGGTCGGGACGAGGAAGAGGCCCTTGAAGTCCGTGATGCCGTTCTGGGTGAAGGTCTGCTGGATGAGCCGCGGGCAGATCGAGTTGGCGAGGAGCGCGCCGCCGCCGAGAATCATCACGTTGAAAAGGCCCTGTGCACTGGCCCGGATGTCCTTCGGGGAATACGCGTCGACGAAGATATAGACCGTCGCGAAGAAGAACGCGTAGCAGATGCCGTGCAGGATCTGGACGGCGACGATCGCGCCCATGGACTGCGGCAGGTAGGCGTAGACGGCAAAACGCGCGGCGTGCCCGAGGATCCCCATGATCATCGTCCAGCGCCAGCCGAGCTTCTTCAGCGTGATGCCGAGGATCAGCATGGTGAGAATCTCCGCCACCTGGCCGATGGTCATGACCGGCATGATCCAGTTGCCTGGAATCCCCACGCCGCCCGCCGATGACGCCGCGCCGAGGAAGCTGCCGGTCCAGTTGAAGTAACAGTTATGGACGAAGGAATCGACGAACGTCACCAGCCAGAGCACGAGCACGAAGGGATGCTTCAGCAGCCGGAGCGACTCGAGCCAGGCGAGATTTTCTCCGGCGCCCTGGGCCTTCGTCTTGGGCGGCGTGTGCGGCAGCGTGAGGCTGAATCCGGCCAGCACGAGTGAGACGATGCCCGCGACAACATAGGTCCACTTCGTCGCGGCCTTGAGCGCCTCGCCGGTGAGGCCGGACTGCAGGACGATGTCGAACCAGGCGACGACGCCCTGCGGGTTGGCCGCGCCGACCTTGTCCCAGTCGACGAGGATGAACGTGAAGGGCCACGCCGCCATGATCCAGCCGATGGTGCCGCCCATCCGGATGAGCCCGAACTCGCGCTGGGGATCCTTCATGTTGGCGAAGGCGATCGAATTGGTGATCGAAAGGGTCGGCACGTAGAGCAGGCAGTGGATGAACATCAGCCAGAAGAACGGCCAGAAACTGTGGACGAAACCGCAGGCGAGAATCGCGAGCCCGCCGACGAGATGGCTGAAGGCCATGAAGCGCTCCGCGGCAAAGTGCCGGTCAGCGTACTGATTGCTGAAGAAGAGCCCGATGATCGCGGCGACCGGGAAGGCGTTGAGGATCATGCCCTGCTCGGAGAAGAACCATTTCAGGAAGTCGGGCACAAACGGCGCGAGTGCCGCGGGCGGCTCGGTGGGCGAAAAACCCAGGCTTGGCAGGTAGCCGAAGATCAACGGGAGCCACGCGCCCCAGATGGCGAGTTCGAGCACCATCATGATAAAGAGCCGGCCTTTGGGGGAACGAGCAGGAGCACTCATGGAAGCAAACAGGGAGGGTGAAGCGGACGGCGGCCACCAGGCCGCCGGGAAAGAGGCGCGCCAAGGTGTTGGGAAAACCCGAACGCGCGCGAGCCTGATTTCTCCGCGGGCGGCGTCGCGTCTCCGACCGGCGGAGTTTCCGCTTCTGGGTTGCGGGGCCCCGGTACGCGGCCAATCGTTTCATCCTTACCCCGTGAAACCTCCCCACTCCGCTCCCAGCCGCCGCCACTTCGTCAAGACCCTCGGCGCCGCCGCCCTCACCGCGCCGTTCTTCACCCGACACCTGAGGTCGGCCGCCCCGAGCGCGACGCTGCGCCACGCGAGCTTCGGGTCCGCCGGCCAGGCGTGGGCGGACATCCAGGCGATCACGAGCAACCCATTCGTGAAGCTCGTCGCCGTTGCCGAGGTCGATCTCAACCGCATCGCGCAGGTCAAGGAATGGCACCCCGACGTTCGCGTTTACCAGGACTGGCGCCAGCTCCTCGAGAAGGAGGCCGGCAACATCGACTCGGTGAACGTCTCGACGCCCGACCACCTGCACGCGCCGATCGCGCTGTCCGCGATGCAGCTCGGCAAGCACGTCTATTGTCAGAAGCCGCTCGCTCACGATGTCTACGAGACCCGCGTGCTGACCAACTACGCCCGCGAGAAAAAGCTCATCACGCAGATGGGCATCCAGATTCATTCGCAGAGCGAATACCGGCTGGCCGTCGTCCTCGTGCAGGGCGGCGCGATCGGCAAGGTGAAGGAAGTCCACACCTGGAGTAACAAGAAGTGGGGCGATCTCGGCGCTCCCCCGCCCTCGACCGAGGTCGTGCCGGACGGCTTCAACTGGGATCTCTGGCTCGGCGGCGTCTCGTCGCGGCCCTACATCGGCAACACTTACTACCATCCCGAGAACTGGCGGAAGCGGCTCGATTTCGGCACCGGCACCTTCGGCGACATGGGCTGCCACATCTACGATCCCGTGTTCAACGCGCTGGCGCTGACGGCGCCGTTGTCGCTGCGTTCCGACGGCCCGGCCCCCGACCAGTGGAACTGGGCGATCAATGCGCAGATCCGGTATGTGTTCCCCGGCACGAAATACACCGCCGACAAGACCGTCGCGGTGACCTGGTACGACGGCGAGGCGCGCCCGCCGGCCGACATCCTCGCGCTGGTGCCGCCGCCTGCCGTGGAGCAGAAGGACGCCAAGGGCCGCGTGCGCAACCTTTACGAGCAGGGCTCGATCATCATCGGCACCGAGGGCGTGCTGCACATCCCGCACATCGCGAACCCGCGGCTCTTCCCGCTCGAGAAGTTCAAGGACTACCCGATGCCGAAGGTCACGGGCACGCACCACTGGTCCGACTGGGCCGAGGCGTGCCTCTCCGGCAAGAATCCGTCGGCCAACTTCGACTACTCCGGTCCGCTCACCGAAGCCGTGCTGCTCGGTAGCGTGGCCGTGCGCTTCCCGCAGACCGAGTTGAAGTGGGACACGACGAAGCTCGAATTCACGAACGAGAAGAAGGCCAACGCGTACGTCCGCCGCACCTACCGCCAGGGTTGGGATGTGAAGGGACTGTAAGGTCCCGGCGGCCGGGTGGCATGGGTCTCGCGACCCATGCAGCGGAATGCGATCGCCCTCTCACGGGTCTGGAGACCCGTGCCACGCGAGACCCACGCCACGCTACGGTGCAATCCGTGATTCGTGCCGCAGGGCCCGTCCCCCGCGCGCGGGCGTCGGGACACCCTTCTCCAGCGAGACCTGCCCGTTGACGATCACGTACTCGATGCCTTCGGGATAATGAAACGGATCCTCGTAGGTGGACCGATCGATGATCCGCTCCGCGCTGAAGATTGTGACATCCGCGAACGCCCCGGTGCGCAGCGTGCCGCGATCCTGCAGCCCGACCTTGGCGGCGTTGAGTGAAGTCATCTTGCGAATCGCGTCCTCGAGTCGCAACACGCCGCGCTCGCGCACATAGACCCCGAGGATGCGGGGAAACGTCCCGAAGTTCCGCGGGTGCGGGTTGCCGCGACGAAGCAAGCCCTCGGTCGCGAAGGCGGAGCCGTCCGAACCGATCGAGGTCCACGGCTGGACCATCGCGAGGTTCATGTCTGCTTCGGTGTGATGCGCGTAAACCGTCCCGACGAAGCCGTTCTGCTCGAGCAGCAGATCGAAGAGCACATCGAAGGCATCGTAGCCCGCCGCCTTGTCGCGGCGCTTGGCCGCGATGACCTTGTCCATCGTCATGCCCTTGTAGGTGTTGTTCGCGCTGATCTGCATCCGGCTCCAGTCGCCGCCGACGGCGGTGTAGTGGTTGTACCAATCGGGCCGGACCGTCTGGATGTCCTGCTTCAGTCGGAGCCGCAGTTGCGGATCGCGCAGCCGCTCGAGCAGCTTTGCGTTGCCGCCCTCGTGCGCCCAGGGCGGGATGATGCTGCGGAGATCGTTGTTGCCGCGGGTATACGGATAGACGTTGGCCTGCACGTTCACGCCCCGGCGCCGCGCCTCCTCGATCAACGCGAGGACCTCGCTCATCTTGCCCCAGTATTTTTCGTCCGCGATCTTCACGTGGATGATGTCCACCGGCAGCCCCGCCTGCTCGCCGACGGCGATCGCCTCCTTGATCGAATCGAACACCCCGAACCCTTCGTCGCGGATGTGGGAGGAATAAATCCCGCCGTGGGCCGCCGCGACGCGCGCGAGCGCCACGAGATCCGCGGTGGTGGCCAGCGAACTCGGCGGCATCAGCAACGCGGTCGACAAGCCGAGCGCGCCGTCGCGCATCGCTTCGCCGACGAGTTCCTTCATCCGGTCGATCTGGGCCGCGGTGGGCCGATCGAACGAGCCGCCCATGACGCATTCCCAGACCTGCCCCTGGCCCACGTAGGACCCCACATTCACAGCCACGCCGGCTTTCTCGATCGCGGCGAAGTAATCGCGCAGGGCGCGAATCTCGACCGTCCGACCCTGCACGGTCTGGCGGTGCGCGGGCATTTGATCCTGAAACGGACCCGCGGAGATCGATTCGCCGAGGATCTCGGTGGTGACGCCCTGGCGGATCTTCCCCGGCGCGCCGCCGTCCTCGAGGAGCAGCCAGTCCGAATGCGAGTGGATGTCGACGAAGCCGGGGGACACCACGAGTCCGGTCGCGTTGATCTCGCGGCGGCCGGCGCCGGCTACGCTCCCGATCGCCGCGATGCGATCGCCGCGGATCGCGACATCGCCCTGGAACCAAGGGTTGCCAGAACCATCGACGACCCGGCCGCCGCGTATGACGAGGTCGAATTCCGGCTCGGCCGCCGGAGCGAGCGTCGCACCGCCGCTGACGAGCACACCGAACCAGAGCGAGCGCAGGAGAAACATCTTCATGGGGTCCCGCAGCGTGGAGCGGAACCGCGGCTCGCCGCAAGCGCGGTGGCGACGGGCTGCGACTGGCGAAAGACGATATGGAATCACCTCAGACCAAAACGGAGATGGCCGCAAAAAGGTGCAAGAGGCGCAAAAATCGGAGACGGCTGGGAGCGTCGGTTCCGTCTCCGTGCCTTTGTCTTCTGTGGGGGCGCAGTCTCGCTTCGCCCTCCCCGTCATTTCGACCACACATGGGACGCAGCAAGCTGCGCCCCTGCGACGTTCGCCGTTGGGTGTGCCCCCACGATGCCTTCCTTCCGCGGTTTCCCTTCGCGGCTTCGCGTGACCCTCCGGCAAATCTCCCAAGGTCGAGCCTGACGCCCGGAGCGCCGGCAGGCGTGATTCACGGGCCGATATAGAACCGTTCCGGTCACCCCGCGAACGCCTTCACCGCCACTCCCGCGGCGGCGAGTTCCTGCCTCAGGCGCTGCGCGAACGGCACCGCGTTCGAGCCGTCACCGTGCAGGCAAATCGTGTCCGCCCGAATCGGCCAGTCGCTGCCGTCGGTGGCGCGCACGACACCGTGCTGCACCATCCGCAGCACCTGCGCGACCGCGACGGCTTCGTCGGTGATGAGAGCACCCGGCTCCGATCGCGGGGTCAGCCGGCCGTCGCGTTGATACGTGCGATCCGCAAACACCTCCTCGGCCACGCGCAACCCGCGCGCTCGGCCGGCCGCGGCCAGCGCACTGCCGGAAAGCGCAAACAGGATCAGATCCGGCCACCGACGCGCGAGTTCGCCCGCCACCGCTGCGGCGAGCGCAGGGTCCGCCGACACCTGGTTGTAGAACGCACCGTGCAGTTTCACGTGCCGGAGTTTCGGGCCGACGACTTCGGACAGTTGATCCACCTGCCGCAGGACAAGCCGCCCGGCTTCCTCGGGTGCGATGGCCCGCTCCTGCCGCCCGAAATTCTCCCGATCGAAATAGCCCGGATGCGCGCCGATGCCGACGCCACTCGCGAGAGCCAGCTCCACCGTCTCGATCATCGTCTCGAGGTTTCCCGCGTGCGCGCCGCAGGCGATGTTCGCGGACGTGATCAGCGGCATCAGCACGGCGTCCTGGCCGGCGCCCTCGCCTAGGTCGCAGTTGAGATCGATCTGCTTCATGTCGCTTCCTGGAAGGGCGCAGGCCCGCGTCAGCCCAGCTTTTGCGCGAGACCCTCACGCAACATCGCCAGCGCCTGCTCGCGCCCGCGGGCGTGTTCGCCGGCCTCGGCCAGCGAGACTTCGCGGAAGCGGATCACGTCACCCGGCCGCAGTTGCGCCACGAGCGGCAGGTCCACCGCAATGACGTGGGCCACCTGCGGATAGCCACCGAGGGTCTGCGCATCCGCCAGAAGTACGATCGGCTGCCCGTCCGGCGGCACCTGGATGGTCCCCGGCACGACGGCCGACGAGGTCAGCTCGGTGGCGGCGTTGCGCACCAGGGCGGGCCCGCGCAAACGCACGCCCATGCGATCGGCCTGCGGCGTCACGGTGAATTCAACGTTGAAGAACCCGGCGGCAAACTCGCCGGCCTGCGCGCCGCGCACGACCCGGATCACCGGTCGCGCCGAATACGGCGGCACGATCCGTTCGTTGATGTGCCAGTGCGCCGCCACGCTTCGCCGGACCGACACCACCGGCAGGCGATCGCCCGCTCGCAGCACGCGACCCGCGTGTCCGCCGAGGCCCGAGCGGACATGCGTGCTGCGGCTACCGAGCACCTCGGGCACCGCGATGCCGCCGGCCACGGCGAGATAACCGCGACACCCCCGCAGGGCAGGACCCAGCCTGAGCGTGGTGCCGGCGGGGATCAGGGTCGGCTGCCAGCGCGGCAGGCCGGCGAACTCGGCTCCGCCCAGCGCCACCACGGTGTCACACTCAAAGGCCAGAGTTGGACCATGCAACGTGCATTCGAGGCCCGCCGCCGTCTCGGCATTGCCGACGAGCAGATTCGCCAGCCGCAGGGCGAACCGATCAGCCGCCCCGCTGAGGACCACGCCTTCCGCCCGGTGCCCGGATCGACCGAGGTCCTGCACCGTCGTAAACATCCCGGGCTCGATCACGTCGATGGCCCGCTGATCCGCCGTGAGCGGTGGCGGCGGTGTTTCCTGCTCGCCGGTCGTCGGGGAAAACTGCCCGGCCGGCAACTCGACAAATCGCACCCGGTCTCCCGCCCGGAACAATGACGGTTGCGCCCGCGCGGGATCGAAGAGGCGAAGCGCTGTGCGGCCAATCAGGTTCCAGCCCCCCGGCGATTCCAGCGGATAGACCCCCGTTTGCGCCCCGCCGATGCCCACAGATCCGGCGGGCACCTCGCGGCGAGGCGTGGCGCGACGCGGCGTCGCAATCGCCGGCGGCAGGCCGCCCAGGTAGGCAAAGCCCGGCAGAAAACCGATGGCATGGACCAGGTAACTTCCGCCGGCGTGCAGTCGGACGACCTCCGCGGGCGTGAGCCCATGCTGGGTCGCGACCGACTCGAGATCGGGCCCGAAGTCGACCCCGTAGCCCACCGGAATTTCGATCGTTCGCCCAGGTTCAGGAGCCGGCTCGCCCTTTGTCTCCGCGCAAATTTCCGCCACATCGGCGCGCACCCGCGCGAAACCGCCGGCCGGGACCCAATCATAATAAACAGTCACCGTCGCGAAGGCCGGCACCACGTCAGTCACGCCCCGCAGCTGCCGCCGCTCGATCGCCGCCGCCAGCGCCCGCACCCGCGCGACGATTAGCTCGTCCACCTGGTCGGCCATCGTCACCACGACAGCCGAATCGCCCAAGGGGGTGAGCTGCATGGCCGTTGATCTGCCGGCCCAATCCGGATTGGCCAAGGCTAAAGCCCGGTGCCGACGGGCGATGACGTCGCGGGCGCAGAGCCGGGCGCGCACGAGGCGCGCCCCTCCAAAGCTTGCGCCACGAATTACGGGCGTCGCGAAATACGGATGTCGCGAGATGCGGGCGTCGCGAAACCCGGGCGCCACCAAATACGTTGTAGGGGCGTGGCTCGTCCACGCCCGGCGCGCGCACAACGAGGCGCGCCCCTCCAAAGACCTAGCGCTTCGGCCAGACCGTGCCCTGGTGCTTCGCCTCGACCGGCGCCACGCCGCGGAAGACAAACTTCTGCAGCCGGCGCCCATGATAGGTTTCGGTTGTGTAGATGTTGCCCTTGGAGTCGGTCGCAATGCTGTGCACGGCGTAGAACTGGCCGGGTTGCCGTCCGCCGTCGCCAAAAGTCGTCAGCTCCTTGAGCGACTCGCGGTCGAGGATGTGAACCTTCTGGTTCGAGCCGTCGGCCACGTAGAGATACTTCTGGCCTGGATCGCGGGAAAGCGCGACGTCGAAGGTCGATCCATCGCCAAGGGTCTCCGGATCGATGAAGGCCTCCTTCACGAAGGTGCCATCTGTCTTGAAAACCTGGATGCGATCGTTGGTGCGGTCGCACACGTACAACAAACGGTCGTCCGAGAGCGTCACCGCGTGCACCGGCGTGCGAAACTGTTTCGGGGCCGGCTCTCCCGCCTTGTAGGGCGGCAGCTGGGTGTCGTCGGGCCGGCTGCCATAGGCGCCCCAGTGGCGCTTGTAGGCTCCCGTGTCGGCATCGAGCACGATCACGCGGCGGTTGCCGTAACCGTCCGCCACATAGAGTTCGTTGGTCTGCGCATCGACGAGGGTCTTCGCGGGAAGTTTGAAGTTGGCGGGATCGTTGCTGCCCTGCCCCGCGAAGGGCTTGCCGATCTGAAGGAGAAACTTACCCGCCGCGCTGAACTTCAGCACCATGCTGTCGTGCACGAAGCCCTTGCCCATCGCGCTTTCGTCATGCGGCAGCAGCGACTCGCCCTGATTCACCCCGCGGCCGTTGCCGCCGATCCAGACGTTGCCCTTGTGGTCCACGTCGATGCCGTGATTGGATGTCGGCCAGTCGTAGCCCTGGCCCGGTCCGCCCCAGTGGCGGATGAGATCGCCCTGCGGGTTGAACACCAGCACCGGCGGCGCCGGAATGCAGCAGACGGACGCCGGCGGATTCTGCGTCGGGTAAACTTCCTTCGGATCGAGCCCGGTGTTCCGGTGGATGATCCAGATGTTGTCCTGATCGTCGACGTCCACGCCGATGATCTGCCCCATGATCCAATGGTTCGGCAGCGGCTTGGGCCACATCGGATCGACCTCGAAGCGAGGCGCGACTGTTTTCGCCTCCTTGTCATTCGGGCGGGAAGCCGCTCCGATCAGGGTGACGGCAAGGAGCAGGATAATTCCGCTCCGCAACGCTTTCAGGTGGCCGGGGGTACGTGCCTTGGCTGTCATGGGGTTCCCCCACCACATTCCCGTGAATCCCCTACGTCAAGCGCTGCTCGGATGGCTCCTCGCCGCGGCCTGCCTCGTCACCGCGGTCGCCCACGAAATTCCGAATGCCGTCACGGCCCGCGTGCTCGCGCGGCCGGCGGGCGATCAGTTCCAACTCCTGGTGCGCGTGCCCTTGAGTTCGATGCGCGACGTCGAAATTCCGGCGCTGCCCTCCGGCTATCTCGATTTTGGCCCCCTGGCGCCGAAGCTGCCGGATCTCGCCACCGTCTGGATCGCGCGGTTCGTGGAGCTCTACGAGGATGGCACGAAGCTGCCCGAGCCCCGCGTCGCGGCGACGCAGCTGTCGATCCTGTCGGACCGCTCATTCGCCTCCTTCGAGCAGGCCCTCGCGCACGTCCGGGAGCCGCTGCCCGAAACCCGCGAGAACCTCGTGTGGGATCAGCTCTTCTTCGATGTCCTCCTGGAGTACCCGATCCGATCGGAGCGCGCGTCGTTCGCGATCCGTCCGCGACTCGAACACCTCGCGGAGCAGGTCGTCACCTCGCTGGAGTTTCACACGCCCGACGGCGCCGTTCGGCCGTTTCAATTTCACGGTGACCAGGGCCGCGTGGCGCTCGATCCCGGCTGGGGACAGGCGGCGTGGCGGTTTCTCCAACTCGGATTCCGGCACATCCCCGACGGCCCCGATCACCTGCTGTTCCTGCTGTGTCTTGTCATTCCATTCCGTCGCCTGCGGCCTTTGGTGTGGATGGTCACCGCATTCACCCTGGCACACTCGATCACCCTGATCGCCGCGGCGCTGGGAATGGCGCCCGACGCGCTGTGGTTTCCGCCGCTGATTGAGACCCTCATCGCTGCCACCGTGGTCTACACGGCGATCGAGAACATCGTCGGTAAGCCCGGCGAGCGCCGGCGCTCGATCCTCGCCTGCGTCTTCGGGTTGATCCACGGGTTCGGCTTTGCCTTCACGCTGCAGGAGACGCTGCAGTTCGCGGGCGGGCGCCTCTTCACGGCGCTCATCGCGTTCAACGTCGGAGTCGAACTTGGCCAATTGCTGGTGATTGCCGTCCTCGTGCCGGTGCTGGCCCTCCTCATTCGATGGGTGGGCGAGGAGCGCAAGGCGGCGATTGTCATCTCGGCGCTCGCCGCGCACACGAGCTGGCACTGGATGATCGAGCGGGGCGAGACCCTGAGTCGCTACGACGTTGACTGGCTGGGATTCACGCTCCGCTGGGCGGCCCTGCCGGCGCTCGCTGGCGTCGCTTGGTTCGCCTACGCATCGGTCCGGCGACGCGGGGATACGGGGCCGGGGACGTCTGCGATGTGAGCCGCGGGCAATGGGCCGGCCGGCCACCCGGACCGCCCCAAACCATGGCCGGGTCACGGACCTGCCGTGGCATCGAAAATTACGAAACGTTTCGCCGGGCGCAGCATTTGGCCGGATTGGGTTGAAGTTTGCCTCCAAAGCAGTGACGTATGCCGCTCCATGAACCGACCCCTTGTGCTCGTCGCTGTCGCCCTGCTGTTCACTGCCTGCGAGAAGGCGGAAATTGAGACCTACCGGGTCGCCAAGACCAAGGTTCCCCAAGTCGCGGCCGCTCCGGCGGCTCCGGCCGCCCCAGCCACTCCGGCCGAACCGGCCCCGGCCCGTCCCCCGATGGCCGCTCCGGCGAATGCGCAAGCCAGCATGGCCAACACCGCGGTGCCGACCGCCGGGGGCGCAAATCTCTCCTGGTCCGCCCCGGAGCATTGGAAATCGAAGGCCGCGTCCGCGATGCGGAAAGGCACCTATACAATTCCCGGCGAAGGCGCCGAGGCAGAGCTTTCCATCACGGCGTTTCCCGGCGATGTAGGAGGCGAACTCGCCAACGTCAACCGCTGGCGCAGCCAGATCGGTCTGGACCCGATTGCGGCCGCCGACCTGCCCAAGACGATCGCACGAATCGAGGCGAACGGCCTCAAAATCGGGATCGTCGACGCCGGGAGCCCCGGCGGCCAGCGCACCCTCGGCGCGATGGTGCCGTTCAATGGCGCCACCTGGTTCTTCAAGATGACGGGGCCTGACGCCCTCGTGACCAAGGAAAAGCCGGCCTTCCTGACCTTTGCCGGAAGCATCCAAGCCGCGAAATGAACGACGTAGTCCGCCAGTTCCGCGATTTCTTCGTCTCGTTGAAGCTGACGGTCGTGCTGCTCGTCCTGGGCATGATCCTGGTCTTTGGCGCCACGCTGGATCAAACCAACCTCGGCATCTGGGGCATCCAGACGAAGTGGTTCCGCTCGTTCATCGTGCTCCAGGAAATCCGCGGCTTCCCCGTACCGGTGTTTCCCGGCGGCTACTTCATTGGCGGGCTGCTGCTGATCAACCTGATCACCGCGCACGTCTACCGGTTCAGGTTAGCTTGGAAGAAATCCGGGATCGTCCTGACGCATGTCGGACTGATCATGCTCCTGATCGGCGAGCTGCTGACCGGCATCCTTCAGGACGACTACAGCATGCGGCTCGTCCAGGGTGAGCCGAAGAATTACTCCGACAGCTACCGCGAGAACGAACTCGCGATCATCGACACGACGAATCCGGAATTCGATGACGTCGTGGCGATTCCCGAACCGCTGCTTGAAAAGGGCGGCACGCTCCAGCACGCCAAGCTCCCCTTCAAGGTCGTGGTGAGGGAATTCCACCCGAACGCCAACATCCGCGGCCGGGCGCCGGCCACCGCTCCCGCCGGCGCCAGCGAACCGCCCACCATCGCCACCCAGGGCGTCGGGCCGAACGCCGTGATGACGCCGCTGCGCATGACCTACAAGCAGGACGAGCGGAATCTGCCCGCTGCCTACCTCGAGTTGGTGACCCCGGAGCGCTCGCTCGGGACCTGGCTGGTTTCCGCCGACACGCGGATGCCGGACCAGACGGTGGAGCACAACGGCCACACCTACACGATCGCGCTGCGCTTCACGCGGCACTACAAGCCCTACACCCTCACGCTGCAGAAGTTCAGCCACGACCGTTATGCCGGCACGGAGATCCCGAAGAATTTCTCCAGTCAGATTCACCTCATGACGCCGGATGGCCGCGACGATCGGGACGTCCTGATCTACATGAACAACCCGCTGCGTTACGCCGGGCTCACCTTCTACCAGGCCAGCTTCGAGCCCGGTAACGACAAGGTCACGGTCCTCCAGGTTGTCCGCAATCCCGGCTGGCTGATGCCGTATGTCGCCTGCTCCCTCATTAGTTTCGGCCTGCTCATCCAGTTCTTCATTCACCTGTCCGGCTTCTTCGGGAAGCGCCGGCTCGCCGTCCCTGCCGCCGCATGAAAAAGATCCTGCCCCTTCTCGTCCTAGCGGTCGCCGTCCTCTACGTCGGCAAATCGCTGCTCCCCCCGAAGAACACCGGCCCGTTCGACCTGGTTGGCTTTGGCCAGCTCCCGCTCCTCGCCAACGGTCGGATCAAGCCCATCGACACGGAGGCCCGCAGTTCCCTCCTCCGCTTCCAAGGCCGCCAGCGCGTCAGTTCGCCGCTCCTCAGCGGCAATCTCGTCGGCAGCCCGACGGAGTGGATGCTCGACGTCATTTTCCGCCCGGAGAAGGCGGACACGTATCCGACGTTCGCGATCGATAATCCCGACCTCCTCGCGCTCATGGGCAAGAAGGACGAGGACCTGAAGGTCAACTACACCAGCACCGCCAAGCAGGTGCTCGCGCTGGTGGGTTTCATCCCCTCGCGCCACCGCCGTTTCGCCCTGACCGAGATCTGGCCGCACCGGGCCACGATCCAGGAGCAGGCCCGGCTGGCCGAGCCCGTGGAGAATGCGATCCGCACGCCGTTCCAGCGGGCGGTCATGCAACTCTACCTGAATCTCGTCCATTACCAGCGGCTGCAGCACGCGTTCGTCATGCCCGGCCGCGAAAATTTCCTGAATGAGCTCCTGACGTTCCAGGAGAAGGTCCCGGCGGGCGTGGCCGCAGTGAAAGCCAAGCAGGCCGGCCAGCCCCACGATGAGGCGGCAGTCACCCCGATGATCGAGATGGGCGAGATGTTCGGCGCGATGTCGACCGTATCCAACTTCGGTGTCATCCCGCCCGACGGCAACAACACCGATCCGACGGCCTGGAAGACGACCGGCGCCGCGCTGCTCGAGACGTTTCAAACGAATCAGGTCAATCCCGCCGCCCTCGCCTACGCCGGCCTGTCCCGCTCCTGGCGCCAGGAGCAGCCGGAGCAGTTTAACAAACTGATCGAGCTCTACCGCGCCGGCTTGGAAACCCGCTTCGGGCCGCAGTTGGAGAAGGCCCGTGCGGAGGCGCGCTTCAATCATGCGGAGCCGTTCTACCTCAGCATGGAATTCTACGGGATCGCGTTCTTCGTGGCCATTTTCTCCTGGCTGAAGTGGCCGGACACCCTCGGCCGTTCCGCCTTCTGGCTCGTCGCGGTCGCGTGGGTCCTTTCCACCGCTGGCATCCTGGCCCGCATGTGGCTCGAAGGCCGGCCGCCGGTCACGAACCTCTACTCGTCCGCCCTGTTCGTCGGCTGGGGTTCCGTGGGGTTATGTCTCGTGCTCGAGTATTTTTACCGCAACGCCGTCGGCAGCGTCGCCGCGGGCGTCGTGGGTTTCGCGACCCTGCTCGTGGCCCATCACCTCTCGCTCAGTGGCGACACGCTCGAGATGATGCGCGCGGTCCTCGACTCGAATTTCTGGCTCGCGACCCACGTCGTCGTCGTGACCGCCGGCTATTCGGCGACCTTCCTGGCCGGCTTCCTCGCCCTCATTTACATCGTCCGAGGCGTCTTCACCCGTTCGCTCGACAAGGCGACGGCGGACTCCCTCGGTCGGATGGTGTACGGCATCGTGTGCTTCGCGACGCTCTTCAGCTTTGTCGGCACCGTGCTCGGCGGCATTTGGGCGGATCAATCCTGGGGCCGTTTCTGGGGTTGGGATCCGAAGGAGAACGGCGCCCTGCTGATCGTGATTTGGAATGCGATTATCCTGCACGCCCGATGGGGTGGCATGGTCAGGCAGCGCGGGCTCATGATCCTCGCCGTCGGCGGCAACATCGTCACGAGCTGGAGCTGGTTCGGCACGAACATGCTCGGCGTCGGACTGCACAGCTATGGCTTCACGGATGCCGCTTTCGTCGCACTCGCCGGCTTCGTCGCAAGCCAGCTCGCCATGATCGCCCTGGCCTGCGTGCCCCTCGAGAAGTGGCGGAGTTTCCAGACCCGCGCCGTGCGCAAGGTGCCCGAGCCGGCCTACGCAAAGTAGCCCACGATCTCGAGCGAGTAGCAGGGGTCTCCAGACCCATGCCAGCCGGTCGGGTGGCGCCGGTCTCAGACCGGCGAAAACGGATCGAGCCAGACTGATAACACGCCACTCGCTCACGCTCGCAGCCACGAGCGGGAGAAAAGCCCGCGCCGCGCGAACTCCGGTGGAAGTGGTCCCGGCCGTCATGGGCAGGGCTGCGCCGAAGCGAACTCGATCCAGAGTTTGGAGCCCGAAGCCAGGAAGCCAGGAAACAATCCGCTCCGGCATCCTGCGACTCCTGTCATCCTGTCCAAGTCTGAGCCGAACCCAGCCAGCCACTCTGCGCCCTCTCTTAACCTCTGCGACCTCGGCGTTCCCGATCCCGGTCACCGCACCCTCAAGCCGCCACTCGCTCACGCTCGCAGCCACCATGTCCGCTGCCTCGATGCGCCCACTCGCTGGCGCTCGTGGGTACACCGAAGGCCTTCCAACCCCGTTCGCTCTATGCCACCGGCGCGAACGCCACGATCTGGTTCTGCTCGCGGTGATTTGACCAGAACTTTGTCCCGTCCCACGCGAGTGCCCGGGCCTGGAACGGAATCCGTGCCACGTCCGCGATCACGGGCGTCGCGCCGCGGAGATCCAGGCGGGTCAACCAATATTCCGTGGTGTCCTCGGCGTCGGTGCCGGCGAGGTAGAGCGTTCCGTCGACGAACACCTGTCCGCAGATCCCATGCGGCGCCGCGATCACACGCTCCGGTTTTCCGTCGGCCGCGACCGCGATTACCTTCTTTGGATACCATTGGCTGACGTGCAGCCGCTGGCCGTCGTAGCTGAGCTGCGATCCCGTGTCGTCGGGGCACGGCAACGCAAAGTCCGGATCGAAGCCCTGACCCGGCACGCAGCGCCGGATAACGCGATGGTCCTCCGTCGTCTCGCTACAGAGCACGCGCAACTCCGAACCGACGACCGTGATTCCATAAGGGGTTCCCGGCGCGGCACACTCCCAGCCCACGGTCCACGTCGTCGGGTTGATCGCATAGATGCGCTTCGTCTCGCGCGACCCCATCCAGAGTGTCGTGCCATCCCAGGCGAGCGACTGCGGTTTCGGAGCCGGTGAAGCGAGACGCTGGAGTTCCTGGATATCCTTCATGGTGGGCCGAGCTTGGCGAACGCGACCGTCAAGGTGAGCAAAAAATGGCGCCCAACCGGGACAGCAGCCGTCCCATCGGACCGACAAAAGTTCAGTCTCCAAGTCGGTGCGTCGAGGCGGGACGACGTAAACAACCGGAGGAGGACAATGGAGGACTTTCCAGAGTGCGGGCGGAATTGAGGCAGCCCTTCCGAGCCCACACACCCCGCCCTGCGGGCACCCCTCTCGAGAGGGGTGCCCGCAGGGCGGGGTGTGTCGCTCGACGGATTGCCCGATGGGACGGCTGTGGTCGGGGACCGGCGCTACTCGTCGGGCACGAAAAAGGGCGGCCGGGTGGCCGCCCTGAAAAAGACACCCACGAGTGCGTTTCAACTCAGGTCATTTCCAGACCACGCATCGTACCGGTGGAACCCGCAAACTTGTCCGCGTCGATGCCCATGCGCTGAATCATCGAGACGAACAGATTGCAGAGATTGTAGTTCCGGTTGTGTTCCCGATCGAAGCCGAGCTGCTGGCCGTGCTTGAAGCCGCCGCCCGCGAGCAGCGCCGGCATGTTGAAGCAGGTATGCTGATTGGAATCGCCGAAGTTCGAACCGTAATAGATCATCGTCCGATCGAGGAGGCTCTCCTCGCCTTCGCTCGCGGACTTGAACTCCCCAAACATCTTCGCGAGGAGCTTCATGTGGCCGAGGTCGAGGGCCTTCAACTGCGTGAGCTTGTCGTCGGACTTACCGTGGTGCGACAGGTTGTGATAGGTCTCGGTGATGCTCGTCTCCGCGATGCCCTCGACCACCGGGGTGGCGACGCTGTCGAGCATGAGGGTGACGTTGCGCGTCGAGTCGGTCTGGAACGCGAGCCGGGCGAGGTCATACATCGACTTCACCTTTTCCATGTAGGCGGCGGGGCTCGTGGGATCGACGGGCACCGTCGCATCGACCTTCGGCTTGGGTTTGCGCTCCCAACCTTCGGACGCCTTCAACCGGCTCTCAAGGTCGCGGACGCTCGTGAAATATTGATCCATCCGCTCGCGATCATGCGCACTGAGGCTCTGGCCCAGCCGCTTGGCCTGGGAGGCGACGGTATCGAGGACGCTCCGGCCGGCCTCGAGCCGTTGCACCGTGGCCTCCACCTCAGCGGCACTGCCCTGGAGGAAGAGCTGCTTGAAGACTTCGGACGCCTTGTCCTCGGGCGGAATCGCGACGCCCGTTCCAGTGCAGGAGAGGCTTTTGGCCCGCGTATTCACCGCGAGCGTGATCGACGGGAACCGGGTCAGCATGCCGATCCGCTCCGCCATGAATTGATCGAGCGAGATGGTGTTGCGGAACGAACCGCTGCCCGGATGGGGCGCGGCCGTGATGAAGCAAACCTCGGCAGGGTGACCACCATCGACGTTCGGGTAGGACACGCCGCTGAACACCGTGAAGTCCTTCCGGTGCTCCTGGAGCAACTGGAGATACTCCGAGGGCTTGTAATCCTTTTTGCTGCCTTCGGGGAAGAAATTGCGCGGGATCAGGCCAAGGTTGTTATTGATGGCGAAGAAGCGGCGCGGCTTCGCGTCCGGCGCGAGGGCGGACCCGCTGCTGGCGGCGCGGCTGAAGGCGGGCCGCATCACATCGAGGAAGGGCAAAGCGAGGGCAATGCCGCTACCCCGTAAAAAGTGTCGCCGCGACAGGGGCTGCCGGGTGGCGATAAACGGGCCGTAGGCTTGGGGCTTCGAGGTCATAGGGAAATGGAATCGCTCACAGGTTTTCGGAAAGGATGCTGTTGTTGGCTCAGGCCGAGATCGGCGGGGCGAGCCACAGCGCGAGGCGCTGGTACTCGACGTTGAGGTCGAAACGAAGCTCGTCGTATTTGCCCTGATCGAACGCGGCCTGGTTCATCGCGTCACGGCGGGCCTTGAAGCCGTCGACGAGCGTCTTCACGGACGCGGCGTGCGCGGCATCGGTGTCCTTCGCCAGCATTGCATCGAAGCGAACCAGCTCGGCATCGAGCGCCGCGAGCAGCCTCTTTTGCTCATCGGTGTAGGAGGGACGCGCGGAGGCGACCGGCGTCTCCGCGGCCTGGCTCCGGGCGACAAAACCGATTACCAGCAGGGACAGGAGGGTGAGAAACCGCAGCGAGCGGCGGGAGGAGGAACTCAGGTTGACGCGCATGGGGATAAGGGGGTGGGAGCTCATTTGCAGCGGAAGAGATCACTCTGGACCAGTTCATGGATCAGGTTCTTCACGCCGTATTGGCTGGCCGCGGCCGACTGGACGATCTGGTCGATCTTGGCGCGATCGCTGAAACGCACGCGGGCGCCAGTGGCGAACACCGACATCTGGCGGGTGAGATTGCGCGCGATCTGGGCTTCGTCGGCCAAGAGAAGTTTCTTGAAGTCGCGAACGTCCTTGAAGGCCCGGCCGTCGGCGAGTTCGCCGCTCGGGTCCACCGGTTGCGCATAGTGAAACGCGAACGGCCAGCCGTTCTTGCCCACGCCGAGTTCCGGCGTCGCGAGCTTCGACTCCGCCCGATAACGATCCCGCCCGCCGCCCATCACATCGAAACCCTCGAGGGCAAAGCCCGGCGGATCGATTTTGCGATGGCACATGGCGCAGCTCTCGTCCGCCCGGTGCTTGTCCAACTGTTGCCGAATCGTGACGGCGCCACGGATGTCGGGCTCCACGGCCGGCACGGCCGCCGGGGGCGGCGGAATTTCATAACCGATAATCCGTTCCATGATCCATTTGCCGCGCAGGACCGGGGAAGTCGTCGTGCCATTGGCGGTCACCTTCAGGACACTGGCCTGGGTCATGACCCCGCCGCGCACGCTCCCCTTGGGCAGATCGACGCGACGCATCGCATAGCCGGTGATTCCAGGCAGGCCGTAAAGCGTCGCGAGCCGGCCATTCACGAAAGTGAAGTCCGAATCGATGACGTTCCGCGCCGGCAGGTTCCTGGCCACCAGCTCGGTGAAGAACAGCCGCGTCTCCGCCAGCGAGGCCTCCACGAGCGAGTCGTCGAGGTAGTAGTCGTTATAGAGAGTGGTTGACGGCGTGGTGTCCTCGATCCGGCGCACTTCGAGCCAGTAGTCGAGGAAGGCATTCACGAACCGCTGCGAGCGCGGGTCCGCGAGCATCCGATCCACTTCCGCCCGCAACACCTCGGGCCGGCCGAGTTCGCCACGGGCCGCCTTGGCGCGCAGCGCGGCATCGGGTTCGGAATTCCAGAGGAAGAGCGCGAGGCGGGTCGCCAGCGCGGCATCCTCCAGCTGGCCGGGCTTGTCGTCCACGAACAGGAATCCCGGCGAAGCCAGGACCGCGGTGTAACCCGACAACATCGAGCTCGCGAAACCGGCACCCGAGTCGAGGCGGGCTTTGATTAGACCAAGGAAGAGTTTCACGTCCACCTCTTCGACCGGGGTCCGGTACACACGCTTCAGGAAACTGCGCAGCAGGCGATCGGCATCCGCCATGGGATTGGCCGACTCCACCTCGACGACCGCCTGGCGGACCGCCGAAACGTTGGCGATGCCGGGACCGCCCGCCCCACCCCCGCGACCGAGGCCCATGGAACGCGCCTTCACCGCCGCGCGGAAATGGACGCTGGAACCCTCGGGAACCGGCTGCTCCGTCGTGGCCGCCGCCCCACCCCGGGCGCCGCGCGCTCCGCGGGCACCCCGTCCGCCCGCCGCCGCCGGCTCGGACGCCACCGTGTCGATCGCCACGCCGTTCGTGGCTCCCGCCCCCACCGGCTTCATCGGCAGATCGCCGAAGAGCAGCTGGTAGCCGGAGGTCGTGTTCTCGTCGTAAAGGGGACCTTCAATTTCCATCCAACGAAAGGCCACGCCGGGCATGCCATCGCGGCGGGCCAGCGGATTCGTGTAGCCATCCGGGATGCCCGTCGGGCGCGAGCGGAAGAAACGCGTGGCGTCCGTCATCAGGTACTCGTTGGCCGCCAGCCAGATTTCGCCGAGTTCGTTCGTGGTTGGATCGGGCGTGATCTCGAAGCCCCCGAGCAGGCGGTTGACCGGGCCACCCTTGGCGTAGACGGAGATCGGCTCCGATCGGCGGCCGCGGGAAACGTCCCAGAAATTCGGCCGGTGCCACTCCGCCGGCAGGTTGGCGATCGCCTGCGCGTCGCCGTCCTTGTTCGTTCCGCCGATGAAGGAAATGGTGGGAACGCGCACGCCATTCGGGCCGACCCACACGGTGTAACCGCTAAAACGCATCCGGTAGCGGCCGGCCACCGGCGCCCGGAAACCCGTGATCCAGTTGGAATTGAAGCCCGTCACATAGCTGCTCGCCGTCCAGGCTAT
This sequence comes from Opitutia bacterium, assembly GCA_947442255.1. Next base: position 20,036 of record CANEVO010000016.1, read on the forward strand.
CGCCTCCTGCTCGCGCTTCGCCGGATCGGCGTCGCCGACCGTGATCGGCGCCGTGCGCATCAGCGCGTCGGGATCAGGCTGCGAGTTGACGATCGGAAAGCGGCCGCGATCCGGATTACCGTCGCCGGAGGAGTACGGCATGCTCTCGCGCGCGTAGAATCGTTTCAGCACGGTCGGCGGCTGCACCAGCTGGACGGCCATCGCCTGCCGCAGCGCGTAATCCGCCGCACTCATGTAGCGGGCCATGTGGACATGCGACACGTCCAGCGCGTCGGCCACCTTGTTGAAGCGCGAGGACTCGCCGTCCTCGGGCAACTGATCCTTCACCTCGATCCACGGCGCGGAAAGGATGTCGCGGAGCACGTTCTCGTATTCCGAACGGTTGAGCCGGCGGCGCGTGGCGCGACCGAGGCTGGCCGTGGACGCTTCCTCGGTCGTTACCAGCGTGGTCGAGACCGTCTTGAGGAAGGTGCCGAGTTCGGCGGTCGCCGGCTGCTTCTTCTCCTTGGGCGGCATCTCGCCGTTCTGCAGGCGATCATAAACCTTCACCCAGGTCGCGAAGTTCGCGGCGTCGGTGGGCACATAGCCAAGGGACGTCAGGTCGAGGCCGCCCTCCTTGTCCACGTCGTTATGGCAGCTCGAGCAATACTGATCGGTAAAGGCGGTGACCGCGTCAGTCGGAAACGCCGCCGCGGCCTGCGCCGAATACAACGCGCACGTCACCAACGCGCTGGCCGCCAGGGCACCAAGCCGGGAACGGGAAATCCGACGATTAAGGGCGGACAAGGGAGTCGAACAGAGCTTCATGAAAGGGAATACCGAAGGGGACTTCGCGCGACGGGAGGAGGGAGATTTCCTGAGAGACGCACCACAGCAGAGAAAGGCGTGTGATTTCCCGACGAAAGGAGAATTTTCGCGGCGGCGAAGAAAACGAACCACCGCCCGACTTTACAACGGCCCGCGCCACCGCATCTTTACTCGAATTGCCCGCCATGAAAACCCCCATGCTTTGGCTCCTTCTCCTGCTGGCTTCGACCTTGGCGTACGGCGCCCCCTTCGAAGGCCGGTTGCACCTCCGCCGCGCCGAACCGCCGGGCGAGCCGCACGACATCATCTATAGCATCAAAGGCGACAAGGTCCGCGTCGAAGTCATCCGGGATCGCGTCAACTCGTTCCTCACCGACACCACGAAACAGGAAACCACGGCGATCCTCGAGGACGACATGGCGTATCTCACGATGTCATCCCTGGCGCCCGTGCCCGGCGGTCCGCGACTCGAGAAGACCGACGAGAAAACGAGCATCCTCGGCCACCCGGCCCAGAAATATCTGCTCTCGTCCGACGAGGGCACCACCGAGCTCTGGCTGGCGGAGGGTTTCGGCAAGTACACCGGTTTCGGCGAGGGCTATGAAAAACCGCCCCAGCAACTGCCCAATATCGACGTGGCCGAATCCCCTCTCCCCTGGTCGTGGGAATATGCGCTCGCCGGCCAGCCGCTGTTTCCCCTGCGCGTCATCACGCGCGACTCCATCGGCACCGAGCTCTTCCGGCTCGAAGTGAAAGCCATCTCGCCGAGTCCGCTGTCCGAAGGACTGTTTCGCCCGTCATCGAACTACAAGCAGCTCGAGACCTGGCCGGAGACGCCGAGAGCCTGAAGATTTTGGATTCTCGATTTTCGATTCTCCATTTCTGGAGGGCACTCGACTTCACTAAAGTATCCGGCCGCGAAGCACTGGTTTGGTCCCTCAATCCAAAATCGAGAGTCGAAAATCGAAAATCCATGAAGCCCACGCTCCTGGCCCTTTTCCTTGCGGCCGTCGCCACCCTGCCCGCCGCGCCGTTCGAGGGTCGGATCAATCTGCAGCGCGCCACCGTGCCGGACGAGCCGCATGATCTCATCTATCGCGTGAAGGGAGACAGGAACCGCGTTGAGGTGATGCGCGACCGGGTGACCACGTTCCTCACCGACACGACGACGGGGAAGACCACGGTCATTCTCGAGGATGACATGGCCTATCTCATCCTGCCATCGTTCGAGGCTTCTCGCGACGGCCCGATCCTGGAGAAGACCGGGGAGAAGGACGCGCTGCTCGGCTATCCGGTGCAAAAATACGTCGTCGGGTCCGACGAGGGCACGACCGAGCTCTGGCTCGCCGAGGGCTTCGGAAAATACACGGGCTTCGGCGAGGGCTTCGAGAAGCCGCCCGGGCACGTCCCGGGCGTGGACGTACCATTGCCGCCCGACCCGGCGCCATGGGAATGGGCCCTGATGGGCCAGCCGTTGTTTCCGCTCCGGGTGGTCACGCGCGACGATTCCGGCCGTGAGACTTTCCGGCTCGAAGCCCGCACGATCGTGCCCCAGCCCCTGCACGACCGCCTGTTCCTGCCGTCGTCCACGTATCGGAAAGTCGAGACCTGGCCTTAGGATTTTGGATTTTCGATTCTCGATTGCCGTAGCCACGAGCACCCGCGAGTGGATCGCTCGTAAGGAACAGCCCGTCCCGCCTGAAGGCGGGACGATCAACCCGGATCAGCCGAAAGGCGGAAACGCATCTTTCGTCACGTTGGGCCCACGGCCCCGGCCCGAGAGCCGTCCACTCGCGGGTGCTCGTGGCTACCCAACCGAAAATCGAGAATCCAAAATCGAGAATTTCTTCAGTGCAGCGTGCCGAAACCGAACAATTTGTGGATGTTCGGATCGTCGAGAAACTGGATCGTCGTGGCCGGGCCGAGGTTGGTGTCGCCGGTCCACGAGCGCAGCGCCCAGACGATTTTCTTGTCGGGCGAGACCTCGATCGCCTGGACGGGCGCCCACTCGTCGGGTGTCATCCCGGGGCGCCAGGCGGTCTCGTTGTTGACGGTGATGAGCGTATTGCCGTTGGGGAGACGCGACGCGACGTGGGATTTGTCGATCACATAGCCCTGCGCCTCGGCATCGGCCCGGGTGAACTTCCAGACGATCTCGCCCTTGGGATCGAGTTCGAGCACCTCGGTCCGCATCGTGTTCACCAGCGTGTTGCCATTCTTCAGCCGCTCGACCGACCACGGGCTCGGCACCTTCGCGGACCAGACCTTCCGCCCGTATTCGTTGATCTCCACGACCTCGTTCGCATTGGTGTAGGCGAGCAGCACCGTGCCCCGCGGCGTCAGCCGCATCCGGCGCATCTGCATGTGCACGTAGCGCGGCGCCTGCAGGTTCGCGGACTCGGACAGCGGCACCGTAATCTCCTGTTCGATTTCCCCGGTGTTGATGTTGGCAATGACGATGCTGCCGGTGGGCTGGCCCGACTGGAGGAAGATCACGCGGCTCTTGCCGATCGGCTGGACACCGTGGATCTCGTGCTCTTCCGGCTTCACGGTGCGGCGCCAGACGACCTTCTTGTCGGGCGTCACAATCTGTACCCCGAAGCCGTGGGCGAAGAGGATGTTCCCGTTCGGGAGCAGGGTCGCGTCGCTATACGGACCCTGCGCCGTGGGGTCGGAGTAACGCCAGACCACCTTGCCCCCCTTGACGATCTGGATGCCCTTGTCGTCGCGCGCCGCCAGGTGGGCCACGAGGAGAAAGTCGCGCTCGAGAAGACCCTTGCCCGGGAGCGTCGCTGGAGCCTGCGGCTTGTCGAACACCACGGCCTTCTTCTCCTTCGCCGCCGCAGGTGCCTTGGCATCCTGCGCCCCATGGAGCGAGAGGCCCGTCGCGACGACGACCGTGAGACCGAAAATCAAAAAGAGAGAGGAACGAGGGGTATGCATGGGAGGGGATACGGACTGTATTCGCGCGGGGCCTCGGGCCAAGGGGATTAGTTCGGGCGCAGCAAGACTGCGCCCCCAAGAAGAGGAAAGAATCCTGCTCTCAACTCCCAGTCCTCAACTCTCAACTCACCTTCCCAACAACTCCTCGGCGTGCGCCAGCGCGCTCTTCGCGGAACGGTCGCCGAGCATGCGGGCGAGTTCGCTGACGCGGGTCTTGCGGCTGGCCTGGATGGGGGCAATCGCGACCTGGGCACGATCCTTGGATTGATCCTTTGTCACCACCAGATGACACGTCGCGCGCGCGGCGACTTGCGGGAGATGCGTGACGCAGAGCACCTGGTGATGCTGCGCGATGGCGGCCATCTTCTCACCGACGACGCGGCCGATTTCACCGCCCACATTCGCGTCCACTTCGTCGAACACGAGGAGCGGCACTTCGTCGAGGTCGGCGAGCACGGTCTTCAACGCGAGCATCACACGGGCGAGTTCGCCACTCGAGGCGATGCGGCTCAGCGCCAGCGGCGCTTCCCCGACATTGGGGGAGAACAGGAACTCGGCGCCGCAATCGCCAGTCGGTGCGAGTTCGGCGCGCGGCACGATTCGCACGGCAAACTCGGCCTTCGCAAACCCGAGCTGGGCGATGCTGGCGGCCGCGATTTTGGAGAGCTCGCGCGCGGCCTTGTCGCGACGGGTACGGAGCGCTTGCGCCTCTTTCTTCGCCTGCTTGGACGAAGCGTCGATTTCCTGTTCGAGCCGGGCGAGCGTGCCCGCGAGATCACCCTGCACGTCGAGGCGGCGGCGCATGGACTCCCGCGCCGCGGCGACCGCCGCGAGATCGCCGCCGTGCTTTCGCTTGGTCTCGAGCCAGGTGTTCATCCGCGCCGTGAGATCCCCGGCCTGTTCGGGATCGAACTGCAGTTCCTGGCTCAGCGCGGAGAACTCGCCCCCGAGTTCGTTCAACTCGACGGCCGCGGAGGCGAGCCGATCGGCGAGCGGCTTGCTCGCGGCATCGATGCCCTCGAGCTGGCGCGCCTCGCGGAGGAGTGCCGCCACCTGCGTTTGCACGCCGTCGTCGCCGGTCAGCCCAATGGCGAGCGCGGACGAAAGCTCGATCAACTCCTGCGAGCGACTCAGCCGCTGGAAATCGCGTTCGAGAGCCTCGATCGCCTCGGACGTCAGATCGAGCGCGTCCATCTGCTGCAGTTGCCGGCGCAGGAAGTCGGCCTGCTCCAGCGAGAGGCTGGCCTCGCCGGTCAACTCGTCGCGCCGGGCCACCGCGTCGCGCCACGTCTGATAGGCGGCCTGGTACCGTGCGAGGAGCTCGCCGTGACGGCCAAACAGATCGAGCAGCTCGAGCTGGCAGCTTTCCTTGAGCAGCCGGCGCGGCTCGGCAGGGCCGTGGAAATCGATCCAGTGCTCGCCCAGCCGCTGCAGCGCGGCGAGCGTCGCGAAGCTGCCGTTCACGGTGATCTTCGGGGCCTTCTCCCGCGGAAGGCTGCGCCTGAGTAGCAAAACGCCCTCCTCGCATGCCGGCAGGCCTAGTTCGCCCAGAATGCCGTCGATGCGGCGTGGGTCGGTGAAATACAGGCTGGCCTCGACCTCGGCGGCGGGCGCGCCCTGCCGGATGACGGTCTTGTCCGCCCGCTCGCCCGCGAGCAGGCTGAGCGCACCCAGCAGGATGCTCTTACCCGCCCCGGTCTCTCCGGTCACCGCCGTGAAGCCCGCTTCGAAGTCGAGCGACACTTCCTCGAGCAGCGCGAGGTTCCGGATCCGAAGCGATTGCAACATGACGCGATGAGGGCACGAAATACCGACGCGGATCAAGCGGCAGATTCACCCCGAACGCGCGCGAGGTCGAAAAGCGCGATCGCGGGGCAGAAACCGCGAAGATTTCCGGATCCGACCGGCCGCGAGTACCGAGAATTTTCCTTGCCGATCCGCGCTGGGGTCATGCTTACTCCCCGACTCCCTTAGTGCGGACTCTTAGCTCAGTTGGTTAGAGCACTTCCTTGACATGGAAGGGGTCACAGGTTCGAGTCCTGTAGAGTCTACGCTGCCGAGAGGAAGAACGCCGAGAGAGCTCTTCATAAGGCGAAAAGCCGAACGACCGGCCACCTTGGCGCGCAAAGGCATTCGCACCAAATCGCCGAGAACTCACCCGATCAGGGGAGGCCAGCCCCGGAATCGCCGCGCCAACGTCGCAAACGTAAGCCCCATCTTAATCTGCAAAGGGCTACGCGATCAGTTGGGGCGCCGCAACGGGGCCCCTGGGTTTCAGAGCAGCGCTTCTGCTCCCGGAGAAATCAGATAACCGGAAATCCGGGACCACGAATTCCAGACTCTACCTTCGATTTGCTTACCGCAGGTCAGGTCCCTGCCACGGCGTCGCGCCGCCGCGCTGGATATGGACGCTCAGCGACGCCTGCATTTCGCGCGCGATTTCCTGATGTTGGGCAATGACGTCGGTCTGCTCCTTGGGATCGTCTTTCAGATTGTAGAGCTCGAGCGGCGAATAAGGATCGTTTTGCAACAGTTTCCAGTCGCCGCGAATCAGGGCGTGATAGGCCTTGCCGCCGTACGCCGGGCCGCCCTCGCGGCGAACGAAATAGAGGTCGCGCGGCCCGGCCGGGGCGGGGTGTCCGCGTAGAATGGGCAGCAGGCTGACAGCGTCCAGGCCGGCCGGCCGGACCACTCCGGCGGCTTCGAGGCAGGTGGCAAAGATGTCGAACGTCAGACCGGCGTAGTTCGACCGAGAGCCGGCGGCGATCGTGCCGGGCCAGCGGGCGATGAAGGGCACCCGCAGACCGCCCTCGTAGTGGCTTTGCTTACCGTCACGCCAGGGGTCGTTGTTTTGCGCGTGGGGCAGTGAACCGCCGTTGTCGGAGCAAAACACCACGAGGGTCGTGCGATCGAGGCCGGTTTCGCGCAGCGCCGCCAGCACGCGGCCGATGCCGTCATCGAAATGCTCGACGAGTGCCACGTTGGCGGCGCGCGCCGGTTCCATGCCCGGGGCGCGCTGGCGCACCCGTTCCAGCCAGGCGGCGGGCGGCTCGATCGGGAAATGCGGGGCGTTGTAGGCGAGATAGAGGAAAAACGGTTCCGGCGCCGCGGCCCGTTCGCGCAGGTAGTCGCAGGCCCAACCGGTAAAGAGGTCCGTGGCGTGTCCCGGCGCCGTGATGACCTCCTGGTTGCGCCGGAGGTAATTATTCCCGTGGCGGAGATGCGTCGTGTAGCTGTCCATCATGTCGCCGAGAAAGCCGTGGAAAAAATTGAAACCGCGCTCGTTGGGCGTGTTCGGGGTGGTGAGGCCGAGGTGCCATTTTCCCACGAGGGCAGTGTGGTAGCCGGCCGTGCGCAGCTGGTTCGCGAGCGTGGGGAGGTCGGGTGCGAGGTGGCCGAAGGAGTTGGCGGCCTGGGTGCGAATCACCCCGGGAACACCCGCGCGGTCGGCGTAACGGCCGGTCAGAAGGGCGGCGCGCGTCGGCGAGCAGACGGTGCCATTGGCGCGCATCGTGGTGAAGAGCATGCCGTCGGCCGCCAGGCGATCGAGGTGCGGGGTGCGAACGTCGCCTTGAGGACGGAAGGCGGAGACATCGCCGTAACCGTGATCGTCGGCGAGAATCACGAGGAGATTCGGCCGGACCGTCGCGGCGGCCGCGGCGGCGATTGAAACCGCGACGAGGGAGACCAGCAGGAGCAGCGAAGAAAACAGTCTCATGCCTGCAAAACGGCACGTGCCGGACCGGCGAGGCAAGGGTCAAAAAGAGGGCGATCGAAACGGATCCAGATCGATCGTCGAGAACCGCTGCGCTCCTCGCGCCGTCCCAGCACTCGATTTTGTCATCTGATAGATGACAAGTAGGGCTGCTGCGAACCGAAGAATTTTGCTGCGCTCCCGTTGAGCCGGCCGTCGTTGCGGGCTGGGGTTGCGATCTCCGCGCGCTCCGATCAAGCCAAGGCGTATCCTCAGCCCGGTTCCGGCCAGCAAGACCCTACCCCTATCAGCGATGCACCTCCGCCCCAAGCCCCTGAGCGCGTTCCTTCTTCTCGCGGCCGCTGGCTTCGCCCAAGTGTCCCCTTCGCCGCGGCAAATCCCGGTTCCTGTCAGTGCCGCGGAGGCCAACATGGAGAATGCGCACCGGGAAATCTGGCGGCGGTTTGTCGATGAACACGGCATCCTGATTGATTTTGCGGATACGAACGGCGCGTTTGCCCGGCCCACGGCGGAAGAGTTTCGGCAGAATAAACCCAATGCGCTGGGTTGGTGGACGCCCACCGAAAATGGGTCCATGTTCAACGGCCTTTATCTGGATGGAATCTGCCAGCGCTGGCTGCATCGCCGGGAGGAAGCCGACCGCGTCAAAGCCAGAAAACTGGTGCAGGGACTGCTGCTCCTGGCCTCCGTTGGCGACACGCCTGGCTTCATCGGGCGCGGCCTGGCGACGGATGGCAAAACGCCGCCGTCGATGGGCTCGAACGACCAGACTTCACCCTGGTTCTATGGACTCTGGCGTTATCTGGACTCCGGCATGGCGGCACCGGACGAGCGGCAAAAAATCGTCGCCAAGATGGTGGAGGTTGCCGACGCCCTGCTCTCGACGGAATGGCGCCTTCCCACCACCTCCTATGCTCCGGCCCGTTACCGTAATTCGTTTGGGATCTTCACCTGGGAAGGCGCGCCGCGCCTGCTGTTCATCCTGAAAGCCATGCATCAGGTGACCCGCGATGCGAAGTGGGACAGGCTTTATCAGGACGCCGCTCGCGAGGTCGGTGGTGAACCCCGGCGAAGCCGTCTCCAGATCAGTGCCGACGGAATGCGCTTCGACAAGCCGAAGCAGTATCGCTGGACCGGAGTGACGAGCACGGTCGATGTACGAGCCTTGTGGGAGATGGAAACCGATCCGGCCATGCGGGCCGCCTATGAGCAGGGATTAATCGCCAGCGCGCGGAGTGCGGCGGCCGACATCTCCCGCTGGCACCAGTTGGACCACCAGGACCTGAAACCCTTTTTGCACGATTGGCGGAGCCTGAACCAACTGTGGAAACCGCAGCACACCGAGCAGGACGCGCTGGATGTTTCGCAGACGCAGCTGAATGAATTGGTCAGGCTGTCTCCGCGGCGCGATCAGGAACTGGGCTTGGTGCGGGAGCCGCTGTGGATGGCCTGGATTGTGACGCTGGCTCCCGATGCGGCTTTGGTGGACCGGCATCGGACTGAAATCCTGGGCGCCCTTGGCCACTATCAGTACGACCGGCTTCACTATTCCCAGTTTTTCCCCGCCGAGACAGTCTGGTTTCGACTGCAGAAGCCGACGAGCCGTTCACGCTGACCCGCCTCCGATCCAGGAATCCAGTTTCCTCTCGCTCACGGGACTGGCCGACGCCCCGCGACGAACACCGAACTGCCGGCGCCCGACGCCAGCCCGGCGCGCTGCCAGGCGAATTCCACCGCCGCCAACCCGGCAAACCCGGCCTCGATCAGCGCCGGATAGAGCTGCACATCGCTGGTGGGGCTCGCCGGCCGGAAAAGTTTCCGCCGGGCCGCGATCAGCGGGAGGGGCAGCAGGTTCGCATAGCTCGCAAATTCCACCGTGAGACCGGCCGCCCGAAAGTGCCCGGCCAGCTCCGGCCGCGTGTAGCGGTGCTTCGTCTCACAGGTGTCGTCGTGATAGGACCACAGCCAGGCGTAGGCCGGCACGTTCACCAGCACGATGCCTCCGGGCCGCACCACGCGGGCGAACTCCCGCAGGGCCCGCGCGCCATCCTCCACCTGACAGACCACGTCGGCCGAAACGACCGCGGCGAAGCTGCCGTCGGCGAACGGCAGTTCCGTGATCGAACCCTGCACGATCTCCGCCCCCGTGCGTTCGCGCGCCAGCGCGCAGGCCAGCGGCATGAAATCGAGGCCGGTGGCGCGCCAGTCCGGGTTGGCCGCGTGCAGCGCCTTGATCAACCCGCCCGTACCACAGCCGGCGTCGAGCAGCCGGGCCGGCCCCGGCGGCAGCAGCCGTGCCAGCCAGTGGACGTGCCGGCGGTTAAGGGCGTGAAAATACCACATCCGCTCCTCGACCTCGCTGAGCTTGCGGTATTCGTCCAACTGCATTCGGCCAGACCAGTTTTCCACCGGGCTGGCGGCTGGCGACGCAAAATTTGCCACCCGCGGTGGCACTGACATCAAGGCGGCGTGCGCCTCCTTGCGTTCCTGCAGACCCCCGCCGGCACCGTGCTGCGCTATGCCTTGTCGCTGGCCCTGCTCGGCTGGCTGTCTGGCCAGGTGGAGTGGGCGCGTCTGGGCGGCCTGCGCGGCCTCGACTGGTCCCTCGCGCTGCCGGCCCTCCTGCTGGCCGGAGCCGCCTACCCGCTGCAGGCCTGGCGCTGGCAAATCCTGTTGCACGCCCAAGGACTCTTCCTCTCCGCCGGCTGGGTTCATCGGGTCTTCTGGATCGGCCAGTTCTACAATTCCTTCCTGCCCGGCGGCGTCGCCGGCGACGCCGTGCGCTTCGGCCATCTGTGGCGGGTCCATCCCGACCGCAAAGCCGCCGCCGCCGCGAGCCTGGTGGCCGACCGTCTGCTCGGCCTCGGCGCGCTGCTCGCCCTCGCGGCTCTGGCGCTCGGTCTGCACCTCGCCCTCGCTCCCGGCGGCGCCGAACTGCAGATGCTGCTCGCCGCCAGTCTCGCCGCCTTCGGCCTGCTCCTCGCCGCCGGCTGGAGCGCAACCCGCACGCGCTGGTGGGAACCGCTCTCGGCCCGGCTGCTCGGCGCGCCACGCGCCGCGAGCCTGCATGACGCCGCCGTCGCCCTCGGGGCCCGCCGCGCGGCGCTCACCGCAGCCACCGTGATCAGCGTCGGAGTGTGGCTGGTGGACTGCGTTTCCCTGTGGCTGCTCGCGCGCAGCGTCGGACTTGAGATCGGCCTGCTCGGCATGACGGTCGCGGCGGCCGGAGCCTATGTGGCCGCGGCCCTGCCCATCAGCATCGGCGGCCATGGCGTGCGCGAGGGCACTCTGGTCGCCATGCTGGCCACGCTCGGTCTCGCGACCGCGGCCGATGGGCGCGTCGCGACGCTCGCGCTGGCTTTCTGGGCCGTCTCGGTCGGCTGGGGCCTGGTCGGCGGATTGGTCTGGCTGGTAGCGGGTGGGACCGGCACCCCCGCGGTCAGCGAAAAATAATCCGCGACTGGCCTGCGGGCCGCTTGAGCAGCCTCTCGGTACAACCCGCCCTACCGGATGATCCGCGGACTTCCGTGTCGACCTCCACACCGCCACGCGGTTGGGTGGCCGGGTTGCAGCCGTCGCTTACACTTCTACCGATCGGTCATCTTCGCACCCGGCAGCAGGTGAAGTTCCAGGCCGGGCACCAGCCGGCGGCCGCCTCGGAGGAATCCAACGAAGTCGAACTGCTCGCGGACTGCAGCTATGAGCAGGCGCTCCAGGACCTCGCCGGATTCGAACGCATCTGGCTGCTGTCCTGGTTTCATCGCAACGACAACTGGCGACCGCTCGTGCTGCCGCCGCGGGGTCCGTCCCGTCGCCGCGGGGTCTTTGCCACGCGCTCGCCGCACCGGCCCAACCCCCTTGGCCTGACCTGCGTGAACCTCCTGGCCGTCACCGGCCGGCGGCTGCGGATCGGACCTTGTGACCTGATTGATGGCACGCCGATCTTCGACGTGAAGCCCTACGTCGCGACCTACGACGCGTTTCCCGCCGCCCGCGCCGGATGGATCGACGCGATGGAAGCGGAGCTCCGCGAGCCCGCGCGCTTCACCGTGACGTTTGCGGCCGCCGCGCTGGCGCAGGGCCAGTGGTTGAGGGAAACCTGGCAAATCGATTTCACGCCGCGCCTGATCGAGTTGCTCGCGCGGGATCCCGCCCCGCATCGCACGCGACGCATCAAGCGGCGCAACGCGACCGAGTTTGAAATCGGGTGCGGCGCCTGGCGGGCCATGTTTGCCGTCACCGGAGTAACCGTCGAGGTGCTTTCGCTCGACGCGGCCTATCCGATGAAGTTCCTGATGCGCCCCGGCTACGATGAAGTGCCGGACCGCGACGCCCAACTGGCGTTTCGAGCCCGCTGGCCGGCGGACTCAGCGCCGGTCTCTTGATTTCCACCCCAGTCGCCACTCGCTCACGCAGCTACGGTGGTCCGGACTTGGATCGCCCTTGGTTCGTCCTTCGCTGCCAACCTCCGGGACGTTACTTCCCGACCGCGAAGTACGCCTCCGCCGACTCCCGATCCCGCGCGATTTGCACGCGGAGTTCATCGACGCCGGCGAACTTCATCTCCGGTCGGAGAAAGTGCAGCCATTCCACGGTGACCGCGTCACCAGACGTGAAGGGACAGGCTCCGAGCACATGCACCTCGAGCCGAGGCTCGGTCGCCTGCTCCACCGTGGGCCGCAGCCCATAGTTGGCCACGGCGGGCAGCGGGCGCGGGTGGGCTTGGTTCCAAACGCGCACGGCATAGACGCCCAACCGGGGGCGAAGATCCGGCGCCCACGGGATATTCAAGGTCGGAAAACCAAGCGTCCGCCCGAGCTGCTTGCCGGGAGCAATCACGCCCGCGGCGAAATACGAATAACCGAGCAGTGCATTCACCGTCTCGAGGTTGCCCGCCTCGAGTTGCGCGCGGACCCGCGTGCTGCTCACCGGCTCGCCGGCGAGCGTGACACGCGGGGCAGTGAACGCCTTCAACCCGTGCGCCGCCGCCGTCCGCGCCAGCAGCGCCACATCTCCGCGACGTCCCTGGCCGAAGCGAAAATTCTCACCGACGTGGATCGCGACGAGCGACGACAACCGGGCCTTGAGCCAGGGCACGAAAGCCTCCGCGTCGATTCCGGCAACCTCCGGGGTGAATGGTTGCGTGATCACCAAGTCGACGCCGAGGTCGAGCAGGACCCTGGTCTTCGTGGCCGGGTCGAACATGAGACGGGTCGGCGCCTGCGGCCGGAACAGCGCGCTCGGATGCGGCCAGAACGTCAGGACTCCGCTCAGTCCCTTGTCCTGTCGCGCGGCCTGGACCGCAGGCACGATGACGGCGCGGTGGCCGAGGTGGACGCCGTCGAAAATCCCGATGGCGAGATGCAGCGGCCGGGCAGACAGCGCGACGTGATTGAGACCGTCGAAATGCATCGATGCCGCCATCTCGCCTGCCCTCACCTGGCCCCGCGAGGGGCGATCCGATCGGTTTTGCGGCCTGCACTCACAGCGCCAGCATCGGCACCGCATCGCGGGGCGCGATCAACTTTTGCTCAATTTCCGTCAGACTCATGGCCATGATCTGGTCGAGCGTCAGGGCCTGGGCCACGTTGAACTTGTCGGTCGCCGTGCGGCGCAACGCCGCCAGATGCGCGCCACAGCCAAGCTTCTGGCCGAGATCGTGGGCCAGCGTGCGCACGTACGTGCCCTTGGTGCAGCGCAGCCGAAAATCAAAACGCGGCAGCCCGAATTTCGTCACCTCCCAGTTCATCACGCGGATGAAGCGCGGCTCCCGCACGATGTCCTCGCCCTTCCGGGCGCTCTTGTAGAGCGGCACGCCGTTGATCTTGATCGCCGAATACATCGGCGGCATCTGGTACTGATCGCCGAGGAAGCCCTTGATCGCCTCCTTGAGTTCGTCCTCGGTCAGCGGAGGCACCGGACGCGTCTCCCTCATCTCGCCATCCGCGTCCTGGGTGTCGGTGACCTTTCCCAGCTCGACGGTCCCCTCGTACTCCTTGTCAAGGTTGGTGAGATACTGCGACACGCGGGTGGCCTTGCCGACGAGCATGATCAGCAGGCCAGTGGCCATTGGATCGAGCGTCCCGGCATGGCCGATGCGCTTCATCTTCAACTTACCCCGCAGCCGCGCGACCACGTCATGCGAAGTGTGGTCCCCGGGCTTGTCCACCAGCAGGATGCCATCGAGTTCTTTGGGCGGTCCAAGCATGCTCAGGTCTTCCGTGCTGCATCCACGATGCGCAGCCGCTCCGTCATCGCCGCGAGCAGCCGGGCATAAAAATTCTCCGTGCCGGTCTTCAAATTCAAGCCCGCCGCGCAGGCGTGACCGCCGCCATTGAACTGGGCGGCGACGAGATCCACGCGCAACGCCGGTTCCTTCGCCCGCAGGCTCGCCTTCACGGTGCCGTCGGTGCGTTCCTCGATCAGGGCGCCAATCTCCACGCCGTCGATGCTCCGCGCGTAATCCACCAGGCCCTCGGTGTCCTCGATGCTGGAGCCGGTGGCGTCGAAGACTCCCGGCGCCAGCGAGCCGATGCAAATCCGGCCGCCTTGCTCGAGCCGGAGCGAAGCGAGGTAGTGCTGGAGCAGCCGCAGCTTGCCCTCCGACTCGCGCTCATAGAGCTCGTAGCCGACTTCCGCCGGCCGGGCACCGCGCGCCACCAGTTCGCCCGCGAGCACGAAGCAGCGCCGGGAGGTCGAGCTGAAACGGAACTGGCCGGTGTCCGTGAGAATGCCGGCAAACAACGCCTGCGCGGCCACCGCATCCACGACCAGATCGTTGTCGAAGAAAATGCCGGCGAGAATTTCGCAGGTCGCGGCCGACGCGCTGTCGATCAGGTTGTACGCCGCGTAGCCGACATTCGAGAGATGGTGATCGATCATGGCCACCGGCTCGGGATAACACGCCTTCAGCCGTTCGCCGCCGCGCGCATGATCCGCGCAGTCGACGAAGATGGCGGCGCGATCCTCCGTGTTCCGCAGGACCTCGTCCGGGCGCAGAAAGGTCATGCCGGGAATCAGAAACTGGAGCCGGCGCGGCACGACATCGGCGTTGACGCAGATGACGTCGCAGCCCCGGGCCTGGAGCACGCGGGCGAGCGCCACCTGGGAACCGATGCAATCGCCGTCGGGACGCGCATGGCCGATGACGGCGATCTTTCGTCCGGCCAGCGAAGCGAGCAGCCGGGCGAACTGCTCCGAGAGTTCGGGATAAAATTTATCCATGGTCAGGGCGCCGGCTCGTCGGGCTTGGGCTCCTCCGGCTTCGACTCCTCCGCCGGCGGGGCCATCTCGTCGATCATCTGGAGGATCCGCGCGCCGCGAATCGCAGTATGATCGAGGAGGTACGCGAACTTCGGCAGGTACTTCAGCACGATCCGCCGGCTGACTTCGGTGCGGATGTCATTCGCCTGCGAACGCAGCCAGCGCAGTTTCTCCTCGGCAAATTCCTCGCTCCCGACGACGGCCACGAACACCCGGCCATCCCGCAGGTCGGGCGAAACCCGGACTTCGGAAATGGTGATCGCCACCGACTCGCTTTGGTACCGCTGGCGCAGGATGGCGCTGATCTCGCGCTGGATGAGCTCGTTGACGCGGACAATGCGGTTGGACATCGGGATTTTCGTTTTTCGATTCGCGACTTTCGATCCGGCAGCGCGCCAGAGCCGGCGCGGCACCTTGAACCGAAGATCGGGAATTACAACGCGGCCCGGACTTTTTGGACCTCGTAGCACTCGATGAGATCGCCGGCCTGGTAGCCGTTGAAGTCGTCGAGCTTGATGCCGCACTCGAGGCCGGCGCGAACCTCGTTCGCATCGTCCTTGAAGCGCTTGAGCGTCCCAATCTTGCCCTCGTGCACGATCTCGCGGCCCCGGCGCAGGCGCGCCGACGCATTGCGATTGATCTTGCCCTCGGTGACGAGACAGCCGGCGACGAAGCCCTTGGCCAGCGGGAACACCTGCCGGACCTCGACCGCACCGGTCTTGGTTTCCTTCAGATCCGGATCGAGCATGTCCGCCATCATCTCGCGAACCTTGTCGCCCATCTCGTAGATGATCTCGTACGTCTCGACGCGGACGCCGTGGTGTTTCGCGAGCGGCGTGACGCCGCTTTCGAGCTTCGTATGGAAACCGATGATGACCGAACCGGCGGCGCCCGCCATGAGGACATCGTTCTTGGTGACGAGGCCGACCTCGGTGGAAACGATCTCGAGCGAGACCTTGGTGCTCTTGATGCCCTCGAGGACATTGCGCACGGCCTCGGCGGAGCCGAAGACATCGGTCTTGATGATCAACTTCAGCACCTTGGCTTGGGTGGCCGCGATGTTGGCGAAAAGGCGCTCGACGGAAACTTCCTTCGGCGTCGCCGCCGCGGTGGTTGCCACCTGCTTGATCCGGAACTCCTCTTCCTCCGCAATCTTCTCAGCCTCGCGGACATTCTTGACCGCCTTGAACGCGGCGCCGCTGTCGGGCGTGCCGGACCAGCCGATGACGCGCACGGGCGTGCCGGGCGTCGCTTCCTTCACGTTCTCGCCGTGATCGTCGTACATGGCGCGAACGCGGGCAAAGTGCGCACCGCAGACAATCGCATCGCCGATGCGCAGCGTGCCACGCTGAACAATCACCGTCGCGAGCGGGCCGCGGCCGAAATCGATTTCCGACTCAATCACGAGACCGCTGGCCTCCGCCTTCGGATTGGCCGTGAGCTCAAGCACGTCGGTCTGGAGGAGGATCATATCGAGCAGCTCGGTGATGCCCTGACCCTTGATCGCCGATACCGGCACGGTGATCGTCTGACCGCCCCAGTCCTCGGGGGCGATGTTGCGCTGCTGCATCTGGTTCTTCACCTGATCCAGGTTGGCGCCCTTCACGTCCATCTTGTTGACGGCGACGATGAGCGCGAATCGATCGGGCTGCTGCTCCTTGACGGCGAGGGCAATCTTCAGCGCCTCGTCGGTCTGCGGCATGAAACCGTCATCGGCGGCGACCACGAGGATCGCGATATCGGTGACGCTGGCGCCGCGGGCGCGCATCTTGGTGAAGGCGGCGTGACCGGGCGTGTCGAGGAAGGTGATCTTGCGGCCGTTGAATTCGATCTGGTACGCGCCGATGTGCTGCGTGATGCCGCCGGCCTCACCCGCGACGACGTTCGCCTTGCGGATGGCGTCGAGGAGGGAGGTCTTGCCGTGGTCGACGTGACCGAGAATGCACACGACCGGCGGGCGCGGCTGGAGGAACTTCGACTCGTCCTCGACCGGCTTTTTTTCCTTCTTCTCCTTCGCAGCCGCCGCCTGCTGGACGGGATCGCCGCGATGCTTGATCTCGAGCAGGAAACCGTACTTGTCCGCCACCTTCTGGGCCACGGACTCCTCAATCGTCGAGTTCATCGCCGCGAAGCCCACGATCTGGTTGAGCTCGGAGATCAACTTGAAAGGCTTCAACCCGAGCGCGAGGGCGAAATCCCGCACGACGATCGGCGGCTTGAGGTGCAGCACCTTGGTGTCGCCCTGCATCGTGATGACAGGGGCGACCGGGGCGGGAGCGACGACACCCGGAAGCGGCGGTGGCTTTGGCGCCATGGTCGCTGCGGGCGGACGAACCGGAACGGGCGGCGGCGCCGTTGGGACCTTGGCCACGGGCACCGGAGGCGGAGCGGGCACCGAAACCGGAGCCGAGCGCAAAATCGCGGCCACCAGGGCGGGGACGGGTGCCGACACGGCGGTCGGCCTCAGGGCCTGAGCGACAGCGGGCATCGGGACGCGAACCGGCGGCGGCGCCATGGGCACCGGGGCGGGACGGGGCGCGGGGGCCGCGACGGGAATGCGCGCCACGGGTGGCGGCGCTGAAACGTGGCGGGGTGCAGCGGGAGGCATCGCCGCAGGCTTCGCGACTGGCGGCGGGATCGGCGGCAAGGGGGCCGGTGACTTCGCGGCCGCGGCCTTCGCGGCGGCGGCGACTTCCTTCTCGCGATCGATATCGTCCTTGGACTTCACGAACGCTCCCGGGGGCAAACTGATCCTGGCCGCGGCGGTGTCGACTGGCGCGCTGGCGGGCGCGGCCACGACGTCGGCGGGGACGTCGGTCGCCGGCTTCTTGGTGAACTCGTCCCGCAACGCCTCGGCGTTGATGTTATCGACGGTGCTCGAGACTGACTTCACATCCGCGGCGATGATTTTGCGCTCTTTGAGGAGCGCTATCATCTCCTTGTTGTCCAAGCCGAGTTCTTCGGCGAGTTTGTGGATGCGAATGCTCATGCAGTAGAATACAGAAGAAAGTGACGGTTATTGCGCGGAACGGGCGGTGACGCGGGAGATGATATCCGCGGCTTCCTCGGCGGTGAAGCCGGCGCCCTCGAGATCGCCGGCCTCGACACCCTCGAAGAGTTCGAGGGACACGAAGCCGGATTTGACCAGACGGAGGGCGGTCGCCTCAGGAATGCCGAGGGTGGCGACGAGCTTGCGCTTGGCATCGCCCTCGGGATCAGCGCCGACCGCCTTGAATTCCTCGATGTCGAGCCGCCAGCCGATGAGGCGCGATGTGAGCCGCGCGTTCTGGCCCTTGCGGCCGATGGCGATCGCGAGATCGTCGGTCGCCACCTTGAGGAGAATGCGATGGCTCTTCTCATCGAGCACGATCTCGCGCGGCAGGGCCGGCTTGAGGGCCTCGATGATCATCTCGCGGGGATCCGCGTAGTACTTGATGATGTCGATCTTCTCGCCGCCGAGTTCCCGCACGATCGTCTTCACGCGGGCACCGCGGGCGCCCACGCAGGCACCGACCGGGTCCACCTTCGGGTCGCTGCTGGTGACCGCAATCTTGGTGCGGTAACCGGGCTCGCGGGCGAAGGCCTCGATCTTGACGGTACCGTCGGCCACTTCCGTGACCTCGAGTTCGAACAGGCGGCGGACAAACTTGGGGCTGGCGCGGCTGAGAATGATCTCCGGTCCGCGCGGCGTGCTCTGGATCTCCACCAGGATGCAGCGGATCCGATCGCCAGGCTGGTACTCTTCGCCGGGGACCTGTTCCTTGCCGGGCAGGATCGCCTCGGCCTTGCCGAGATCGACATAGAGATCGTTGCGTTCGCGACGACGGACGGTGCCGGTCACGATGTTGCCCACCTGATCCTTGAAGTCGTCGTAAATGCGGTCCTTCTCGAACTGCCGCAGGCGCTGCATGACGGCTTGGCGGGCGGTCTGGGCCGCGATCCGGCCGAGCGTCGAGGGATCGACTTCCTTTTCCACCATTTCACCCAACACCGCGCCCGGGCGAACCGCCTGAGCCTTTTCGATATGAATCTCGGTCTTCGGATTGCTCACTGAATCAACCACCTTGAGCACGGCCCACGCATGTAACTGCCCGTTCTTCGGGTTGATATCGATCTTCAGTTCCTGACCCGAATTGATGCCTTTTTGCGCGGCAGTCTTCAGCGCATTCGCGATCGTGGAGATCATATCGCCACGCGGAATGCCTTTCTCCTTCTCCATGTATTCCAGGACGGATAGAATTTCGCTGCTCATAAGGGAGGATTAATGGGAAAAAAAAAGCGGGCCGCAGGGCCCACTTTCTTGAAAGTGAGTGTGATAGAGTCTGGCAACGTAGCCTTTCGGCCAAAATTTTGTCAAGCTCCCCGCCCCGCCGGGACCGTCGGAATCTTCCCTCGGTGAGGCCGACGCCGCGAAAGTTGAGGCACTTCCTTCCGCCCGCCCATTCCCAGCGCTTCCGGAGGGGGTCGAAGACCGCCCCGCCGGCGATCAGATGAGGGGTCCGACTTCGCGCGCCTCACGCTCGATCAACCAGCCCAACAGTCCTTGAGCCAGTCCATGGCAGGCGGGTTGGGCCCGGCCGTCAAAGACTCCGAGTTGCCGGAGGCCGGACTTTAGACTCGGCGGCAGGTCGCCGGCAAACCAGTGCTGCCAGAAGAAACTCGCGCCGTCCGCGTGGCCGGTGGTTGCCGCCAGCGGAAGCAAGCCATCGCAGACGAGCGTGTCGAAACGCGACCCCGTTAGACCGCCGGCACCGATCGCTTCGGCGAGGGCTGCCCGGACGTTTGTAAAACGAGCCATCCGGCGCGCGTCCCGCGTGGACAAATTGGGCGTGGCCTCCGCGGTCGGCATGGTCCAGCCACGCCAGCGGTCCGGCCAATCGGGCCGCCGCCCCGACCATTCGGCATATTGGCGAAGGCGTCGGCGGGGATGATTCGCCGGGCGCACGCCCTGCAGACTCCATCCACCCAACTCCGCTGCATAGGCCGCCTCCGCGGTCTCTGGCGCCGCGCTCCACTTCTGGATCGGCCATTGTCCCGCCACCCGCAGCATTGGTGCACGGTTGAACCGATAACCGAGAATCTCCAACGCCGCATGGTGGCACGCCCCCGGCCAGCCAAGACGCTGCACCCGCAAACGCGCGAAGTGAATCTTCTGGTTCCAGCGGGCCGTCGCATGGCGCGCGAGAGCGGCCGCGAGGTCCGTGGCCGACAGTGCGCCCAGTTCGTCCGGCAGCCGACTGTGGGCCCGATTCGCCAATACCTCGACGGCTTCCTCGGCCGCGAACTCCTCCAACGCATGGTGCAGCAGCGGCAACAAGGTCAGAGTCGGGATCGGACCGGCCGCGCCAACCGTCGGATGCCCGGCGGGCACAGGAAAGAGCACGACATGGAGCAAGACTCGATCGTATGCTGGATCGCGGGCGTGACCGTGCGCCTCCCAATCGCTCACGTGCAGGTGCACCTCGATGTCACCGGTCGTTTCCGGCCCGTCCGCGAAACGCAGCCGCGCCGATCGAAAGTCCGGCCCGCTGAGCAGATTCCATTTGCCGGGATGAAGAATCCGCACCCGTCGTCCGTCCGCCGTACAGGCCGCCGCCCGATCGAAATCGCCGCGCAGCCAAATCTTTTGGAGCAGGCGTTCTGAAAACGAAAACGCCCCGTAGAGCCCCTGTAGTTCGGCGACCGCGGGCGGGAACGGAGCGGCGGTGTGCACCGGCCAAGGAAAGCGACGCCGGGGCCGCCCCGCACGGCGTCGTTCACCCCTTTTTATGGGCGGCGCCGAGATGCGATTCGTTCCTCCGGGACTGGCCCAGGAAGAACGGAGGGGGTGAGATTCGAACTCACGGTGAACTTACGCCCACGCCAGTTTTCAAGACTGGAGCCATAAACCACTCGGCCACCCCTCCAGAGGAGAGGCTGATCCTTTCGTCGATTCCTCCATGGACGCAAGCCCGGCATCGGCACGGATGCTGCCCACCGGGCGGCGAGGCGGTGATGCACTGGTTTCCGCCCCGCGAGCGAGCGCTGGCGGCCTCCTTTTTTCAAGCTGGCCCACAGGTCGCCGCCGTCGTGGCGCCCGCGATCGTGCCGTGGGTCGCGTACAGCTATGGCTGGCAGATGGCGTTCATCGCGGCCGGCGTGGCGGGTTTCCTCTGGTTGCTCCTCTGGATTCCCTTTTATCGCAACGAGCCGGCGGAGAGCCGCTTCATTTTGCCCGGCGAGCGCGCAAGACCGCCATGTTCATCTTCTCGATCTGCGTCATGCCGGCGGCCCTCGCGCCGCGCGTCAGCGAGTGGCTGGCGGTTTTTCTCATCGGCCTCGCGGCCGCCGCGCACCAGGCGTGGTCCGCAACCACCTACGCCTCGGCCTCCGACATGTTTCCCAAGCGCACGATCGCTGCGCTTGCCGGCATCGGCGGCGCCGTGGGCTCGCTCGGCGGCATCCTGTTTCCCATCTTCGCCGGGCGGATGCTCGACCACTACCAGCTCTTGCCGGGCGGCGAATCCGCCGGTTACGCCATCCTCATCACCATCTGCGGCAGCGCCTACATCGTCGCCTTTCTGGTCAATCACCTCCTCGACTCGCGGTTCGAGCCGGTGAAAATTTGAGCGCGCTTGACGGGGCATGACGCCGGAGCTTGGCTCGGCGCACCCTCTCCCGCTGTGATCCGATCCCCGGATTCCGGCTCTCACTTTCCCATGTTGCGCAGACTTCCCCTCCTCCTGCTGGCGTACTCCCTGACGCTCGCCTCGCTGCTCGCCCAGCACGGCTATACTCCCGCCGACGTCGAAGACGGCGGCCGGCTCTTCCGCGCCAACTGTGCGAACTGCCACGGGCCCGACGGCAATTTCATCCCCGGCATCGACCTGGGCCGCAATCGCTTCAAGACCGCGTCCACCGACAGCGACCTCGTCCGCGTCATCCGCATCGGCGTCCCGGGTACGGCGATGCCGCCCAACAATTACTCCGAATTTCAGGCCACGACCATCGTCGCCTACCTGCGTTCGATGGCCGCAGACGAGGCCCGCGCGGGCGCGCTCGGCGGCGATCCGTCGCGGGGCAAGGCGTGGTACGAGAAGAGCGACTGCGCCACGTGCCACCGCGTGAAAGGTGTCGGCTCCCGCCAGGGACCCGACCTGACGGAGATTGGCGCCATCCGCCGCGCCGGGGAACTCGAACGCTCGCTCCTCGAACCCGACGCCGAGGTGCTCCAGGCCAGCCGCCTGCTACAGATCGCCGCGAAGGACGGCATCACCATCACTGGAATCATGCTCAACCAGGACGCCTTCAGTGTGCAGATCCTTGATACCAAGGATCAGCTCCTGTCGATCCCGCGGGACACGATCCGCGACCAGAGTTTCGTGACCAAGTCCCCGATGCCGTCGTATCGGGACAAATTGAATGCTCAGGAGCTGGCCGACCTCGTCAGCTACCTTGCCTCGCTGAAAGGCGCCGCCGCCCCATGATGACCCGTACCCTCCTCCTCCTGCTCCTGATCGGCCGCGCCTTCGCGGCAGACGTCACGTTTGATCGGATCCTGCGGGCCCCGCAGGAGCCGCAGAACTGGCTCACCCATTCCGGCTCGGTACTCAGCCAACGGCACAGCCCGCTGCAGGACATCACGCCGGAGAACGTGAAGGACCTTGAGCTGCAATGGGTCTTCCAGGCCCGCTCCCTCGAGAAGTTCGAGGCCACGCCGCTCGTCGTGGACGGCATCATGTACACCGTGCAGGCGCCCAACGACGTCGTCGCGATGGATGCCGCGACCGGACGGATCTTCTGGATCTACTCCTACCGGCCCTCGCCCGACTCGCGGCCCTGCTGCGGCCGGGTGAACCGCGGCCTCGCGATCCTCGGTGACACCTTGTTCATGGCCACGCTCGACGCGCACCTGATCGCGATCGACACCAAGACCGGCGCCTTGAACTGGAACGTGCAGGTGGCGAAACCGGAAGCTGGATACGCGATGAGCGTCGCCCCGCTGGTGATCAAG
This sequence comes from Opitutia bacterium, assembly GCA_947442255.1. Next base: position 42,757 of record CANEVO010000016.1, read on the forward strand.
GACAAGGTCATCATCGGCACCGCCGGCGGCGAGTACGGCATCCGCGGCTTCATCGCCGCGCACGATGCCAAGACCGGCAAGGAGGCGTGGCGCTTCTACACGATTCCCGGCCCGGGGGAGCCCGGCCACGAGACCTGGCCCGCCGGCACCGACGCGTGGGAACATGGCGGCGCCTCCATCTGGGTCACCGGCTCCTACGATCCCGAGACCAACCTCACCTTCTGGGGCGTCGGCAATCCCGGCCCCGATTGGAACAGCGACGAGCGCCCCGGCGACAATCTGTACAGCGACAGTGTCGTCGCCCTCGATGCCGACACCGGCAAGCTGAAGTGGCACTATCAGTTCACGCCGCATGACGACTGGGACTACGATTCCACCCAGATTCCGGTGCTCGCCGACATCACCTGGCAGGGCAAGCCCCGCAAGGTCATGATGTGGGCCAACCGCAACGGATTCTTTTACATCCTCGATCGCATCACGGGCCAGTACCTCATGGGCAAGCCCTTCGTCGACGTGACGTGGGCGACCGGGATCGACGAGACCGGCCGCCCCATCCGGGCCCCGGGCATGGCCCCGACCCGCGAGGGTGTGACGGTTTCCCCCGGCGTCCAGGGCGGCACCAACTGGTACTCGCCGTCCTACAGCCCGCGCACCGGCCTGTTCTACGTCCCCACGTGGGCCAGCTACACGAGTTCCTTCACCAAGACGCCGGCGAAGTATGAGGCCGGCCGCTCCTTCACGGGCGGCTCGCCCCGCTCCATCGTTCCTTCCATCCGATATCCGCAGGTCAACAATCGCAACCCGGCCGATGGCTACGGCGCCGTCCGCGCGATCGATCCGCTGACCGGCGAACGGAAGTGGGAATTCAAGATGGCCGACGTCACCGATGCCGGGATCCTCACCACCGCGTCAGACGTGCTCTTTAGCGGCGGCCGCGATGGCTACTTCTATGCGCTCGACGCGCGGAACGGCGAACTGCTCTGGAAGGTCAACGTCGGCGGCGGTGTCGCCTCCGGCCCGATCAGCTACTCGGTCGGGGGGCGGCAGTACATCGCCGTCACCGCCGGCAGCAGCCTGTTCGCCTACGCCCTGCGGAAGTAGTGAGCCGATCGGATTCCGCCTGAAGGCGGAACTACGAACCCGCCAAACCGCCCCGCGGTTTGGCCCCAGCGTCGAGCTTCTTCAAGGCCTCGTCGGAGGCCTTGAGCGCCGCGGCGGCCTGCGGATCGATCGCGGCCTCGCGCTCCCGCAGCGCCTGCTTCGCCTCGAGCACCCCGGCCTCCTGACGTTCGAGCTCGGCGCGCAGTTGCTCGAGCGCCGCCTTCTCTTCCGGGGAAATCGCGACCTGGGCCGCCACGGGCCTGCGCGAGGCCGCCACCAGTTTTCCGCGGGCCAGCAGCAGCGCCTCCATCTCCGCGAGATCTCTCTCCCGGTCCGCCTGCCGGGACTCGTTCTCCGCCAGCGCCCGCTCCCGCTCGGCCAGGGCGAGTTCGCGCTGCCGCAGGTTGCGCTCGAGCTCGGCCACTTTCGCCGACTCCGCCCCGGCGGGAATCGCAAACGGGGCCCGTGGGGGCGGCGCGCTTAGCCGTCCGAAACTGATTCAGCCGGAACTGCATCCGCATCTTGGGTACTTCAATGTCCACCCCGGCTTTGATCGGGTTGATGATGATGCCGTGAACCTGAGCCGCCGGGCTCATCGTCGCCCTCCGGAAGCTGGCCGAGAGCTGGTGGAACTTCTGCAGCTTTTCGACGAGGAGTGTGAAGCTGATCAAGCTCAACGCGTCCGGATTCGCCGGCACATAAATCTCGCTCGAGGAGAAGATGCCGCACTGCGACGCGCGCAGAATGTTCGGCGGACAGTCGAAGAGGATGAAGTCGTAATTCGACTCGATCTGGGCGAGTTGCTCGTAGAACACGAGGTAGGGTGGCCGCTTCGGTTCGCCATTATACTCGTTCTCGAGGTCGACGAGGTTGAAGGTGGTCGGGACGAGATCGAGGCCGGGCAGGAGCTTCTCGCCCGCCTTGCCCTCGACGACATCCTTGATGATCAGGTCCTTCACCTGACCCGTGCCCGGCTCGAAGATCGAGTAGATCGCACCGGCCTCGGTGGCGTTGATCTTGTTCCAGCGCTCAAGCTTCAGGAGCCAGATGCTCCCATTCGATTGCGTGTCGAAATCGAAGAGGAGGACCCGATTTTCCCGATCTTGGCGAGCGCGGCGGCCGTGTTGACAATGAGCGAGGTCTTGCCCACGCCGCCCTTGTAGTTGATGAAGCTGATTTTGCGCGCCATGCTTGATCCCGTTGACAAGCCGGAAAACTCGCGCGTGAAGATGCGGGACGCCGATTCGCGGGGCCAGACAAAAGCGGGAGCCCGGACGTTTACCAAAATTTCTCTCTTCGTGGACAAAGCCCAACTGCGCCTCGCCATCCTTCAGCAGCTCCGCGCCGAGCTCGATCTCCAGGCCGGCGCAGCCGCGATGGCGCGCGACGAGGCCACGAGCGAGGAGAGCCGCGCGGAAAACAAATGGGACACTCACAGCCAGGAGGCCGCTTACCTCGCCGAGGGCCAGGCCAAACTCGCCGCCGAGATCGGCACGAGCATGGAGGTCTACTCGAGCCTGCCGCTGCCCGCGTTCGCCGGCAACGCGCCGATCGCGGTCGGTGCCGTCGTGGAGCTCGAGGCGAACGGGAAACGCGCCTGTTACTTCATCGGTCCACGCGCGGGCGGCCTGGAACTGGCCGTCGCCGGCCGGGCGATGCTGGTCCTGACGCCCTCCTCCCCGCTCGGCGGACAACTGCTCGGCAAACACGCGGGCGACGTCGTCCCCTCCCCTGGTCGCGGCGGCCGCGGGACGCAGCGGATCGTCGCGGTGAGCTGAGTGGGCTCCCATAGCCGGGCGATCGTCGGGGTGCGATTTGCGGCAGAGGCGAGAACTTGGGACAGCGCATTCGTACGGGCGCAGTCTTGCTAAGCCTCAAGGGCATTCGAGCGATCTTCATTGGACGCAGCAAGACTGCGCCCCCGCGAGCGACGCGGCCACCGCGTACTCCGACAGCAGTTGCATCGCCGGGGCGGATACCTTTGCTCCGCCGGATGCGTTTCCTGCTCTTCCTGGTGTTGCTCGCGAGCCCCGTCCTCGGCGCCGTCCCCGACGCGCTGGCGGAGGCGTTGAAGCACTTCCGGGCGGATCCGCCGCCGGGCTGGTCGTACACCATGACCTCAACCGGT